>JAZOOP010000082.1:0-3499 GCA_045655065.1 Christensenellaceae bacterium
ATTGTTATATTAGTTATCGTATTAATATTGTTTTCATTTGCACCAGCAGAAAAAAAAGAAGTTTTTTTAAATGAAAACTACGTTTCAGATTTAGAAAATAGGCTTTCTAAAGCACTTTCTAAAGTAGATGGCGCAGGGGAAGTTAGTGTTGTAATTACGGTAGAATCGGGCATGGAAACTGTTCTTGCTTCAGAAACTATTAAAACTGAAGAAAATGGAAAAATTACAATAACTACTAAGCCTATATTAGTAGGTGGAAAAACCGTTGTTATTAAAGAAAGTTACCCAAAAATTATAGGGGTTGTAATAGTTTGTAGTGGTGCTAATAATATTTCAGTTTATTCAAAACTACAAAATGCAACAGCATCTTTACTAAATATAGAAATAAATAAAATACAAATATTAAAAGCAAATTAAAGGAGATTTATATGACAAAAAGAAAAAAAATAATAGTTTTATCTTGTATGATTGCACTATTAGCCGTTACCGCCGTTTTTAACTTCGTGTTAACTTCGCCAACAGATTTGAATAGTGGCGACGTAAACGTAATTGCAACTTCTAACTATTTTACTCAGTATAGAAGTGAAAGGCTAAATAGCAGAAATGAAGAATTGTTGCAGTTAGATTCTGTTATTCAAAGTGCCGAAGCTAGTAGTGAAGAATATGCAACCGCTCTTTCGCTTAAAATTGAGCTAACTGAAATGACGGAAAAAGAATTTCTTTTAGAAAATCTTATTAAAGCATATGGCTTTGAAGACGTTGTTGTTGTTATTGGACTAGATTCAGATAACGTTAACGTTATAGCAAAAACTGAAGAACTTTCTACCGACGACGCTATTGCAATATATACAATAATTCAAGAAGAGCACGTTGTTTCGCCAGAAAACGTAAAAATTATTCCAATTTCATAAAAAATACTATGCAAATAAAATATTTTGTGGTAAAATGTATTTATTAAAATAAATAAGGGTGTATTATGGCACGTTTTAAGAAATTACCACAAAAAAAGAACGAAGGTAAAATAATATATAACAATAGTATTGTAGATGGTATTGTTTTACTTGCAATTGCTGAACTAGATAACGTTGAACTTTATTCTTTTGCAGATAAAAAGAAAATGCGTAGCAATGCCATTAAAATTTCTTCCGATAAAGAAGGTGTAAAAGTAAGCGTTGCTATTAAAGTTCATTATTCACAAAGCATTTCTGACGTTGCGTTTAGAGTTCAAGAAGCAATTAGGCATAACGTTGAAGCGATGACGGAATATAAAGTTTCTAGTGTAGACGTTTCGGTTTTAGGTGTTATGTTTAACGAAATTCCTGCAATACCAACTCCAACGGAAAACAAAACTAATAAAGAAGAAAACAACAATATAATTGAAAAAGCGTAGGAAACACTTATGAGAAGTTTAGCAAGAGAAACCGTTTATAAATATTTATTTTCACAGCTCTTCAATCCGGGTGATGAGGAGCTTTTTTCTGTGCTTTGCAAAAACGATAAATTAAACAATGAAGAAATTGCTTTTGCAACTAGTTTATTAAATGAAATACAAAAAAATTACGATGAAATTATATCTGAAATAGAAAAGTTTGCTATTGGATATAAAATAGATAGAATTTTTTCAACTGATAAATGTGCTTTATTAATTGGTATTGCAGAATTAAACTATTTTAAAGATGTTCCACAAATTGTTGTTATTGATGAAGCAGTTAAACTTGCAAGAAAATATTCAACAGAAAAAAGTGTTAATTTCGTAAACGGTATTTTAGCAAAATATATTAAAAACAACTAGGTGAATTATGGCAAATATTATAGATGGCAAAATGCTTTCATCATTAATTAAAGAAAACTTAAAACAAAGAGTTGAATGCTTTGAAAAAGAAAATAATAGGAAAATTGCCCTTGCAGTAGTATTAGTTGGCGAAAACCCTGCTTCGCAAGTGTACGTTAGAAACAAAATTAAGGCAACTGAATACGTTGGAATGAAATCTATTTCAATAACGTTACCTGAAACTGCTACGTTTGAAGAAGTTAAGCAAGAAATTTCTAAACTTGCAAACGATAGTAATGTAGATGGTATTTTAGTTCAATTACCACTTCCAAAACATTTAGATGAACAAAAAATATTAAAATTAATTCCTATTGAAAAAGACGTAGATGGTTTTTTAGCAGAGAATATTGGTAATTTGTGCTTAAATTTAGAAAGTAATATACCTTGTACTCCTTTTGGAATAATTCAAATGTTAAAACATTATAATATTGAACTAAAAGGTAAAAATGCCGTTGTTTTAGGTAGAAGTAATATCGTAGGTAAGCCAATGGCAATGTTATTATTGCGTGAAGATTGTACTGTTACTATATGCCATAGTAAAACAACCAATTTAAAAGATTTTACGTCTAGAGCAGATATTTTAGTTGCAGCAATTGGTAAGGCTAATTTTGTTACAGAAGATATGGTTAAAGATGGTGCAGTTATAATAGACGTTGGCATTAACAGGGTAGACGGAAAACTTTACGGCGACGTAGATTTTGAAAACGTTAGTAAAAAAGCCTCTTATATAACGCCTGTTCCAGGTGGCGTAGGCCCAATGACCATAGCAATGTTACTAGAAAACACCTATCTTTCTGCAGTTAGGAGAAATAATGAATAATTTTAATGAAAAATTATTTAATTATAAAGAAAAATTTAACAATTATTTAAATTCTTTTATTGAAAACGACTTAAAGGGCATTTACCCAAAGTTAAAAGATGCGCTTATTTATGCATTAACGGGTTCTGCAAAAAGGCTAAGGCCAATTATTTTGTTGGCAACAACAGAAATGCTTGGTTTTTCAATAGAAAAAACCTTAAAATTTGCTTTAGCGCTAGAATGTATTCATAATTATTCTTTGGTGCACGATGACTTGCCTTGTATGGATAACGACGATTTTAGGCATGGTAAATTATCAACTCATAAAAAATTTGGCGAAGATTTAGGTGTGTTAACCGGAGATTCTTTGTTAAACCTTGCATTTGAAATTTGTTTAAAAAATGCTTCTACTGAAGAAGAAATAAAATGTTCTTATTTACTTGCTAAATGCTCAGGAATTAACGGCATGATTTACGGGCAAGTATTAGATTTAGAGAACGAAAATTTAACTGAAAATAATAGTGATTTTGAAAACAGACTTTTAGAAACTTATAATAATAAAACAAGCCGTTTATTAACTGCACCTCTTTTAATTCCTTCAATATTTTGTGGAAACAAATATTATAATGAATTAAATGAATTAGGCTATAATTTGGGCATTTTATTTCAAATTACCGACGATATTTTAGATGAAGAAGGTAATTTTGAAGAAATAGGCAAAACCCCTAAAAAAGATAAAAATGCAAATAAATTAACTTTTATTAAATTATATGGTTTAGAAGAAACAAAAAGAATTTGCCTAAATTACTATAAAAAATGTAAAGAAATATTAAATAATATTGAAAATAGTTGGTTTTTAAGCGAATTGA
>JAZOOP010000083.1:0-11088 GCA_045655065.1 Christensenellaceae bacterium
ACTATTGGCGACTTGGTAGGCGAAACTGCAACCTTTAATATAAACGGAATACTTCTTAACAACTTTGATTTAGATGAAGACTTACTAGATATTTTAGTTTCTGCAGTTGTTAGAACTGATGCTACCAAAGAAAACCTAACCGTTGGCGATTTAGGTGGAATAGATATAAACAACGTAGCAATTAGTTTATTCTTGCCTTATGAAGATGAAGACGGAGAACCTATAAACCAAGACTTATATAATATTTTATGTGGGGCAATTACTTATGAAGATTTCTCTCATCCAAACCCTGAAGATATTACCGTAGGCGATTTAGCAAGCCAATATTTTAGTGTTTCTAACGTTCCTCTAACAAGTGTTTTAGTTGAAGAGGGTAACGAACTTCTTTACGAAATTTTACTTGGAATGACGGGGGAAGATGCTGTTGAAGATATAACCATTGGCTCTCTTTCTAATATTGAAATGGATGGTATTAAACTAAGTACGGTTATACCTCTAGAAGACGATGAAGAAAACCCTATTAACCAAGATTTATATAAGGTTTTATGTAGCGCTATAGTGTTTGGCGACGGCTCGCATCCACTAGCACAAGATATTGTTATTGGCGACTTAACTAGTGAATATTTTAATATTGCTAACATTTCTTTAACGGCTGTATTAGATGAAACTGCACACGCTAAACTTTACGAAATTTTAAGAAGCATAGTTCAAATAGACGTTAACGGAGATGATGTTATAAATTCTAACGACGTTGTAACTAATGGTATGTTAACTATAGGTAATCTTTCAAATATTCAAATGGGCGGTATTAAACTTTCTACCGTTATGGACCCAAATGTTGAAGCAAATAAACTTATTTTTGATTTAATGGTAGATTTAACGGGTAAAGGAGCAACCGAAATAGTGGTTGCCGACCTAAGTGGTATTAACACCGATAACGTTCACCTAGACTTAGTTTTACCAAGTTACAAACACGTAGACCTTTATAAAATTTTATGCGACTTTACGGGTATATCTAACCCAGGTAATATATTGTTAAAAGATTTCCTTGGTAAAGACCCTAATAATATGCACTTAAAAACCGTTTTAGGCGATACTGCAAGCCCACAATTTAAGGATTTCCTTTCTGATTTAACAGGTGGAATATCTTTTGACGATATAACTTTAAACGACTTAGAAAACAAAGACCCTAACGGAATGCACCTTTCTGTTTTAATACCTGCAGGCGAACATAGAGAAGAATTAGTTAACATATTAAAAGAAGCAGTAGGCGCAGAAGATTTTAATGAAGTTACCTTAGGTTCTTTAGCAAACTTTAACCTAGATAACGTTCACTTAAATACTTTATTGCCAAACGGAAGCACTAACTCAATACTTTCTTTACTTGTTGCAAAGGGCGACGTAACTATGAGCAACATTGGCACAAAAATAGACGCATTAAGAATTGAAGATATTTTTGAAACGGAAATATTTACTGATGATATAACTAAAACTGCAGAAGGCAAAAAATTACAACCACAACCATATTATTTAGAAAACGAAAAGTATATTAAAGGCACTAAAACAGGTTGCGAAACCTATTATATTTCTAAAAATGCTAAATTCTGGCTATTCTTAATATTTGAAGCGAAAGACGGAGATGGAGATGGCGACAAAATAGATGAATACGGTTATGCCGATTGCTATGAAAATAAAAAATTAACTTTTGGTAGCCTATCTAACGGAATGGAATCCGTTGCTACAGCAATAACGGGTGCTACCGTAATGCAACTTGTAGATACGGGTATTTTAGAAGACAAAGACCATTTTGGAAACCCAATTATGTATATGTATAATAAAACTTTTGACGATATTTTAAATCCAGCTAGCTAAAGTTTTAATACATAATAAATAACAACTAAAAATAATTGACAAAAATTTGATATTTTGTTATTATTATTAAACTAGTGTTAAAAATACACTAAAAACCTTGCTTACGTAAACTCGTAAGCCGAATAAGTCCAGGAGGTAAAAAAATATGACTAAATACGAAATGCTTTATATCATTGACTGCGACGTTGCAGAAGAAGAAAGAGAAAGTATTATTGCAAAGTTTGAAGATTTAGTTAAAAACAACGGTGGTGCAATTGAAAAAACAGACCGTTGGGGTGCTAAAAAATTACAATACCCAATTAACTACAAATCTGAAGGCTACTATGTTTTAATGACTTTTGAAGCTGAAAAAACACTTGTTGTTGAATTAAAGCGTATAGCAGGCATTACAGATGGCGTAGTTAGAAGACTAATAACCAAAAGATAAGTAGGAGAAAATTATGAACAAAGTAATTCTAGTAGGTAATTTAACAAGAGACCCAGAATTAACTGAAACGTCTAACGGTACGGCAGTTTGTAGGTTTAGCATTGCCGTTCAAAGAGATTATGCTAATGCAGAAGGCAACAGAGAAGCCGATTTCTTTAATATAACCGTATGGCGTGGCAAAGCTGAAAGCTGTGGAAAATATCTTAAGAAAGGTAATAAGGTAGCCGTTGTAGGTTCACTTCAAACCCGTTCTTATGAAGATAAAGATGGTATTAAAAGAAACGTTACCGACATAGTTGCCAGCGAAGTGGAATTCTTAACTCCAAAGAGTGCGCAAGATAGTGAAGATGCGCCTATTACGGAAACAAGAAAACGCCCACAATTAGAAGCGATTGACGATAATCAGTTGCCATTTTAATTATTAAAATAGGAGAATATCATGGAAGAAAATATGAACGTAAGCACACCACAAGAAAGTGCTGCACCTGTAAAAGAAGGTAAGAAATTCGTTAAAAGAGCACCTCGTAAAAAGGTTTGCCAATTCTGCCAAACTAAAGCAGAAGCAATAGATTATAAAGATATTAATACTTTAAAGAAATACGTTGCTGAAGGTGGCAAAATTTTACCAAGAAGAATGACAGGGGTTTGCGCAAAACACCAAAGACTTCTTGCTAAGGCTATTAAAAGGGCTCGTTTAGTAGACTTATTACCATTCAAAGGTGAATAATTAAACAATAAAAATTTTAAAATAAAAACACTTTGCCTTAAAAGCAAGGTGTTTTTTATTGCTAAAAATTGATGTTAGTAGTTAAATTATTGCTAATGCTTGCATTATTTTAACTTTTAAGGTATAATTAAAATATATTTAAGGTTCACTTAAAGTTAAACCAATAAAAAAGGGCAATTAGCTTTTTTAGAGAGTATTACATTAATGGAAAAAAACTTTCATAACGAATTTAAAAATAGAAAAATTAAAAAACCAAATTCTTTAATTGCAAAAATAGTTCAAGTTGCGTTTAGAAGTATTGCTAAAAAGCGCAATACAGAATTCGTTTACACTGAAGAATTTTTAAAAATTAAAAATAGTCAAGCAATATATTTGTGTCAGCACAAATCTAACCTTGACTATATTTATTTGTTTGCAGGCATTAAAAATTTAAATATACACGTTTTATGTGGCTATCAAAACGTATTTCAAAAAAACCTTTTTAAGTTGCTTAAAAGTTTGGGTGTTATTGCAAAAATGCTTTACCAACCAGATTTACAGGCAACCAGGCAAATGTTTCAAGGTATTAAAAGGGGTGGAAGTATTGCCATTTTCCCAGAAGGCATACAATCTACGTCAGGTTCAACTCACCCAATAAACCCTGCCACCAAAAACTTTATTAAAAAGGCGGGCTTACCCGTTGTGTTAGTAACCTTTAAGGGTACGTATTTTTCAAGAACTCGCTACTCTGAAGACGTAAAAAAAGGCAAAATAACCGTAACGTTTGATAAACTTTTTAGCGCTGAAGATATTAACAACCTTTCGCAAGAAGAAATTCATAATAAACTTTTAGAAAGGTTTAAGTATAATGAATTTGAAGAATTTAGTAATAATAAGGTTGCTTTTAAGGGTAAAAAACCTAACGTTTATGGTTTAGATAACATTATATATAAATGCCCAAACTGCCAAAGCGAATATGAGTTTTCAACTAATGAAGACGTTATGACGTGTTCTAAATGTAATTTCTCTATTAAAATGGATGAGTATTACGATATAACTAGTGTAAACGGCAACTTGCCTTTTAAAAATATTTACGAGTGGTATAAATGGCAAAGAAAACTCATTGCAAAAGAAATTTTAAGCGAAGATTTTAAACTTTCTACAAAAGTTAAACTTGGTAAAATAAACGTTAAAAAACTAGATAATAATTATTCTATTTTATTTCACGGCGAAGGTAATTTAACTTTAACTAAAAAAGGGCTAACGTACGAAGGCACGTTTGACGGCGAAAAGGTTAATATGTTCTTTGAACCTGAACAAGTTTATTCGTTAACAATGTCGTTAAAATACGACCTAGATTTATATTATAAAAACGAATATTTTAATTTTAAGCTTTTAGAAAATGAAAAGCAAGTTGCAAAGTGGATGCTTGCTGCAGAAGAAATACATAACTTATACGATGGAACATGGAAAAAGGTTAGCGACGAGGTGTATGAGTATGAGCAATAAAAAAGAATTAAGTATAATAATAATTACGGCGATAGTTTTAACTGCGTTAGTAATTTTTTCTATAATAAATTGGGATACGGTGTCTTATTTATTTACCCAAGTTGCTTCGGGGGCAGAAATTGTTCAAGATTACGTTCTATCGTTAGGTGTAGTGGGCGTTATTGCTATGACTATAATAATGATAGTTTGTTTTTTCTTTCCGTTTATATCTTCAGTGCCAATACAACTAACTTCTGCCGTTAGTTACGGGCTTTGGTTTGGTCTTATTCACGTTGCCATTTCTACTTTTTTAGCAAGTCAATTAGCGTTTTTATTTACAAAAAGCACTTTATTTTTAAGCTCTAAAAAGAAAAGGGAAGAACATCGCTTAATGGAAGAAAAAATAAAGAATAGTAAAAGAAGTATTTACTACTTTTTATTTCTAGCCTATTTAGCGCCGTTCGTTCCGTTTTTAGTAATTCATATGGTTGCAGCAGATAGCGGTATGAAATGGTGGAAATACGCTCTTGTAACGCTGTTTGGCCCTTTGCCAGATATAATTGTTACACTTTGGGCAGGTGTTAAAATAACCACCTCTTCTACGCCTATTACTAGCTATATAATTTTAGTTGTTATAATAGCAATAGTTATTTTATCTATGGTTTTCAAAAACAAAATTGTAGATTTAATTTTTACACCAAAGGAGAAAAATAAAAATGAACAACACGGAAAAGGGGCTAAATAAGGAATTAAATTCCGACCTTAAGTTTAGCTTAAAAAGTTTTATTACTATTTGTGCTATTTTATTTAGCATAATGGTGCTTGTAGGTATTTTAACCTACGTTGTTCCTGCCGGTGAATATAAGGTAGATGAAAACGGAAACATTATTGCAGGTTCGTTTGAATTAATAGAAAGCACAACTAGGCTACCCGTTTGGCGTTGGCTTACAGCACCTATAGAAGCACTTTTCTTAGGTTCAGGCGCTTTTAATATTATTCAAATCATAGCCGTTTTATTGGTTTTAGGTGGCACGTTTAAGGTGTTAGATAAAGCAGGGCTTTTAGTTGCAATAGTTCAAATTATTGTAGATAAATTTTACGAAAAAAGGTATTTGCTAATTTGGGTTATTACTCTTTTAATGATGTTACTTGCTTCTTGCTTTGGTCTTCAAGAAGAACTTTTAATACTTTTCCCAATTTTTCTTGCAATATCTAAGGCAATGGGTTGGACAAAAGAACAAGCCGTTAGTTTAATATTAATTACTACGGGTGTTGGATTTACTACTGCATTGTTTAACCCTTTTACTATTGGTGTTGCATCTGGTTTAGCAGGGTTAACCGTTTTAGATGGCTTTTGGTATCGTTTAATAATTTTCGTTGCTCTATATTTCTTTACTAGTTTATACCTAACCTATATGGCAAAGAAAGATGAAAAATTAAATTTAAATACTGAAACCGAGCAAAAATTTGAACATTTAACGGAAGAAGTAAGGAAAGAATATTCTAAAAAATCTAAAATGATAATTGCGCTATTTTCCGTTGCGTTGTTTGTTATAGTGCTTTTCTCTATAGTGCCTGTGTTAGCCGATTTAGGTTTAGGCATGGTTGTTATGGCACTTGCATTTGTTGTTGGAACTTTTATAATAGGCAAAAAATGTTTAGGCAGTATAAAAGAAACCTTTAAGGTTTTTGCTATTGGTGCAAAAGATTTGTCGCCATCAATAGTAATAATTTTATTAGCATTTAGTGTTAAATATATTGCAGAAAACGGCAATATTTTACATACTGCATTTTACTATTGCCATACTTTTATGAGCGGGCAATCGCCATATCTTTCAGTTATATTATTGTATTTAATTATTTTGGTGTTTGAATTCTTTATTCCAGGCTCGCTTGCAAAAGCGTTACTATTAATACCACTATTAACATTAGCGCCATTACCAGGAATTAGCGCAAATATTATTATTTTAGCATTCTTATTTGGCGATGGCTACACCAACGTTTTATACCCAACTTGTGGAACGTTAGTAGTAGGTTTAAGTTTAGCAAACGTAAGTTTTGTTAGTTGGTTAAAAAGAACGGGGCTATTTCAATTAATTCTATTCGTTATATCGGTAGCATTCTTATTATTCGCCGTTTACATTGGGTTATAAAATATTAAACTAAAATAAAAGAACTTGGAATTTCCAAGTTCTTTTTTTATTCGTTTTAATTTTTATTTGTTAAGATTTTTAATTGCCGTTAAAACGTTAGTTGCATCTAAACCAATTGGTGCTATAATGCAATTTCCACAAGCCAAGCCTTTTGCTTTAAGTTGGTTATAAATTTCTTCTACGGTGCCGTCTTCTTGGATATCTGTAATTATGCCTTGTAAGGTGTTGTTTTCTTTGAAATATTCAACAAGGTCTTTAGTAGAATTAAATTCTATAACGGTAACTAGGGTAAGCTTTGCTATTTCTAGGGCAGAAATAGAATTTGCATTAGTAAACACGTAAACTTTCGTTACAGATTCGTCTTCTTTAGCTTCTTCAGAAACGTTATTATCTTTGTTTTCAACAACAGCGTAGCCAATATCTTCTAGTGCTTTTTGAATTTTGCCAAAAGAAGAACAAGCCGCAATTCCAAAAACCATAGTTAAAATAAGTAAAATGGTAGTAATTTTAAGTATTTTTTTCATATCATGCCTCCTATATTTTTAATACCTTTTGTTGTTTAAATTATACATTATAAAGTATTAAGTGTCAATAGCCTTTTTTGTTTAAAAAAACAAAAGAACTTGGAGTTTTCCAAGTTCTTTCTTCCTTTTAAATATTAATTATTTTAAGCAGTCTTCTAATTTATCTATAGAAGTAACCCCACTAATACTATCTGCTTTAGATAGGCAGTTAATAGCAACTAGGTTAGAAAAGCTAAGCATTTTTTCATCTTCATAGCCGTTATAAAGTGCATATAAGCAACCGGCACAAAAAGCATCGCCAGCGCCAACGCTACCCTTAATAAAGCCAGATTTTAATTTTCTAGAAGCAACAGCCGTAAACTTGCCACTAGCATCTAAACAAAAACCTTTTTCTGGGCAATGTATAATAACTTTTTCTTTAACGCCGTATGCCATTATGGTTGTTAAAATTTCTTTAACGTTTTCATCGTTAAGCGTGCCGTCTTCGTTTCTTGGGTTAATTTCTGCAATTTGCCCTGCTTCTACTTCGTTTATAATAACGTAGTTGCAATAAGGTAAACTAGCAGAAACGGTTTTTTTGAAGTTGCCAGAAGATTCGCTAACCACGTCTATAGAAGTTTTAATTCCCTTTTCTTGTGCTTTCTTTAGTAGGGTAGCCATTTGGGTAGTGCCGTTTTCGTATTTATCAAAGGCATCTAAGAGCATTAAATAGCCACAATGAAGCATTTTAGTATCTATTTCATCTAAATTAATATCGCTTAAACAAAATTCTGCATTAGCACCACGGTTGTGGAAAAAAGTTCTTTCTCCCGTGCCGGTAACGGTAATAACGTCTGAATAACTAGTAGGGGAAGTAGAAGAAATTTTAACCCCTTTTGTTTCTAAACCTTCTTCGTTAAGTTTAGATAAAACGTATTTACCTTTATCGTCGTTACCAATTTTACCAAAAGCGCAAACTCTTAAGTTTTTATCTAGCCTTTTTAGGTCTATACCGCTATTTGGCACAGAGCCACCAACGGCTAAAGACTCGCTAGTTATTGTTGCCAACATACCTTTTTCTGGGTAAGAGCCCACGAATTTAACGTTATCGGTTAAAATATTACCTGCTAAAGCAATACCATTTCTTTTCATAATTATACTCTTATTTCCTTTCCTAAGATTTCGCCACAGTAGTTGGCAAGTTCATAAATTTCTTTGCCGTCTTTAATCATATCGTAAAGAGTGCAAATTAAATCTACCATTTTGCCTTCGTAGTTGCAATATTTCTTTAACGTTTCTTTAACGCCAAATTCTTTTGCAAAATTGCATAATTCTATGCTTCTTTCGTCGCCTTCTGGGGCAAAGTGCATACCCGCGGCAGCACCAATACAAATATATTCGCAAGGTAAGCCGTGTTTTTCGCATAAGTTAATTGCGCCAATAATTCTATCGTTATTGCTAAGTTTTCTAATAGTGTCTTTACCAACTCTTGCAACCGTATCGGCAAGTGCAACGTTTGTAAAACGATATAGTAAGTTATCTGCGTGAGCAATTAATGGTTCAATTTCTACGCCGTGTTCTTTTGTTAGGGCAATAGCACTTTGCGTTAAAGCCTTATATGCTATAAACTTAATGTCGTAATCTTTAATAGATTCGTAAATAAAGTTATATTTTCTTAAGTTTCCTAAATAAGCACTAATTGCGTGGCTCATATTGTGCATAAATAACTTTCTTTCAATAAACAAACTAAAAGGTGTAAAAGGGTAAAGGTTAGGCACGTTTGGAATTTCACCCTTAAAAGCATCTTTATCTACAGGTAAAATATTGTAAGGTTCTACTGCAACGGTTAAAATGCTTTCACCAGGTTCTTTTTCTAAAACAGGCACCATTCTGCCAATACTTGCTTCTACAAAACCAACTTCTTTTTTAATTCTTTCTTCGTATTCTGGAATACAAGAAATAATTAAATTCCTTAAAAATTCATCTGCGCCAATAAGGTTTTCGCAAATAATAATGTTAAAAGGTTTAGCATTATTAATAAAACGTTTTTTCAAGCCTAACGCAATAGGTTTAGCAATAAATTTTAATACGTTTACGCCAATTGCAGTAGCCATAGCATCTGCACTAGCAATTTCATCTGAAACTAGTTCAATATCTGTTCCGTCAATTCCGTAAACGTTATTTACAGGTTGAACAATAACCCCGTCGTTACTAACAACTTTTACAGGGTAACTATGGTCTTTGTTTAGGGTAGAAATAACTTCTTGGTTAATATCTACAAATCCAACAGAATAGCCGTTGTTAGAAAAAACTTGGCCAATAAAACCACGGCCTATATTACCTGCGCCGTACATAATAAATTTTTTCATATTTTCTCCAATAAATTAAAGTTCTTTAATAATTTTAGCAGGGTTGCCTGCAATAACAACGTTGCTACCAAAACTTTTCGTAACAACTGCACCTGCTCCAACAACAACGTTATCACCAAGGGTAACGCCAGGGTTTATAATTGCACCACCACCTATCCAACAATTGTCTCCAATAGTTATTGGTAATCCTAATTCTACGCCGTTATATCTTTCTTCGGCACGAACGGGGTGGGTGGCAGAAAACATTTTTACGCAAGGCGCTAGCATGCAGTTTTTACCAATGGTAACCTTGTTTACGTCTAAAATAACACAGCCATAGTTGGCAAAAAAGTTTTCGCCAACTACTATATTAATGCCGTAATCACAATAAAAAGGTGGGTGAACGGTAACTTTTTCGCCCGTGCCACCCAATATCTTTTTAATTAGTTTATTTAATTTTTTTTCGTTAGACGGGTCAATTTTATTATACTTACCGAAAAGTTTTTTAACTCTTAAATGAAGTTTTCTTAATTCTTTGTCGGTAGGCGAATAAAGTTCCCCGTTTAATGCTTTTTCTCTTTCAGTCATTTATTAGTTTGCTTCTGGACAAAGAGGACCAGCAAGTTCTTTTAAGAAGAATAATTTACCAGGAAGAGTAGGTATGAAAGAAGAAGTAACAAATCTCGTAGGGCCAAACCTTAAAGTCATCCATAAACTCATACCTTGCCATTGCATACCACGGCCTAAAGCACCGTCTGCACCACCAATAGCGTAGTCTGCAGAGAAGAGTATTGCAGGGCCTACTGTGTTTGCTCTGCAAGGAACAAGGCTCGTTCTACTCTTAAATGAAGTTAAAGCATTTTGTTCAATGGTTAGTGGGTGAAGTTTAGCACCAATTCTATATGGTTGTTTTAACCATTCTTCGTTAGAAGCAAATTCTGAACCGAATTGTGGTTCCCAGAAAGCAATGTGGCACATTCTACCAATACCGTAAACTAAAACTAATTTAGCGCCTTCTGCTTTAAGTTTAGCAATTTTTTCTGGGTACGTAGGTAAGTTTTCTTTAGTAGCGAAGTTTCTGTGTTCCTTTGGAACTGTTAATTCGCCAAGTGGGTTATAGAAAGCGTTTTCCATAGCACTTTGGAAAGATGCTTCGCCTGTAATTGTGTTACCTTCTGCATCTGCCCATTCATCCATATTGAAGCAGTAAACGTTTTTACAACTAACGTTCCATTCTTTTAAGAAATAAACTGCCCATTTGTACATTCCCATAGGACCTACAGGAAGAATAAACGCAATTTTTTTGCCGTTAGCCTTTTTAATTTCGTTGGCAATTTCGTGCCCCATTTTAACGTCAAATTCTTGAACGTTATCGCAAGCGATAGGGTTAAAACCTTCGTTCCAGAAACTTTGTTTTTCTGTAATAGATTCTGGTGCGTTAGCACAACAAGCATCAATTTTTTCAAAATCCCATCCTTCTGGATAGAAGCCTTCTAATAAACTGCCTTTTACTGTTGAATTAAAATCCATTTTTATTTCTCCTTGATTAGTTTTATTTATATTAGCGTTATATTTACGCTTCGTTTTATGT
>JAZOOP010000084.1:0-3026 GCA_045655065.1 Christensenellaceae bacterium
ACGAAAATTGTTGTGTAACAATTTTAACTGAAAAACGTTACAAAAAATGTATTGAACTAATTAAGAAACCAAAAAGAAGAACAAGTCTTTCTTATTTTTTTGAAAATATTGAAAGCTTAAAGCAAAATATACCTAATTATAGAGGTAATTATAGAACAAATAACAGAAGAATTATTACTTCTTTATACACTCAGCAAGAATATTAGAAATTTTTTCGCTTTGGTCCTTTATAGGGTGTTTTTCTAGCATTCTAGCTGTATTAAACCTGTTGGTGTAACAAGCAGTAATGCTAGCATATAATGAGTGTTTTGTAAGCGATTTTTGCTCTAAAACTGAAACTAAACCTTGCTTTTGAAAATATAGAGCGTTTAATTCCTGGTCTCCACGGGAAACCCCCTTTGGTAAAGGAATAAGTAGGGTTGGAATTTTTTTACTTAACAATTCAAAAACTGAATTAGAACCAGCCCTGCTAACACACACGTCTGCAACGGCAAAAGCGTATTCTATATTGTTAATGTATTCGGCTTGGTAAAAGCCTGCATTTTTATAGGCAAAAGTATTGTTTTTTCCACATATATGAATAATATCAAAGTTAGGTATAAGGTCATCTAAACACGCTTTTAAGGTATCGTTAATTACTTTAGAACCTTGGCTACCACCTAATACTAATAAAACAGGTTTTTTACCATTAAATTTAAAATAATTTAAGCCATCTTGCCTTGTTGCAGAGATAATATTTTTTCTAATAGGAGAGCCAACGTACTCTCCATTTTTTACGCTTTTTGCTGTAGAGGGAAAAGAAGTTAAAACTTTTTCGCAGTAAAAAGAAGAAATTTTGTTTGCAAGACCAATAGTATAATCGCTTTCGTGTGCAATTACTGGAATTTTCCTTTTTTTCCCTGCAATAACCGTTGGTATAGAAACGTAACCACCTTTAGAAAAAATTACGTCTGGTTGAATTTTATTTAATATTTTCCCACTTTCAATAATTCCACGTATAACTTTAAATGGAATTTTTAAGTTATTAATATTAAATTTCCTTTCAAGTTTAGCGCATGGAATACCAAAATAGGGTATATTCTCTTTTTCAATAATTTCTCGTTCTATTCCGTTTTCGCTACCTATATAATAAACCTTTTCAAAATGTTTTTTAATGAAAGGTAAAATTGCTAAATGAGGGGTGCAATGTCCTGCACTACCACCACCTGTTAAAACTATAGTTGCCATACAATATATATATGCTACTTTTTATATATTGTTATACAATGGTAAAATAAAAGAGCCACTAAATTTAGTGGCTCTTTTAATTACTTTAGTTATTATTCTTCGGTTGTGTTGTCTTCAGTATTTTCGCTAATTTCAGTATCGTCGCCGAAGTTTTGAACGTCTGAATATACGTATTCAGTTGTTTCTTCTACAGGTTCTTCTGTAGTTTGTTCTTCTTCTATTTCTTCAGTTTCGCTAACTTCAATTTCTTCTTCAATCTTTTCAGTTGGTTCTGTTGCAGAATTATCTTTGGTTGATTTTTCTTTTTTATTTGGTTTAATTCTGCTTGTTATTTTGTAATGAGATTTTCCGTCGTTTCTATTAGCTTTTCTATTTGCTCTACTATTCTTAATGAATAACATTATTATTGCTGCAAGTAAAACTACTGCAAGAAGTATTGAAGAGAAAGATAACCAGAAAGATGCAGGGTCTGTTTCAGAAGTGCAACTTTGTGTTGTTTCTTCAACATCTTCTTCGGTTGAATTTGGGTCAACAGGAATTGGTTCAACCGTATTGTAAATAGCATATATAATACTATCTGTTTTAATCCATACGTATTTAGGTGAGTATGAAACTAACTTAGAAGTGTCGGTTTGTTGTGCGTTAAATTCTAGTTCTGTTTCGGTTAATTGACGTTTATACATAATTGCTTCATCTTTAGTTGAGTCAAATTTACCATATAGAACGCTTGTTGTATCTGTAAACGTGTCTTCCCATTTACTTGGCTCGCTAAAGCCTGCAGATAAAGATTGTGGAGTAAACGTTTCGTCTTCGGCAAACTTATCTAATGAGAAGAATACGTAACCTTCAGAATTTACGTTGCCATCTCTAGAGCCGTTCCAAACTTCTAGTCTTAAATTTCTTTCATTTAAACCACTTGCAACGTAGAAGGTAAGGGTTAACCAACCATTTTCTTCCATCATATCAGCAGTAATATTTTCAAATGCAAGTTTTTTACTATATTCTTCGCCGTTTGTAATATCGTTAAAGCCGTTTGTGTTATTTGTGAAATCTAACGTTTCAACGTCCTTTACTGTTTTAGAAATATCTACTAAATATACGTTTGCTTTTGCTTCGCCGGTAACTCTAACTTTTACAGAAATAGAGGCAAATGAGTTTTGGCCTAAGAAAATTTTATTGCCTATAAACCCATAAGAAGATGCAACTTTGTTATAAATCATAAGAGGTTGCATAGCAATGCCGTTATAGTTTAGGTTCGTTTCTATATCTTCTAAACCAGCAATCTTTTTGTATTCGCTTAAATATTTTGTATTAATTAAGCCTGCCACGTTGCCGTTATCATCACCATTACCAACTCTTTCGTTTAGGTTGCCATTTTGAGATTCTTTTATATAAATATGGTCAGGAACAATACCAATAAAGCCTTGTGCAACTGTTGGTTCTGTTAAAATTTTACCAGCATAAGAACCTTCGCTATAAATATTATAAGTGTCGTTATTACTATTTACCTCAATGCTTGAAGAGTTTAATACTACCGTGCTATTTGCAACTTCTGAATAGAAAGAATAGAACGCATAGTTATCGGTTTCAGTTAAAGGTAAATCTAGCACGTTGTTGGTTTTATTGTATTGGTATGTTTTACCTGTTGCAATTTTGAAATCTTCAAAAGATACTTCGCCTGTTGCAAATGCAGATGCGTACATAACTTCTGAAATAGATTTTGGACCAATATAAATTTTAATCTTACAAGTTTCTTGGTGGTCCTCGTATAAATGTTCTTCAAAATTGTTTTTTAGTAA
>JAZOOP010000085.1:0-46993 GCA_045655065.1 Christensenellaceae bacterium
TACCAAAACGGAAGATTTTAAAGAAATAAACGGTAAAAACATTTCAATTCGTGATAAAAGATTGCCTATAGAAAACAATATATTTAATACTCCAAGAGAAATAATACAAATTCCAGATACCATTGAAACTACTGTCAAAGATGATGATGGCAAGAGTAAAAAGGTTTCAAACACTATTGTAGGAGATATTGAAATTGATGGGAAGAAATATCCGTATAAACTTAAAGGTTGGATTGGCGTTCATTCAACAATTGAACAAGAAGATTCTAAGTTGAATTGTGAGAATTTTAGAAAAAATATGCATTATAATCCAAATCAATTAAGGGTTTATGTAAGAAATAAACTGGCAACGTCTGAGTTTTTAAGTGCTCTTGGAATGACTGCTGCATTTTTAAATTATATTGAGGGTGAAGTTGAATTTGACGTATTGGACGTTGAAGATTTGGAAGATATAGCAACCGCAGGGCGCGACAATTTTTCGGTACAAGATGAACGAGTAAAAAAATTAGTAGAGTTATGCAAAGGTATTGTTGCTAAACTAGTAAGTAAAAGACAAGGAATTGCAGATGACATGTCTGCCTATAGAGAAGAAGTTGAAAAAGCTAAAGAAGAAGCGAATCGACAAGAAATTAAAACAAGATTTAGGAAAGGGGCTATAAAATCAAAAAGTGTTTTTGACTCTATGCCTAAGGATGCACAAGAGGCTGTTGAAGAAGATTTCTTTCAGTTTTCAAGGGCTGCCAATTTGTCTAGACCAACAAAAAGAATATTAATCAGTCATAAAAAGGATTGTGAAAATTTTGGTAATTTTATTATTGATTTGCTCATTAAAATTTCTCCAGAATTAAGGGATAGAATTATTTTTACCTCTAACTCTGATTATGGTGTACCGCAAGGATATGACATTTGTACATATTTAAACGAGTGTTTTAGGGATGACATATATGTGATATTCTTATTTAGTAGGTCATATTATGACTCGAATATTTGTTTGGCGGAAGCTGGAGCTGCTTGGGGGACTAACAAGCAATATACTAATTTTGTTATTGATATGCCTTTTGGTGACATCTCTGAACCAATTAATAGTGGGCAAAAAGGCGCTTGTTTAATAGATTTATCAGAAGACGACAAGAAAGATTTGGCAAAAGAATTAATTAGAATAGTCAAGTGTGTTGGAATAGATGGAGAATTTAATGTTACGGATATTCTTGTGGAAATTAATAACAAATTAGTAGAATATGGAAACAAATTATCGGCACCACAATATCAGCCGTTTAGAAAGTTCCAAGCTGTACCTGTTTGTGGAAAGTGCAATCACGAAATGGAACTTAATTATAATGGAGATTTCTTGGAATACAATTGTGAGTGTGGGGCTACTCCGCTTAAAACAAAAATAAAATGATTTTTTCGTTTAAAAAATATAAAATTTAATGTTTTTTGATGGTAAAGTGTATATTTAATTAACTAAACTTGGAGATATTAATGGGCTGGTTGTTTTTTAAGAAAGTTGAAAAGCCCGCTGAAGTAATAGCGGTTGAAGGATTTAATAAAAAGCTTGGTGAATTATTGGCTAAGGAGAACTATATTTCGGTTAGAGATTATAGTTTTTTAGTTGAGCAATTTTCAGAAGCCAATAAAGCTTTTATCACTATAAACGATTCGGGGTTATTATCAGCGTATTGTAAAAAGAATAAAATAAAGTTGGATTTTATAAATGCGTTTTTAAGTTCTTTTAAAAATCTTAAAAATATAATTTCTTCACATAATAAAGAGTTTATTGACACTTCAATGGTTAAACAAAAGAAGTATTTAGACGAGATTTTATTTAATATTGATAAAAATATTGTGCTTGATGAAGACCAAAGAAAAGTAGTTTTAACCGATGAAGATTATTGCTTGGTTATCGCGGGCGCTGGGGCAGGCAAAACTACCACAGTAGCGGCAAAAGTTAAATATTTAGTTGATAAGAAAAAAATAAAACCTGAAGAAATTCTCATTATTTCTTTTACAAATAAGGCGGTTGGAGAACTAAGAGATAAAATAAATAAGGCATTAAATATACCTTGTCCAATTACCACGTTTCACTCTGCAGGCAACGCCATTTTAAGAAAGAAGAGCGATGAAAAGTTAAATATTGTTGAAGATGGTTTTTTGTATAACACGATTAGAGACTATTTACTTGTTAAAATTAAAGACAAGAAAATGGCGGATAATCTTGTATTGTTCTTTGGTAGTTATTTTGATACGCAATATGAGGGTACGGATAAGAGAGAATTTTTAAATAGCATTGTTAAGTCAGATTTTTCAACGTTAAAAGGTAATTTAAACGAATATAGTTATACATACGTAGAAAAGAATACAAAACGAAAAGTTACACTTAATAACGAGGTTGTTAAATCTTCTCAAGAAGTTCAAATTGCAAACTTTTTATATTTAAACGGTATTGAATATGAGTATGAACCATCGTATCCATATTATATCTTTATGTCCAAAAAACGCTATTCTCCCGATTTTGTTATAAGACAAAACGGAAAAGAAATCTATTTAGAGCATTTTGGACTTTCAGAAGATGGAAAGAACGATAGATATACGGAAGCTGAAATCGTCAAGTATAAAAAAGCAATCAATGATAAAATTCAAATTCATCAAAAGCACGGAACAAAACTTATCTATACATATTCAAAATACAATGATGGCAAAAGTTTAATAGACCATTTAACAGAACTTTTGAAAGAAAATGGTATTGTTTCAAATCCTAGGTCATCGGAGGAAGTTTTAAATAAATTAGCATTGATACAAGAAAATAAATACATTGCAAAGATGGTTTATTTGATTTGCGACTTTATTAAGAACTTTAAAACAAATGGTTATACGGAAGATAAATTCTATGAGTTTATTCGTATTGTAAAAAGCGAAAGAACAAAACTTTTCTTAGAGATATGTAGGGAGTGTTATTTAGAATATCAAAGAACGCTTTCAAGAAACAATGCGGTAGACTTCCAAGATATGATTAATGATGCTGCACGTGCATTGAGAGAAGTTGTTGCATTAAAAGAAAAGTTACATTTCAAATACATAATTATTGATGAGTATCAAGATATATCTCGCCAACGTTTTGATATGGCAAAAGAGTTGTCTAATGTGACTGATGCGAAGATTATTGCGGTGGGTGACGATTGGCAGTCGATTTTTGCGTTTAGTGGTTCAGACGTTACTTTGTTTACAAAGTTTTGCGAAAAAATGGGGTATGGTGAAGAATTAAAAATTACTAAAACTTATAGAAATGCTCAAGAAGTTATTGATATAGCGGGTGGGTTTATTCAAAAGAATGATGCGCAAATCAAGAAATCATTAATTTCGCCTAAGCATATAGAATACCCTGTAATTGTTGTAAGTTATTACGATACGCCTAAAAAATGGAATGAAAGAGCAACCGAAGGTGGTCCTCTTCACAAAATGGCTCGTGCGTTAGAGTATTCTATTGGTGAAATTGTAGCTAAACACGGTAATAAAACAAGTATTTTGCTCATTGGTAGATATAATTACGATGGGGAAACTTTGTCAAGAACTGGAGCGTTTGAATATAACGCAAACGGAAGTAAAGTTTATTCCAAAAAATATCCACAAGTAGATATAACATTTTTAACGGCACATAGCTCTAAAGGGTTGGGCTATGATAACGTTATAATTATAAATGCAAAAGACGCGGTTTATGGGTTCCCTTCTAAGATTGAAGATGACCCAGTTATGAAGTTGGTCATCAAACAATCAGATGAAATGGATTATGCTGAAGAAAGAAGATTATTCTACGTTGCGTTAACAAGAACAAAGAATAGGGTATTTATAATTGCGCCGGAAAAACATCCGTCCGAATTTGTTTTAGAGCTAAAAGCAGAATATAAAAATATTGTACTCAAAGGAGAGTTTAAGCCTGAGCCGCACGGCTTATTGACAAATAAGGTTTGTCCTATTTGTGGTTATCCTTTACAGCGTAGACATCGTAAAGATTGTGCTATGAATCTTTGGGTTTGTACCAATGAACCTGAAGTTTGTGGCTTTGTTTCAAACAACTTAGTTGGCGGTAAAATGCATATTCAAAAATGTACGGAGTGTGTTGATGGATATTTGATAGTTAAAACAAAAGACGGACATTCTTTCTTGGGCTGTACTAACTATACTCATGACGGTAAAGGTTGCAACAATACTATTTCTCCACAAGATTTTGATGAGTCAGTTAAAGATAATGAAATAATAGAAATTGAAGTTATTGATGATAATCAAGAAAGGAAAGAAGAACCTATTGTTGAAACACCTATAACAGTTGTGGAACCAGAAACTAACATTGAGGATGAGGGTATTGATACAACTGGAGTTGAAGTCGTTGACGATAGCGAAGAAAGTTCCTCAAGTGAACTAACAGCACTAGGAGTGGTTGAACTAATTATTAATGCTTGTGTTGAAATAAGTAAAGTAAATTATTTTGGTGCAACTATGACAGTTAACGTTTTACGAGGGAGCAAAAACCAACAAGTTATTAATTATAAATTAAACGAACTTGATTGTTATGGAGCGTTAAAGTCAATAAAAACAAAACACGTTTTTGATATTGTTGAATTTCTCATAGAAGAAAACTATCTTTATAGGACACAAGGGTTATATCCTACTGTAAGGGTGAATAGTGAGAAATCTATTGAAGATATTCACAATATAGATTTATCAATAGTAGAAGAAATTATTGCTCTGAACAATACAAATGCTAAACCTCAAATTCAAACTGTTGATGATGGTATGACGATTGTGGTTGAAGGCTGGGATGTTTATATTGATGAAGATGGAGCGCTTCTAACAGACGTCGAACTTTTGAAACGTTTACAATCGTTAAGAAAGAAAATAGGCGATGAAAAGGACATTCCATATTATTGTGTTGCGTGGGATAGAGTATTAGTTCAATTGGCAACTAAGAAGCCTACTACTAGAGAAGAATTTCTTTCTATAAAAGGCATTCGAGACAGATGGTTTGACAACAACGGACAAGCGTTTATGAAAGAAATTAGAGAATACGTAGAGAGCAAATAAGGTGGTAAAGCGTAACACGATTCTCAACGGGAGAGAAATTGTTAAAAATGCATTTTATAATTCCAAATTTATGACCAGTTAATACCCAAAGTGGGGTGACTACAATTGAGATTCTTTTCGGTGCGATTCTCTACGAGAGTGGCGAAATTTTGGGATTGCATTTTTCCGATTTGGAATAGAAATTGAATTATTTTCATTAGAAAAGTTAGAAAACGATACAAATTTTTCGTAACGATACGAATTTTACGAAACAATTTATTTGACAAAACGAATTTTATATTCGATTTTTAATATAAAAGATTTAATTTCTAAGTACATTTCAAGCTCCTAAGGGGCCGTTGTGGGTTCGATTCCCGCCGGGAGTACCAAGCAAAAAGGCTAGAAAAAACTAGCTTTTTTTGTTTAGTAAAAACGAGCAAGGGAATCGAATATGGAGAAAATTGCTATTAGCAATTTGTCCGAAGGACTCAACAGTGGACACCCACTGTTTATCGGGTAGGCCACACAGGTGGGATTCCCGCCGGGAGTACCAAGCAAAAAGGCTAGAAAAAACTAGCTTTTTTTATTTACTAAAAACGAGCAAGGGAATCGAATATGGAGAAAATTGCTAATAGCAATTTGTCCGAAGGACTAAACAGTGGACACCCACTGTTTATCGGGTAGGACACACAGGTGGGATTCCCGCCAGGAGCACCAAATAAAACACCAACAATGGTGTTTTTATTTTTTTAAATAACCTTTGAAATAGCGTTAATTTCTTTCTAAGACAATGGTATAGGTGAACTAAATTTTGTTTAGTTTGTTAATAAAAACGAGCAAATTTTTACTATTTTTGCGCAAAAACATAAAAAATCTAAAAAAGTGGCTATTGACATACAATGTCAATTATGTTAAAATTATTGTGTATGAGTATACAAAAAAATTACATATTTTTTTATTGAAAAAATACTATTGAAAAAAAGTTAAAATTTAATTAAAAAACTAATAAAAATATATGTTGTTATGAGTGAAGGTTAGGCGTAATGTATAAATATTTTCTTAAAAGATTTTTTGATATTTTTGTTTCAGTAATAGGTTTATTAATTTGTGCAATCCCTATGCTAGTAGTTGCGCTTGCCATTAAAATAGATTCTAAAGGCCCTGTTATTTTTAAGCAAGAGCGCTTGGGTAAAAATGGTAAGATTTTTAGAATTTATAAGTTTCGCTCTATGTGTGTTGGGGCAGAAAAAACGGGTAGTGGGGTTTACTCTGGAAAAGGCGATGCACGTGTAACTAAAGTTGGTAAAATATTGCGAGCAACTTCGCTTGATGAACTACCTCAATTTTTTAACTTATTAAAGGGGGATATGAGTTTAATTGGTCCACGCCCTCCGCTTACATATCATCCTTGGCCGTTAGATAAATATACAGAAGAACAAAAAAGAATGTTTAAGGTGCGCCCTGGTATTACAGGTTGGGCACAAATAAACGGTAGAAAAGACGTGGAGTGGAATAAACGTATTCAATTAAACGTTTGGTACGTAGACCATTTATCGTTTTGGTTAGACGTTAAAATTTTCTTTATGACGATATTTAAGGTTTTTACCAATGCAGATAACGAAAACAAGGGGGCAACGGTTGTTACTACCCCTGTAGATGAAAAAGAAGAAAACCTTGCGAAAAACGAAGTTTTAGAAAATGTTGATATAGAAGAAAAGATAACAGAAGAAAAAGAACAAGAAAATATCACACGAGAAGAGGCTTTAAAAGAAACGACAGAAAAACCAAAAACAACGGAAAGTAAGGAAAACAGAAATGCTTAAATTGATGTATATTACCAACCGACCTGAAATTGCAAAAATTGTTGAAGATGCAGGTGTGCAACGCGTTTTTGTAGATATGGAATATATTGGCAAGGCCGACAGGCAGGGTGGAATGGATACCGTTCAAAGCCACCACACCATAGAAGACGTTGTGGCTATTAAAAAGGTTTTAACTAAAACTAAAGTTTTGGTGCGTTGCAACCCTATTCACCAAGCAACGGAAAAATATTGCTCTTCTAAAGAAGAAATAGATGCAATTGTTTCAAGTGGTGCAGATATTATTATGCTACCTTATTTCAAAACGGTAGAAGAAGTAAAAACTTTTATTAAGTTGGTAGATGGTAGGGCTAAAACGATGCCTTTAGTAGAAACTCCCGAAGCCGTTGCTTGCATTGACGAAATTTTAGAACTAGATGGATTAGACGAAATTTTTGTTGGACTTAACGATTTAAGCCTTGGTTACGGAATGAAGTTTATGTTCCAATTATTAGTGAATGGAACGGTAGAAAAACTTTGTAGTAAATTTAGGGCAAAAAATATACCATATGGTTTTGGTGGTATTGCTGGTTTGGGCAAGGGAATGTTGCCTTCTGAAAAAGTTATTGCAGAACATTACAGAGTAGGTTCTACTTGTGCAATTCTATCTAGAAGTTTTTGCAATACTAACGTTGTTACCAATTTAGAAGAAGTGCGTAGTGTGTTTGACGTAGGGATAAAGGCTATTCGTAATTGGGAAAAACAATGTGAGAATGGTTACGTTGATTTTGTTGAAAACAGCAAAGAAATAGATAGAATTGTTGGCGAAATTTTAAAAGGATTAAATTAAAATGAAACTATTGGTTACGGGTGCTTGGCAATGCACGAGCGTACAACTTAATCAAATTGAAAAAATGGGGCATTCTATTGTATTTATGCAAAACGAAAAAGATGAATTGCCTTGCAAGTATGAAGAAATAGAAGGTGTTATTTGTAACGGGTTATTTTTGCACCACTCAATAGAGAAATTTACTTCACTTAAATTCATTCAGTTAACGAGCGCTGGTTTTGACAGAGTTCCTATGGAACACGTTGAAAAGAAAGGCATTAAAATATATAACGCTCGTGGAGTGTATAGCGTTCCTATGGCAGAATATGCAGTTAGCGGTGTGTTAAGCATTTATAAACAGGCTCGTTTTTTTTACGAAAATCAAAAAAAGAAGGCGTGGGAAAAGCATCGTGGAGTTTTAGAACTTTATAAAAAGAACGTTTGTATAGTTGGCTGTGGTAGTGTTGGAACTGAATGCGCTAAAAGATTTAATGCTTTTGGCTGTAAGGTTTTTGGGGTAGATTTATACCCAAGAGAAGACGGCGCTTACGAAAAAATGTATGGTCTAGAAGAACTAGATGCTTGCTTGCCTAAAGCAGATGTTGTTGTTTTAACTTTACCTTTGACGGAAGCAACTTGTGAAATGTTTAACCAAACTCGTTTTAACAATATGAAAGACGATGCAGTTTTAGTAAATATTGCACGTGGAGCAATAGTAGAAGAAAAAGCACTTTTACAGGCTTTAGATAATAAATTGTTGGGCGCTGTGTTAGACGTTTTTGTAGAAGAGCCGTTAAATACAAATAGTTTATTATGGCAAAAGGAAAACGTTATAATAACTCCTCACAATAGTTTTGTTGGCGATGGCAACATAGAAAGACTAAATAAAGTTATTATAGAAAATTTAAGCAAGGTTGGTGTTTAATATGATTAAACAAATACTTGAAAAAAATGAAGATTTAAAAAAGTTTTTGTTTATACGTGGCTTTTTGTTGACGAATAGAAAAGATATTAATATAAACGACTTTCCTTTTTATGGAAATTGGGAAGTGGTAGAGTTACAAAAATATTTTTTCTATAAGCATAGCCAAACGGGGTTTCATTATTATGAAGAAGGTAACAAAGCTTGCTTTATTTTTGGGCATGCTTATAATCCATTTACAATGGAAATTGATGAAACAAAAATTCTACAAAGAATATTTCCTTACGTAGGGAAAGAAGAAATTTACGATTACGTAGACGAGTTGACGGGAGTATTTGTTTTTGGAACGATTGAAGATGGAAAAGTAGAGTTTTTAGTAGACCCTTCCGGCATGCAATCGGCTTGCTATTGTTTAGAAGGGGAAGATTTTTACCTTTCTTCTCATCCACAACTAATAGGTGATATATGTGGTTATGAAATAGATTCTTTTGTAAAAGAACTTATTGAATATAAATGGTATTCAAGGGTAATGGGCCCATACTTACCAGCAGATATGACGCCGTTTTCTAGTGTAAAGAGAATTGTTCCAAACATTTCTTATACTTATATTATTAAAGAAGGCATTTCTCATAAAAGATTTTATCCTTTAAGGGACTTGGCAGAGTGCAAAAATGAAGAAGAATATAATACGGTAATTAAACAAGCAGCAGATATATTAAAAAACAACGCAGAATTGGTTGTGAAAAAATGGGAAAATCCTTGGCTTTCGTTAACGGGTGGCATAGATAGTAATACCACTTTTGCAGCCCTAAACGGCAACTATGACAAAATTAAAACGTTTAGTTATTGTTCTGCATTAAAGGAAACTATAGACTGCGATGCTGCAAAAAAAATATCTGAAAACTTTAACGTGCCTTGGACTTTGTTTGAAATACCTAATGAAAATAACGAAATAGACCGTTTTGAAGAAAAGAAAGCAATAATTCGCCATAACAACGGTTATATTGCTTTAGAAAAGGAAAACGAACTTCGCAAACGCATGGTGTTGCAAGAAAAATGTCCTGCTAGCGTTGAAATAAAAAGTTGGGTTTCTGAAACGATTAGGGCATATTGGTATAAACATTATGGAAGAAAAAAAATGCCTAAACTTTCTGCCAAATTGTATAGAAATCTTTATAAAATATTTATTGCAAAAAGAGGGTTGGCTCATAGAATAGATAAAGTTTTTGCTAAATATATAAATGAATTTGAATATGCCAAGATTCCTTCTCAATATCCACCGGCAGATATGCACTACAATGAAGTAACTTGGGGTAGTTGGGGTGGCTTAAACATTAGCGAAATGAAATATTGTTTTGATATTACTTTTATATACAACAATAGAAGATTTTTAGACTTGTTATTTAAGGTGCCACTAAAAAAACGTATTTCTGACCAACATCATTTAGATATGAAAAAATACCTAAATAAAGAATTGTATGATATGAATATACGTGTAGTTAATATGAAAGAAACAAAATTTAGAGCATTTGCACTTAACGTTATTTTTACAATTAATTCTTTATTGCCATTTTAAGGAGTAAAAAATGAAAAAAGTTTTATACGTAGCAACGGTATTAAGCCATATTTGCCAATTTCATTTACCTTACTTAAAAAACTTTAAAGAACAAGGCTATGAAGTGCACGTTGCGGCAAAGAATAATTTAGCAGAAAAAAATGGTTTGCAGTTGCAATACGTAGATAAGGTTGTAGAAGTTCCTTTTCAACGTTCTCCATTTAATTTAAAGAATATTTCTGCATACAAACAAATAAAAAGGCTTCTTAACGAAGAAAATTACGATATTGTTGTATGCAACACTCCTGTAGGTGGAATAGTAACTCGTTTGGCTGCAAAAAAAGCACACAAAAAAGGAACTAAGGTTATTTATATAGCACACGGCTTTCATTTTTACAAGGGTGCTTCTAAAAAGAATTGGCTAATTTATTACCCTATAGAGAAACATTTTGCAAAAAAATGTGACGTGTTGGTAACGATTACCGAAGAAGATTACCGTTTAGCAACTAAGCGTTTTAAAACGAAGGTTATTAGAATGCACGGCGTTGGTGTTGATGGTAAAAGACATTGCGTTGTATCTAATGAAGAAAAAAATGCAATTCGTAAACAATTAAACGTGCCGGAAACAGATTTTGTTTGTTTATGCACGGGTGAACTGAATAAAAACAAAAATCAAAAGAGTTTAATTCAACTTGTTCCTAAACTTAAAGAAAAAATTCCTAATATAAAACTTTGGCTAGCGGGGAATGGACCTTTATGTGAAGAACTAGAAAAAGAAATTGCAAAATTGCAAATACAAGATAGTGTAAAATTGCTTGGCTATCAACCTGAAATAGAAAAATACGTGCGTGCGTGCGACGTTGTTCTTTCTGCTAGTAAGCGTGAAGGGCTTCCTTTTAATATAATTGAAGCAATGTTAACAAAGCGCCCTGTTGTTGCAAGTATAAATAGAGGACATAGAGAATTAATTATTGACGGCGAAACAGGTTTTATGACCAACGACCAATTAACGTTTGTTGAAAGTATTGAGAAGTTATACAAAGACAAATGTTTATATGAACAAATGGTAGAAAAAGCATTTGACAATGCACAAAATTACACGATAGTTAAAACTATAGAAGAGTTTAAGCAAATTCTTGGAGTTTAGAATGAATAAGAAAGTTAGCATAATAATGGGAATATATAATTGCGCAAACACTTTAGGGCAAGCAATAGATGCTATTTTAGCGCAAACGTATACTAATTGGGAATTAATTATGTGTAACGATGGTTCTAAAGATAATACTGCCGTGGTTGCCGAAGAATACGTTAACAAATACCCAAATAAAATTAAGTTAATTCATAACGATAAGAATAGGGGATTAAACTATACGTTAAACCATTGTTTGCAAGAAGTTAGTGGCGAATACGTTGCCCGTATGGACGGCGATGACGTTTGCAGTAAAGAGCGTTTAGAAAAGGAAATAAACTACTTAGAAACTCACCCAGAAATAGCATTGGTGAGTTGCAATATGGAATTGTACGACGAGGAAGGGGTTTTTGGCGTAGTAAAATATAAAGAAGAGCCTGTGTTAAAAGATTTTCTAAAAACTTCTCAGTTTTGCCATGCAGGGTGCATGATAAGAACCAAGGTTATAAAAGAACTTGGTGGATATAGTGAATCTGATAAATTTTTAAGAGTAGAAGACTATGAACTTTGGGTAAGGTTATACCTTGCAGGATATAAAGGCTATAACTTGCAAGAGGTTTTATATTCTATGCGAGACGATAGAAATGCCGTTGGGCGTAGAACCTTAAAAAACAGAAAAAACGAAAGTAGAGTAATTATGAAGGTTTGCAAGGAAGGTAAATTTCCTTTTTACCTACGTTTTTATGCATTAAAACCTATTATAAAGTGGTTTGTACCTAGTTTTTTCTTAAAGAGACTACACAAAAATAAGCATGCGAAATAAAAGGGTTGTAGGGTAGTGAATTATTTAATTTTATCGGCTATTGTAATAGGGATATCTTATATATACGAAAAATTGAATGTGGAACCAAAATTATCTAAAGGTGCACGCATATCTTTTTACGTGCTGATTTGTTTTTTCCTATGCTTGTTTGCGGGCCTAAGAACTGCTTATAACGACACTTATGCATATATTGAAGACTTCAAAAACACTACTAATGACTTTTTGAGTTTATTTGCAGAAGAATTTTCTATTTCATCTGTTTATTTATTTAAAATTTGGAATTTTATTGTTTTTAATTCTATAACACATAATGCAAATATATATTTGTTTCTTTCTTCTATTTTATTTGTTTTCCCTGCAGTTTATTTAATTGATAAATATTCAAAGAAATTTACTTTTTCTATAATGTTGTTTATGTTTGGAGGCTTATATCTCTTTTCGCTAGCAGGGTTAAAACAAGCAATGGCAACAGGGGTTGTTTTATTGGGCTTGCCTAATTTGTTTAAGAAAGAATACGTTAGGTATTATATTTGTTGTATTCTTTCGTTGGGGTTCCATGCGTATAGTATGTTTTTTTTACTAGTTCCTCTTTTGGGTGTTGAAACTTTTAATAAAAGAACTATTGTGTTTTGTATATTAACAATAGTTGTTGGTATTTTCTTATCGTTCTTTTCTGAAGTTATAACCGCTATAGTTGAATTTTTAGGTAAAGAAATAAGTGAAGAAAAACTTCAAGAGGGTTCGGTTAATATCTTACGTGTAGCAATATTTTTAATTCCTTTTGTGTTAAGTGTTGTAGGTAGAAAAAAGTTGGTTCAAGCTACAGACTCAGAAAAATGGCTTATAAAAATAGCAACATTAAGCACTATGTTTATGGTGTTGGCGCTATTTGGTAACCCTATATTATTTGGTAGAATTCCGCAATATTTCTTAATTGGTATAGTTATTGCAATGCCATTACTTATAGAAAAGGTTTTTGGTAAGGAAGACCAGCCAATTGTAGTAGCCGTTTTGTTTGTATGTTACTTAATATTTGGGCTATATGAATTATATATTGACGGTGCTTTTTCAAGAGATATTTTTCAATTAATTTTCTTTTAAGGAGTAACTATGGTTAGCATAATAGTTCCAATTTATAAGGTAGAGGCCTATCTAAAGCGTTGTGTAGATTCAATTTTAGAACAAACGCATAAAAATTTAGAAATTATTTTGGTAGACGACGGTTCTCCAGATGGCTGTGGAAAAATTTGCGATGAGTATGCTAAATTAGATAGTCGTATTAAAGTTGTTCATAAAAAAAATGGTGGCTTATCTTCTGCAAGGAATGCCGGCATAGATGTTGCTACGGGCACATACGTTTCGTTTATAGATAGCGATGATTGGATTGAAAAAGATTTTATTGAAAAATTGCGTGCCTTGATAATAGAAAACGAGGCAGATATGTCTGCGTGTACGTTTTGCCGTACAAATGGGGATATTGCAAAAAGACAACAATTTACCCAAAAGGCAGAAATTATTACTGAAGATAAATATGTTTGTGCTTTTTTAGAAACATCTTATGCAGGTTATGCTTGCAATAAAATGTTTAAGTGTGAAATTTTTGAAAAAAACAACATAAGGTTTGACGAGAGTATTTTTAATGGAGAAGATTTTCCTTTTGTACTAGAATATTTGCAATATGCAGGTAAAATTGCCTTTATAAAACAAGATTTGTATTATTATTACTTTAGGGAAACGGGAATTATGCAATCTATTCGTCTAACGGAAAGGTTTGTTACTCTTTTACGTGCAAGAGAAAAAGCCTTGGCTTTTTTAGAAGATAAAAAAGAAAGTAGTTACGACTTATGTAAGGCTTCTTATTTAGATATTTTATGTAAAATTAAATTTATGGCGATGGCGGATAAAGAACAACATAGTGAAATATACCGTCTTACACATGAAAAAATAAAAAACAATAAAAAAGGTTTATTTAGGTTAAAGAAAGTACCAGTAAAAAACAAAATAAAATTGTTTTTAATGATATATTTTCCTAAACTTGTTGCAAAGCTCTATTATAAAAAAATAAAGGTTGAATAATTATGAAAAAAATAGGAGCTATTACTTTTCATAAAGCCCAAAATTACGGGTCGGTATTGCAAACTTATGCATTGCAAAATTTTGTACGTGCGTTAGGGCAAGAATTTGGTAAAGATATTGATTACAAAGTAATTAACGTTATGCCAAAGGCTCAAAAAAATTTATATTCTATTTTCAAAAAAAAGTTAAGCATTACCAATATAGTAAAAAATACGGTAGCATTTTTTAATTATGGCAAACTTAAACGCAAACAAAATGCGTTTAAGAATTTTTTGAATACTAATATTTCCTTAACCAATTATTGCGATGATGAAAATACCTTATTGCAAGAAACTAATGAAATGGAATATTTTATTAGTGGAAGTGACCAAATTTGGAACGTGCGCTCGTGTGACTTTGAAGACTATTTTTATTTAGATTTTGTAAAAGATGCAAAAAAAATATCTTATGCCGCAAGTTTTGGTCCGTTAAATATAGATTGGGCGAAATATAATGCTGAAAAATATAGTAAACTATTAAATTCATATAACCATATTTCAACAAGAGAAATTGGTAGTGCAAAAAACGTTGAATTATTAACTGGCAAAAAACCTGAAATTCACGTTGACCCAACATTGTTATTAGATAAGAAAGAATGGCAAAAAATTCAATCTACGGCAAACTATAAAAATGGAAAATACATTTTAATGTATTGCTTAGAGCCAACTAAAGAACAATTGGCATTAGTGAAAGCCATTTCTAAAAAGGTTGGATTGCCTGTTGTAGTTACACGATATAACAATAAGAACGATATTTTTAATAATTTTGTTAAAAAGTACGAAACGGGCCCAAAAGATTTTCTTTCGTTAATTGATAATGCATCCTTAGTAATAACTTCTTCTTTTCATGGTACGGCATTTTCACTTATATATCGTAAAAAGTTTTATGCACTTAACGGCAAAACAGATAATAGAATTTCAAACATTTTAGAAAAAGCAGGACTATTAGATAGGTCTATTGATAGTAAAGAAGATTTAAATAAAATTAATTTAAACGAAGTTGATTTTTCTAATGCTGAAAAATTTTTAGAAGAAGAAAAACAAAGAAGCCGAGAATATTTAATAAATGCTTTGGAATTTTAATTAGGAGATGTTATGATAAGCATAATAGTACCTGTTTATAACGTAGAAAAATATATAAAAGAATGCATAGATTCAATAATTAACCAAAGTTATAAAGATTTAGAAATTATTCTTATTGACGATGGCTCTACCGATAACAGTGGAGTTATTTGCGATGAATACGCTAAAAAAGATGCTAGAATAAAGGTAATTCACAAAGAAAACGGGGGGCAATCTTCAGCAAGGAATTTAGGTTTAGAGCTAGCTACCGGCGAATACGTTGGTTTTGTAGATAGCGACGATACAATAGAAAAAGAAATGTATGAAGTGCTTTACTCTTCTATTTTAGGTAAAGATATAGCAATTTGTTCGCATAACGTTGTTTACGACGAGAAAGTAGAAAGGCACTATTTAGAAGAGAATTTTTTGCTAGATACTGAAGGGCTATGGCAAGAAATTTTTGGTAGATTAAACAATGCTGTTTGGAATAAATTATATCGCCGAGACTTGTTGAAAGGAATATTTTTTGATTTAAACTATGCTCACGGAGAAGATTTGCTTTTTAATATACAATATTTGCAGAGCGTAAAAAACGGGTGTTTAGTAAATAAAGCCTTGTATAATTATTATAAACGTGGCGATTCAATTACAACAGGAAAATTTTCTAGAAGAAAGTTGTTGGAAATAGATTCAAAAGACGAGGCGTTGCGTTTGGTTAAAGAAATATATCCTGAAATGGCGAAAACGGCTAAAAAATACTGTTTTCGTGCAAGGATGAATATTATGCGCAATATTTATAAAGCGCGCCTAGAAAAAGAGTATAAGCAAGAACTTAAACAATACAATCAATACGTAATAAAGAATTACAAAGAGATTAAGCACAACTTAAAAAGGAAAGAGCGTATAGAGTTTTTATTACTTAAATATTGCAGTTGTTTATATAGATGTTTAGCAAGAAAGTATAATTAAGGATGTATTAATGGAAAAACTAATTAGTATTATTGTGCCTGTATATAACGTAGAACCTTATTTAGAGCGTTGTATTAATTCTATTTTAGGGCAAACCTATGCCAATTTAGAAATACTTTTAATAAACGATGGCTCTACCGATAACAGTGGAGTTATTTGCGATGAATACGCTAAAAAAGATACCCGCATCAAAGTAGTCCATAAAAATAATGGTGGGGTGTCTTCTGCAAGAAATCTTGGATTAGAGGTTGCAACCGGTGAATATATTGGTTTTATAGACAGCGACGATTATATTGAGCCTACTATGTTTGAAGAGTTGTATAATAAGGCTAAAACAGAAAATGCCGATATGGCCATATGTGGATTTAAGCAAGTGCACGTAAACGGCATTACTAAGGTTAACAACGTAGATTTTACAATAAGTTGGGAAAAGGAAAATATTATTAAAAATTATTTTACACAGGGTGTTGTTAAGGAGCTTATGTATGCCCCTGTAAATAAATTGTATAAAAAAACTTTTATAGGTAATTTGCGTTTTTGCGAAAAATATCGTATGGGAGAGGATATTTTATTTTTATTCCAATGCATAGAAAAAATGAATAAGATAGCCTGTGTAGACGGGGTGTTTTATAATTACGTTATGCGTGAAAATTCTGCAATGACTTCACCCTTTTCTCAAAAACGTTTAGAATATATTTATGCTATTCGTGAAATTGAAAATATTTGCATTGAAAAACATCCTTATGCTGTAAATAGGGCAAAAGAGTGGGTATACAAGCACGTTTTAAACACGCTTCGCCAAATTATAGTTGCAAACAAGTGCGAAGAATATAAAGAATTTTACAAAGAGAATAAGCTTTATTTGAAAAAAGAAATAAAAACACATAAAAAAAGCCTATCTATAAACCAACGAGTAGACTATTTTTTAATTATGCACGCTCATTGGTTGTTAAAGTTGAAAATTAAGCTTTCAGCATAAGGGGTGCAACGTGAAAAAAAAGGTATTAATCGTAATGGGGTATATGATTTATGGTGGAATTCAAAGGAATCTCATTACTTTTTTACAAAAATTAAAAGATAAAGCAGAAATAGACCTACTTTTGTGGGGTAGAGCAAAAGAAGAAATGGCTTTGCCTGAATGGGTAAATATTATAAACGTTCCAACGGTAAAATCGGTTGAAGCTGCTAAAAGGGAAAACGGCATTTTAAGTGGGTCGTTCGTTCTATCTTGTTTTGGTGTGTTACATAAAAAGCGCTGGGCTGTTATGCCTAAGCTAAAAAAACGTTACGATATTGCAATTGCTTACCCACAAGTAGGCTTTCCTAAATATTACGTTATAGATAAAGTAAACGCTAATAAAAAATATACCTTTTATCATCACGGCTCGTATGAGTGTTCTGAACAAATTAAGGCTTGGGATAAAGAGTATTACCCTCAATACGATAAATTGTATTGTGTTTCCGCACACACACGTGATATACTTGACAACGAATTAAAAGTTAAAATTTGTTACGACGTTATGCCAAATTTTTTAAACATTGAAGAAGTTTATAGTAAAGGTCAAGAAGAATACCTTTGGAGTGGTGAAGGCTTAAAAATTTTAACGGTAGCACGTTTATCCACTGAAAAAAATATGTTTAAGGTTATTAACGTTGCAAAGTTAATGAAAGACAAAAATATTAAATTTTCTTGGTGTATTGCAGGCGACGGGCCACTGTTTGCAGATATAAAGGCAAAAATAGAAGAAGATAATTTGCAAAACTGCGTTTATTTGCTAGGTAACCAAAAAAACCCTTATAAATTAATGAGCTCTTGCGATATTTATGCGCAATTTAGCCAATTTGAAGCAGACCCTACCACGATAAAAGAGGTGGCAGTCTTTAACAAACCTATGGTTTTGAGTAATATTATAGCCTTTCAAAATGCAAAGAATAATATTAACAATATTATATTGTGTAACACAGAAGAAGAAATAGTACGTGCAATTAAAGATATAAAGGCAATGAATTGCCAAACTAACGACTTGTCGAAAATAAATGCAACCTTTGAACAAAAGTTAAGCGAAATTTTGGGTGATTAAGTAAAATGGCAGAAACAGTAAATTATAAAAAAGTTACGTTATCGGGAATGATGTGGAAATTAGGGGAACAACTGGGGTCTAAACTAGTTGCATTTATTCTATCCGTTGTTTTAGCAAGATTATTGTTCCCTGAAGATTACGGCATAATAGCATTAACAAGTATTTTTATTACTATATGCGATACTTTTGTAACCTCTGGTTTTACAACTTCACTTATTCAAAAAAAAGATATAGATGAGCTAGATTATTCTTCTGTATTTTATACAACCATGGCAATAGCCATAGTTTTATATTTAGCCTTATTTTTTAGTGCGCCTTTTATTGCTGAATGGCTTAACACTCCTTTGCTTTGTGACGTTATTCGTGTTTTAGGGTTGCGTCTTCCAATTGCAGCCTTTGGCTCTGTTCAGCAGGCGTACGCTACAAAAAACTACTTGTTTAAGAAATTCTTTTTTGCAACTCTTGGTGGTTCTATTTTTTCAGGAGCAATAGGTATTTTGATGGCGTATATGGGTTTTGGTGTATGGGCTTTAGTTGCTCACGATTTAATTGGAGTTGTTATAAACAAGGTTACTTTATATTTTGCAACCAAGTGGAGACCTCATCTTTGCTATTCTTGGCAAAGAACGAAAAGCTTGTTTGGGTATGGTTGGAAAATATTAGCGTGTAGTTTATTTGATACTTTATGTATTGAAGCCAATTCCTTGGTTATTGGAAAAAGATATTCTTCAGAAGATTTAGCATATACCAACAAAGGCTCTTCCTTGCCTAAAATGCTTGGCGGGTTTATGGTTAACCCAATACGTTTTGTGTTGATGCCCGTTTTATCGGCAAAACAGGGTGAAAAGAATATTTTACACTCCGTTTCTGCTTGTGTTTCGGCATGTTGTTACATAACTTTTCCAATAATGTGTGGTCTAGCCATAGTTGCTCCTACTTTAATTCCTGTGCTTTACACGGAAAAATGGAGTGGTTGTATTATTTTTGTGCAGTTGATGTGTTTCTATTATGCTATGGACCCTTTGGTTTCAATTAACGTTATAATGATTCAAGCAAAAGGACATGGTACGTTATATCTTGTTACAGGGGTAATTGCTAGAATAGTAGGCTTAGTGTTGCTTTTAGTGGCCCTTCAGTATGGTGTTTTTTGGATTGTTATTACACAAGTTGCAACTATATTGGTAAAATATGCAATTGTTGCAATTTCTAATAAAAAGCTGTACGAGTATGGGCTTTTAAAGCAATTAAAAGATTTTCTTCCATGTTTTTTACTTACGGCGATAATGGGAATTGGTATTTACTTTTTAAACTTTTTAACAATTCATCCATATTTAATTTTACTACTACAAGTAGTGCTTGGTGGGCTGTTATATTTAGGCTTATCTATTATTTTTAAAATCCCAGCATTAAAGTATTTATGGAATATTGTTAAATCTATGTTAAATAAGAAAAAGAATATTGTTGCAAATGATAACAGCATAGATAAAGAAAAAACTGAGGTGTAAGAATATGAGTATTTTTAAGAAGATATCTCGCAGATGGAATTTATGGCTATATTTTCATATAGCAATTAATAAACCTATTTCATATGACCGTGGCGGAGAAAGGGCAAGAAAACTACGTGAAAGAACTGCTAGAAAATTTCTTACTTACGTTGGTAAAGACGTTAATATTGAAAAAGGGGCAGTTATTACTTCCACAATGGAAATAGGCGACCGTTCTGGAGTAGGTATAAACGCAAAAATACACGGGAAAGTTATTGTTGGAAACGACGTAATGATGGGCCCAGATTGTATAATTTATACTAAAAACCATGCTTTTAGCAAGACTGATATTCCAATGAACAAACAAGGGTTCTCAGAAGAAAAACCTGTTATTATAGGAGATGACGTTTGGATTGGTGGCCGTGTAATTATTTTGCCAGGTGTACACATTGGCAAGGGCGCTATTATTGGTGCAGGAGCAGTGGTTACTAAAGACGTTCCTGAATATGCAATAGTTGGTGGAAATCCTGCAAAAGTAATAAAATACAGAAAATAATTGTAAGGGGAAGTCTTACGTAGACTAGTTGGTATAAAAATGGACAAAATTTTCTTTTTACTATTAAAATCTTCGTTGTTTAATATAGAAATTAGCGAAGATATTAAAAACTCAATAACGGAAGACAAACTGCTTGCGCTTTTAAAAGTTTCTAAAAAACACGACGTAGCGCATTTGATTGCCGATGCTTTAGAAAAAAACGGATTACTTTTAGAAGGTTCAGAAGTAAAAAAACGTTTTTTATATGAACGCAACGTAGCGGTATATCGTTACGAACAAATGCAATATGAATTAACTCATATTTGCGATGCTTTAGAAAAAGCCAATATTCAGTTTATTCCATTAAAAGGTAGTGTTTTACGTAAATATTACCCTAAACCTTGGATGAGAACAAGTTGCGATATAGATATACTTGTTCATGAAAAAGATTTACAACCTGCAATAGATGTTCTAAAACAAACACTTTTATATAGGCACGAGCAAACGGGCAACCACGATGCGCATCTTTTTGCTGAAAGTGGGGTGCATTTAGAATTGCATTATAAGTTAGAATCAAGTAACGAAAAGTGGAGTTTGCTTTTAGAAAATATTTGGAATTATTTGGTTGATGATAAAGCAATAAATGGTCAATTAACTAAAGAAATGTTTTATTTTTACCATATTGCTCATATGGCTGGGCATTTTAAGGTTGGTGGTTGTGGGGTTCGCACCATTTTAGATTTATATTTATTAAACAAACACGTTTCTTACGCTCAAAACTCTTTAGAAGATTTATTGGCTAAGGGTGGCTTAACGGAATTTAATAAGGCAATGATAGACCTTGCTGATTATTGGTTTGAAAATGGCGAAAAAACTGCTTTAGTAATGGCGTTAAACGATTTTATTTTAAATGCAGGTATGTATGGAGATATGCAAAATCGTGTAGCCATAGAGAAGGCGAACAAAAGCAAGTTTAAGGTATTGCTCGCTCGTATTTTCTTGCCGTATAGTAGATTAAAATTTCAATACCCTAAACTTCAAAAATATCCAATTTTATACCCTTTTTACGTAGTAAAACGTTGGTTTAAATTATTAAAAAAAGAAAGCCGAGCACTTGCAACGAAAGAACTTAAAGAAACCACGCACGGAAATGAAGAAAAACAAAAACAAGTTGCTAGCCTATTAAAAGATTTGGGTTTATAACTAAAATAATATAACGAATAAAAAACTAATAAAACCGCCAAAAGAAGCAAAAACTTTTGGCGGTTTTTATACGTGAAAATAATCTTTATCATTAAAATAAAAATTTGCACTAAAATTTGTTGACTTTAGGACTTTAGTGTGCTAAAATGCTAAAGTAAATATAAAAATATAGGTGGTATAAAATGAAAAAACAAAATCAATGCGATTTTACTATTTTTTATAAGGCAATACTTTCGTTAAAAACGGAAGAAGAATGCGCAGCGTTTTTTAACGACGTATGCACCATACAAGAACTTGAAGCGTTAGCACAAAGGCTAGACGTTGCTTTTAGACTTAAAGATGGCGAAAGTTATATAGATATTAACAAAACTACAGGCGCAAGCACGGCAACTATTTCTAGGGTAAGTAAATACCTAAATTATGGTGCTGGTGGTTACGATACTGTTATTGAGAGGATTAAATAAATGCTAGACCAATCTATATTAAAATTTGATGAACTTGCGGTTTTTTCAATGAGAGAACTTTTTGTTAAAAAAGGTTATAAACAATTTAAAATGAGCAAGTTTGAAGAATACGACCTTTATTCTAAGAATAAAGACTTTTTAGTTAGCGATGGCGTTATAACCTTTAACGACACTAACGGAAAACTTCTTGCTCTTAAGCCAGACGTAACTTTATCTATAATAAAAAATTCAAAAGAAACGGGTGGTGTGCAAAAATATTACTATAACGAAAACGTTTATAGAATTTCGGAAAGCACGCACGCTTATAAAGAAATAATGCAAACGGGTTTAGAGTGCATAGGGCAAATTACCGAAAAAGAAGTAGTGGAAGTAACTTCTCTTGCAATAGAGTGTTTAAAAGTTGTTTCTAAATCTTCTATTTTAGCGTTATCGCACGTGGGGTTAACCAATTCATTATTAGAAGATTATAAAGTTAGCCTAAATATAAAGCAAGCCGTTATTAAGGCTATTTCCGAAAAGAACGCAGGGGAATTAAAAAATCTTTTAACCGAAGAACAATTTGCTAGCCTAAAGTGTTTAATACATAATTTTTCAACTGCAAACGAAACTATAGATGCGTTAGAAAAAATAGTTAAATCTAACGAAAGCAAAAAATTATTTAACGAACTTAAAACATTATTTACCGAACTTTGCAATCAAGGGTATGAAAAGTTTATTACAATAGATTTTGCTATAACCAGCCCAGACGGATATTATAGTGGCATAACCTTTAAAGGCTTTATAAACAAAATAGCACAAAGAGTTTTATCTGGTGGGCAATACGATAATTTAATGCAAAAAATGGGTAGAAAAACGGGTGCTATTGGTTTTGCTGTTTACCTAGACGGGCTTGAAAGAGTTAAGGAAATAAAAGAAGACGACGGCTATATTAACGTTGCTTTGCCTAAAGGTAGACTTGGCGAAAAAGTTTACGATATGTTTGAAAAAGCAGGGTTTGATTGCCCTTCTATTAAAGAAAACAGCAGAAAACTTATATTTGAAAACAAAGAAAAGAAACTTCGTTTTTTCTGGGTAAAACCTTCAGACGTAACAATTTACGTAGAAAGGGGTAGTGCTGATATTGGCGTTGCTGGAAAAGATATTTTACTTGAATACACCCCAGACGTTTACGAACTTTTAGACCTTAATTTAGGTAAATGCCGTATGGCAGTTGCAAGTAAAAAAGATTTTGTAGATGACGAAAGCAAAACTTTAAGGGTTGCAACCAAATTTTCTAACGTAGCAAAAGGCTATTACACAAAAAAATGCCGTGATATAGATATTATTCACTTAAACGGCTCTATTGAAATTGCACCTGTTTTAGGGCTTGCAGACGTTATTGTAGATATTGTAGAAACGGGTAAAACGTTATTAGAAAACGACTTAATTCCATTTGAAACGATTGTTCCTATTAGTGCAAGGCTAATAGCAAATAAATCTTCTTTTGGGTTTAAGGCAGAAAAAATTAGGCAAATTAAAAACGGACTTTTTAGTAAGGTAGTTAAAGATGATTAAAATTTTAGACTATTCTGTTCTTGGTGAAAATATTTTTGCTAGAACTGAAGAAAAATTAAACGTTGAAGAAATAGTTACTAATATAATAGAAAAAGTAAAATTAGAAGGGGACAAGGCTCTTTTAGAATATGCCCTAAAATTTGACAAGGCAGAGTTAACTTCATTAGAAGTTTCTAACGAAGAGTTTGAAGAAGCCTTAACGCAAGTAGAACCTAAATTTATAGATATTCTTAAAAAAGCAAGCGAAAACATAAAAGAGTTCCACTCTAAGCAAATTCGTAACGGGTTTAAGTTAGAAAAGAAAGACGGCGTTATAATTGGGCAAAAAATTACGGCAGTAGAACGAGCAGGGCTTTACGTTCCTGGTGGCACGGCAACTTACCCTTCAACCGTTTTAATGGATGCTATTCCTGCTAAAATTGCAGGGGTTAAAGAAGTGTGCATAACAACCCCACCTAACAGAGAAGGTAAAGTTAACCCTGTTATACTAGTTGCGGCAAAAATAGCAGGGGTAGATAAGGTTTATAAAGTTGGTGGTGCTCAGGCAATAGCAGCCCTAGCGTATGGCACGGAAACTATTAAAAGTGTAGATAAAATTGTTGGCCCAGGTAATGCTTTCGTTGCAGAGGCAAAAAAGCAAGTTTTTGGCAAGGTTAGTATAGATATGATTGCTGGCCCTAGCGAAATTTTAGTTATTGCAGATGGTAAAAGTAACCCTAAACACGTTGCATCTGACCTTTTAAGCCAAGCCGAGCACGATAAAATGGCAAGTGCAGTTTTGGTTACAGAAAGCATGGAACTTGCAGTAAAGGTTAGTGAAGAAATAGAAAACCAACTAGAAAACTTACCTAGAAAAGATATTGCAAGGGTTTCTATAGATAATAATGGCAAAATTATAGTTGCAAAAAACATAGAAGAAGTTATAAAAGTTAGCAACCGAATTGCTCCAGAGCATTTAGAACTTATAGTAGATAATCCGTTTGATTATTTAGAAAAAATAGAAAATGCGGGTAGTGTATTTTTGGGTAGGTATTGCCCAGAAGCATTAGGTGACTACTTTGCAGGGCCAAACCACACGTTGCCAACAAGTGGTACGGCAAGGTTTTCTAGCCCACTTTCGGTAGACGATTTTATTAAAAAAACACAATATATGTTTTATACCAAAGAAGCATTAGAAAAAGTATATAAAGACGTAGCGTATTTTGCTGAAAAAGAAGGGCTTTCTGCCCACGCTAAAAGCGCAACGGTTCGTTTTGAGAAATAATTATGAGTAAATTTTTAAATAACACGTTAAATAAAATGGTAGCCTACGTTCCGGGGGAACAACCAAGAGATAAAGCGTACGTTAAGTTAAACACTAACGAATCGCCATTTCCTGCAAGCGACGGAGTTGTAAAGGCTATAGATGAAAACAAAATAAAAGATTTAAGGCTTTATTGCGACCCAACTTGCAAAGAATTAAAAAGCCAACTTGCCAAAGTTTATAATACCGATACAAGCAAAATTTTTGTTTCTAATGGTTCAGATGAAATATTAAACTTTGCGTTTATGGCATATGGCGAACAAGGTGTGGTTTTTGCCGATATAACCTATGGGTTTTATTCAGTATTTAGTGAACTATATAATTTAAATACTGAAATTATTCCATTAAACCAAGATTTTACCCTTAACGTTAACGGGTTTTTAGGCAAAAATAAGTTAATAGTTATTGCTAACCCTAACGCACCAACGGGGCTAGAAATTTCTATAGAAGATATTGAAAAAATATTAATTTCTAACCCAAACAACGTTGTAATTATAGACCAAGCGTACGTAGATTTTGGTGGGCAAAGTTGCCACTTGCTTACCGAAAAGTATAAAAATCTATTATGCGTGCAAACCTTTTCTAAATCTAGAAGTATGGCAGGGGCAAGGCTTGGCTTTGCAATAGCAGATAGTGAAATTATTAACGACCTAGAAAAAATTAAGTATTCAACAAACCCTTATAACGTTAATAGTTTAACCCAAATTGCTGGTGTTTACGCACTAAAAGATAACGAATATTATTTAAATAATGCCAACGAAATTATAAAAAACCGTGATTATACTACTACTGAATTAAGAAAACTTGGGTTTACCGTGTTAAATTCTAAAGCAAATTTCGTGTTTGCTAAAACCAATAAAATTAGTGGCGAAGATTTATATATTAAACTTAAAGAAAAAGGCGTTTTAGTTCGCCACTTCAACAGCGAAAGGATTAAAGATTTTAACAGAATTACAATAGGCAGTTTAAAAGAAATGCAACTACTAATAGAAAAAATAAAAGAAATTTTTGGAGAAATATAATGAGAAAGGTAACAATTAACCGCAAAACTAAAGAAACAGATATTAATTTAACATTAAATTTAGATGGCAAAGGCGAAAGCCAAATAAACACAGGTTGTGGCTTTTTTAACCATATGTTAGAATTGTTTACTCGCCACGCTAGGTTTGACCTTTCTGTTAATTGTGTGGGGGATATTGAAGTAGATTATCACCACACGGTAGAAGATATTGGTATAGTTTTAGGGCAAGCAGTTAAAAAGGCCTTAGGCGATATGAAAGGCATTGTTCGCTATGGTTCTACTATTTTACCTATGGACGAAAGTTTAATAATGACGGCTATAGATATTTCTGGTAGAAGTTATTTAAAACTTGACTTGCCTACGAGGGCAAGTAAAATTGGCGACTTTCCACTTGAATTAATAGAAGAATTTTTCTTAGCGTTCGTTCGCCACGCAGGGCTTACTTTACACGTAGTAAAAATGGCAGGAACTAATGCTCACCACATTGTTGAAGGTGCGTTTAAGTCGTTTGCTCGTTCATTAAAGAGTGCCGTTTCAATAGATAAAGAGTTTGCTAACGAAATTCCATCAACCAAAGGGGTTTTATAATGGTTGCTATAATAGACTACGGCGTAGGCAACTTGTTTTCGCTAACTTCTTCGTTTAAGGCTATTGGCGTAGATGCAGTAGTTACTAGCGATAAAAAGGTTATAGAAAACGCAACCAAAATTATTTTACCGGGTGTTGGTGCTTTTGGTGATGCATCTAAAAAACTTAAAGAAAGTGGGCTAGATAAAGTTGTTTTAGAACAAGTAAAACAAAACAAGCCTTTACTTGGCGTTTGTTTAGGTATGCAAATGCTTTTTGAAAAAAGTTATGAATACGGCGAACATTTAGGTTTAGGGCTAATTAAAGGTAGCGTTATACCTTTTGAACTTCCTAAAGAATATAAAATTCCACATATCGGTTGGAACGCATTAACATTTAAAAAACAAAGCCCTTTGCTAAAATATATTAACGAGGGCGATGCAGTATATTTCGTTCATTCTTACCACGCAGTAAATTGCGAAGAATCGCTTATTGCCACTACTGAATACGGAATGGAAGTTACTGCTATAGTTGGCAAGAACAACGTATATGGTTGCCAATTTCACCCAGAAAAAAGTGGAAACGTAGGGCTTAAGATATTAAAGGCATTTTGTGAATTATAAAGGGGCTAAACATATGAACATTTTTCCTGCAATAGATTTATACGACGGCAAAGCCGTTAGGCTATATAAAGGCGACTATACACAAATGACCGTGTATAGCGAAAACCCTTTAAACGTAGCAAAACAATTTGAAAGTTTGGGTGCAAAATACTTACATTTAGTAGATTTAGAGGGCGCTAAAGACGGCACTACCCCTAATTTAGAAGTTGTTAAAAACATAGCAAAAAATACAAACCTTTTTATAGAAATTGGTGGTGGTATTCGTTCTATGGAAACTATAAAAACTTACCTAGATTGTGGTGTTAGCCGTGTTATTTTAGGCACTTCTGCAGTTAAAGACCAAGAGTTCTTAAAACAGGCTATAAAAGAATATGGCGAAAAGGTTGCAGTTGGCGTAGACGTTAAAGACGGGTTTGTTGCTATTAAGGGTTGGGTAGAAAAATCTAACTATACTTGCTTTGAATTTTGTCTTCTTATGCAAAATTTGGGTGTAAAAACTATAATTTGTACCGACGTTAGCAAAGACGGGGCAATGCAAGGCACTAACCGAGAATTATATAAAATACTAAACGAAAAATTTAATTTGCAAATAGTTGCATCTGGTGGCGTATCTTCTATAAACGATATAGTTAAATTAAAAGAATTAGGTTTATATGGCGCTATAATTGGCAAAGCCTACTACGTTGGTGCAATTGATTTAAAAGAAGCGTTGGAGGTAAGTAAATGATAACTAAAAGAATTATTCCTTGCCTAGACGTTAAGAACGGCAGAGTTGTTAAAGGGGTTAATTTTAACAACGTAAACGACGTATCTTCTCCGGTAGAATTAGGCAAATATTATAGCGATTGCGGTGCAGATGAATTAGTTTTTTACGACATTACTGCTAGTAGCGACGGAAGAAAACTCTTTACCGATATTTTAACCGAAGTTGCTAAAAACGTGTTTATTCCTTTAACCGTAGGTGGAGGCATAAACACCGTAGAAGATTTTGATAGAGTGCTTAAATGTGGGGCAGATAAGGTTAGTGTTAACTCTGGTGCTATTAAAAACCCTAATTTAATAAGTGAAGCCGCAAAAAAATATGGCAATCAATGTGTGGTTATTTCTGCAGACGTTAAAAGGGTAGACGGCAAATTTATAGTATTTAGTAAGGGTGGCAGAGAAAATACGGGCATGGAAGCAATTAGTTGGATAAAAAGATGTGTAGATTTAGGCGCAGGAGAAGTAGTTGTTAATTCTATAGATACCGACGGCGTAAAAAAAGGTTTTGACATAGAGTTATTAAAAGAAGTTTGCTCTGCAGTTAACGTTCCCGTAATAGCATCTGGTGGGGCAGGAAACATGCAACACTTTGTAGAACTTTTTAATGAAATTCCAAATATAGACGCAGGGCTTGCAGCATCTATCTTCCATTTTGGAGAAGTAAAAATACAAGACCTTAAAAATAAACTTAAAGAAAACGGCATATTAGTGCGTTAAGGAGATGTTATGTTAGAAATTAAAGACTTAAAATTTGATAAAAATGGTTTAATTCCAGCAATAGTAGTAGATGCTTTTAATAAAAAAGTGCTAACTTTGGCTTATATGAATAAAGAAAGCCTTGAAATTACATTACAAAAAGGTTTAACTTGTTTTTATAGTAGGTCTAGAAACCAACTTTGGTTAAAAGGGGAAACGAGTGGCAATTACCAACATGTAGTTTCTATTACTGCCGATTGCGACAGAGACGCCCTTGTTGTTGCAGTAGAAAAAGACGGGCCTGCTTGCCACTTGGGAACGGAATCTTGCTTTAACGATAAATTATTTATTGCCGAAGGCAAAACTGAATTTTCTATGGACGGGCTTTACGATTTACTTATAGGTAGAAAAAAAGATATGCCAGAAGGTTCTTATACAACCTATCTTTTCCAAAAGGGTTTAGATAAAATATTAAAAAAAGTTGGCGAAGAAAGTACAGAAGTTATAATAGGGGCTAAAAACCAAGATAAAAAGGAAACTATTTACGAAATAGCAGATTTAGCCTACCATTTAATGGTTTTAATGGTTGAAATGGGAATTTCTGTAAATGATATTAGAACTGAACTTGCTTCTCGCCACGTTATAGACCACAAAGTAAAACAAGAAAAAATGACAAAGTAAATATAATAAAAAATAATTTATTAAAAACAATTTGAATTAAAAAAGCACCAACGCAAGTTGGTGCTTTTTTAACTTTTATTTTTATTACTTTTTATATTGTTCTATACCTTGTTCAAATAGGTCGTTACCAACTGAATCGTATGTAACTATAGCATAAAAATCTTCTACTTCTAAACGGTGAATTGCTTCTGCGCCAAGGTCTTCGTAAGTTACTACTTCGCATTTTTTAACAGTTTCTGAAATTGATGCGGCAGCACCACCTATTGCAGACATATAAACTGCACCATATTTTGGTAGTAATTCTTTATAGGCTTTATCTCTTGGACCTTTACCTATCATAACCTTTAGGCCTTCTTTAAGAAGTGGTTCTGAATAAGGGTCCATTCTATAACTTGAAGTTGGGCCTGCAGAGCCAATTGCTCTGCCTGGTTTAGCAGGAGTAGGGCCAACGTAATACATAGCCATATTATTAACGTCTATAGGTAATTTTTCGTTTTTTGCTAAAAGTTCGCAAAGGCGTTTATGCGCAGCATCTCTACCCGTATAAATAACGCCTGTAATTTTAACTGCATCACCTGCACGTAGTTTTTTTACTTCTTCTGGATTAAAAGGGCTTTTTAATTCTACTATCATATTCTTTTCTCCTTATAGTGTGCAAGATTTATGCCTTGCTGCGTGGCATTGAATATTAATTGCTACAGGTAAACTTGCAATGTGGCAAGGGTGAACGTTAACTTTTACTGCTAAGCAAGTAATTCTACCACCAAAACCCATTGGGCCTACGCCACAATTGTTAATAAGTTCTTTTAGGTCTTCTTCTAGTTTGCAAGCAATAGGGTCTTGGCTCTTATCGTCTATTTCACGCATAAGTGCTTCTTTTGCTAAAAGAGCGCATTTTTCAAAGTTGCCACCAATACCTACGCCAACAATAATAGGTGGGCATGGTTTACCACCACCGTTGAATACTGTATCTACAACCAACTTTTTAACACCTTCTATACCATCTGCAGGAATTAGCATTTTAACGGTAGACATATTTTCGCTACCGCCACCTTTAGGTGCAACGTCTATTTTGAAAATATCGCCAGGAACTAGTTTAACGTGTACTATTGCAGGAGTGTTGTTTTTAGTGTTAACCCTATCTAGTGGGTGGCGCACTACAGATTTTCTTAAATAACCTTCGGTATAAGCCATAGCAACACCTTCGTTAATGGCTTCGTAAAGGTCACCTTCAAAACAAACTTCAGAACCCATTGTAATATAAACCACTGCAACGCCTGTATCTTGGCAAATAGGAAGGTGTTTTTCCCTAGCCAAAAGGTCGTTATCAATAATTTCTTGTAAAACTTGCTTTCCTAAAGGAGATTCTTCTTCTTTTACGGCGTTCTTTAATGCGTTAAGAACGTTTTCTGGAATATTTTCGCAAGCTTCAATAAATAAATCTCTAACTTTTTGTGTAACGTCTTTCAAGTTAATAGTTCTCATTTTTGCTCCTTAAAAAATTGAAATATAATTTTAATTTGTTATTTATAACATAATACCATAAATTAAAAAAAAATTCAACAATTTACACTAAAACTAGTTAAATTCTATTTATTAAAAGGTTAAATAACCCATTATTTTGCTTTTGTTACGACTTTTTAAAAAATATTATTGCGAAACGGCATGGTTTAATATATAATAAAAAGAAAAAAGGCAAAAATTTTAATAATGAAAATAAAAACTAAAAATATAAGTTTAGCGCAAGCGCTAAATAAAAAAATTCCAAAACAAAAAATTAAAAAACCTAATTGGCTTTTTTCAGCGTTGGTTAGAATTCTTTCTATTGGCGAATTAAAAAAAGCAAAATTTACCTTTGATAAAAGTGTAAAAAAATTTTTCAAAAATCCTTGCCTAATTTTAATGAACCACAGTTGTTTTTTAGACTTAAAAATTGCATCTAAAATAATATTCCCTAAAAGGCATTTTATTGTATCTACAACAGATGCTTTCGTAGGCAAAAATTGGCTTATGCGACAAATTGGTTGTATTCCAACCCAAAAATTTACAACCACGTTAAGTTTAATAAACGATATTAATTATTGTATTAACACCTTAAAAACAAGCGTTCTACTTTACCCAGAAGCAGGGTATTCTTTTGATGGTAGAACGACTGAAATTCCTAAAAGGCTTGGGGTTTTAGTTAAAAAACTTAACGTTCCACTCGTTAGTATTATCACAGACGGGGCGTTTAATTTTCAGCCACTATTTAATAATTTAAGGTATAGAAAATCTAAGGTAACGGCAGAAGTTAAGTGTTTAGTAACCAAAGAACAAGTAAAAGAACTATCTTCACAAGAAATAAGCGATTTAATTATTAAAGAATTTTCTTTCGACGCATTTAAGAGCCAATTAGAAAACAAGGTTATAATAAACGAAGAAAACAGGGCAGAAGGTATTGAAAGAATTTTATATAAATGCCCACATTGTTTGTCTGAAGGGGTTATTAAAGGCGAAAAAACTAAAATTACTTGTGGTAAGTGCGGTGCAACGTATATCTTAACCGAACTTGGCGAACTTAAAGGCGAAAACGTAGAAACAAAGTTTAATAAGGTTACCGACTGGTACGACTTTGAAAGACAATGCGCAAAACAAGAAATTTTAGACGGAAAGGTTAATATAGAATTAGACGTAGACTTAAAAATTATTGTAGATTATAAGGCGTTGTATAGCGTTGGTAGTGGTAAATTAGTTCAAAACGAAAACGGCTTAACCCTTTACGATGAAAATGGAAACGAATTATTTTTCCAAAGTGCAACTTCTACCTATAGCCTTAACGTAGACTTTTTCTGGTACGAAATTGGCGACGTTATTTGTATTGGCAACACTGAAAGGCTTTATTATTGTTTTCCTAAAACGAACTTTCCCGTTGCAAAGAGTAGGCTAATAGCAGAAGAACTTTATAAAATTAAAAGCAAATAAAACTAGAATTAAAATAAATTAAAAGAACAAGCAAATTGCTTGTTCTTTTTTAATTATTTACACATTATAAAACTTCTAAAACGACGTTCTTTTGTTCAAAGTCTTCTACTTTGCCATCAATATTAAGGGGTTGCATTTCTTCGCCCGTTCTATTTTTTATTATAACGTTTTCTACCTTAAAGCGTTTAACAAATGCACCTTCATCTACTTTTATCGTTGGGTTAGGGTAGGTGTTTTCATCTCTACAAAGGTTTTTAATTTGTAAATTTTCTATATCTACGCCTTTTTGCACCCAAATTAAGTTATTCTTTCCACCTGCAACGTCTTTCGTTCCTACTGAAGAACAAGCACAAACGTTTTCTATAAAAATATTTTCCATATACCCGCGTTCTTCTTCGGGACCGTGATATTTAGTTATGCCAATACAATATACGTAATAACTACCGAACACGTTTTTAATGGTTACGTTTTTAATTGGCTCGCCGTGAGAAAGTAGCCTTACTGCTGAATGAGAGCCATAGGAATAAATTCCGTCTATAACAATATTTTCTATAGGGCCGTATAAAGCATCGTCTGCAGTAATGGCAACCAAGTCGTCGTGGCAAGTGCCTTTAAGGTTACCAATATAGCCGTTTTTACAATTGCCTTCAACGTGAATACCATCCATATTCCAAAGTTTTGGGCTACCATCAAAATAATCAAAGAAAATATCTTTAAAAGTAAAGTCTTCAATGTAGGCAACTTGAATACCAAAATTTACTGGGTTTAATATAGTTAAATTTTTAACAATAAAGTTTTTAATACGGCAAAAACGCATACATTTGCCCGTATAAATACCTACGCGGAAAGTTTTGCTTGTTTTTGGGTTATAACCATATTCAATAGAATATTCTCTTATTTTTTTGCCAAATTCATCTGGGAAATGGAAAGGGTTTGGACGTTGGTTTTTATGGTTCATATCCCAAATGCCACCCTCTATTAAAATGTTATTATCCCAAGTTTCCCAATTAGCATTTTCAATCATATCGCAATTAGCGTTATCTGCTAGCCTTATAACTGCATACCTAGGTAATTTTAACGCTTGGTTGCTATGTATTTTTAACGTTTTACTAATAACGTAACATTTTTTTGGGGTTGGCAAAGAAACTTCGCAAACGCCACTATCTAATAATTTTTGAATATAAGGGTAATCGTCGTGAATACCATCTCCGTATAAAATAGCCATTTTATTACTCCTAAGATTATAAAACTTCTAACGTAACGTTGTTTTGTTCAAAATTTTCTACTTTACCATCAATATTTAATGGTTGCATTTCTTTGCCTGTTCTATTTTTTATTATAACGTCTTGTATTTGCAAGCGTTTTACATATGCACCTTCATCAATTTTAATAGTTGGAGTAGGGAAGGTTTTTTCATCACGGCAAACGTTTTTAATTTGTAAATTTTCTACGTCTACACCTTTTTGTACCCAAATAAAGTTATTTTTTCCACCAGCAACGTCTTTAGTGCCTATTGAAGCGCAGCCGAAAACGTTTTCTATTAAAATATTTTCCATAACGCCCCTTTCTTCTGCCGTGCCGTGATATTTTGTTAAACCTATGCAGTAAACGTAATAACTACCAAACACGTTTCTTATTGTAACGTTTTTAATTGGCTCGCCGTGAGATAATAGCCTTACGGCAGAGTGAGCACCATAAGCATAAACATTTTCTACAACAATATTGTCTATAGGGCCGTATAAACTATCGTCTGCAGTAATGGCAACCAAGTCGTCGTGAGTTGCACCTTTTAGGTTAGATATGTAACCGTTTTTGCAACCGCCTTCTAAGTGCACACCATCCATATTCCAAAGTTTTGGGCTACCTTCGGTGTAATCAAAGGTAATATCTTTAACGGTAAAATCTTCTATATAGCCTAGTTGCACACCATATACTACAGGGTTTTTTAACGTTAGGTTTTTTAACGTAAAGTTTTTAATACGGCAAAAACGCATACACATACCACTATATACGCCACGAATAGGGCTTGTTAATTTTCTTAAATAATTCCAATCTCTAAAAGGAACACCAATTTTTTCAAAATAATATTGACCATTCGTATCTTTAAAATGGTATGGGTTTGGCCATTGGTTGTTATGGTTCATATCCCAAATACCACCTTCAACGGTAACGTTAACGTTAAAATTTTCAAAATCGGCATTTTCTAGCATTTCGCAGTTTGCGTTATCTGCCAATTTAATGGTTGCAAACCTTGGTAATTTTAAGGTTTGGTTGCTATGTATTTTTAACGTTTTAGAAATAACGTAACAAACTTTTGGTGCAGGTAAAGAAACTTCGCACACTTTAGAATCTAAAAATTCTTGAATATAAGGGTAATCGTCGTGAATACCGTCGCCGTAAAGTTTTTTCATTTTTTCTCCAAGTTTATTAGTTTTTAATAATTATAGCACGGGCTAAAATATAAATCAATAATTAAAATATATAATGAATATATATTTTTTTGCATTTTCGGCTAATAAAGTTAGCAAAAACTAACTAGGTTTTCTATTTCGTTTAATAAGGCAAATAGGTTAGTATCGCTTGTTTCTATGGTAGAAGTATAAAACCTACAAATTTCTATTAAAGTGTTTAAGTTTTTATTAGTTTCGTTGGCAAAAATATGGTTTATTATTTTTAGCGAAAGTAACGAAAATGCTAGCCTAACCCTTAAATCTAAATTATCTATTGCCCTAGGTAAATGCCTAAAAATAAAATAACTAATAAGTTGTTCGTATTCTATTTCGTAGCCGTTTAATATTGGCGCAAAGTTTTTTGCTAAAGGAACTTGCTCAAAAGAAAAGTCGTTAACAGGTAATTTTTCTAATTTAGCAAATATGTTTAACCAAGTGGAAAAAGAGTTTTTTTCTAAATTTATATCGGCTAATAAGTTTAGTGCGTTTAACCTTTCTGTAAAAGAAATTTTTCTGTTTTGAATTATTTTAATTACCTTATTTCTAAACGCTAAAACCTTTTTTTCGTGTTTGGTTAAAGGGGATTCTTTTTTGTTGTCTTTAACCAAATTTAAGCGCATTTTTCGTTTAGAAGAAAGAATAATTCTGCATGTTTCTTCGCAATAAAGCCCTAAGCCCGTTTCTTTTCTATTCGCAAAGTTATTAATAAACCTTGGGTGAGTTCTACAAGTTTTAGAAATGCTTTTTTCACCATAATTTTTTATAGCGTAACAAAGCCCGTTTTCTTCTAAAAGTGGGCAACAAAAATTATCGTTTAACTTAAAATATTCGCCATCAAAATTTTGCTCGTTAAACCTTTGGTCTTTATTAGACAATTTGTGGTAAAGGTTTAGGTGTGGCTTATCTATTTTAATTAACCAACCCTTACAGCAAGAGTGTTTGCACTCGCTTGCTATACACTTAAATTTTTTAACGTAGTTAAATGTAAAGTATTTCATATATGGTATTATAAATGAAAGAGATATAAAAATCAAGGCAAAAGTTTCTCTTTACAAAAAATAAATAGTGTGTTAAGATTATTATAAGAAATTTAGCATATAATAAAAATATACTAGTAAAAAAAGGGGCATTATGAAAAGAAAAATAGTAGCAGTTATAGGCGATGCAAAAATTGAAAAAGACGGCTTAAAATATAAAATGGCTTTTGAAACGGGCAAGGCTTTAGTAGATGCAGGTTATAGGGTGCAATCTGGTGGGCTTGGCGGTGTTATGGAAGCCGTGTTTGCAGGGGCAAAATCTTCTAAAAATTATAAAGAAGGAGATACTATTGCTATACTTCCTTCGTTTAACGCGGGGCAAGCAAACGAATATGCAGATATTTGTATTCCTACTGGGTTAGATATTTTAAGAAACGCCATTGTTGCTGGTGCAAACGCCGTGGTTGCTATTGGTGGTGGTGCGGGGACTCTTTCTGAAATAGCGTTTTCTTGGACGTTATTTAAATTAGTTTTAGCATTTAAGAACGTTGACGGGTGGAGTAGCAAAGTGGCAGACACTTGTTTAGACCATAGGGTTCGTTATGAAAATATGCCTGACGATAAAGTTTTTGGCGTAGAAAGTGCAGAAGAAGTTGTTAAAATAATTAACGAAAGAATAGGAAAATACACTTCTTACCACAAGGGAATTCAATATTTAGAATAATTATTAAAAGAATAAAAGAAAAAGGCGTTACCAAAAAGGTAATGCCTTTTAAGTTTAATATAAAGCAAAAAATTAAAATTTTTTTTTAGTTTAAGGGTTATTTTTCTTTACTTTAATTAAATAAAAAGAGTATACTATTAACGTACACTAATAAAACGGAGATATGGTAATGAGTAGCGCATCTTTATTTAAGAAAAAAGACGTTGATATGACCGTAGGTTCTATTCCAAAACTTATTTTTGGGTTTTTTGTGCCAATGGTTTTGGGCTTGTTTTTGCAACAATTATATAACTCTGTAGATATGATTATAGTTGGCCAGTTTGCAAGTTCTCAGTCTATGGCGGCTGTAGGTGGAACGGGTAGCATAACAAATACTTTCGTGTTGCTTTGTTCTGGTATTTCTATTGGTGCAGGGGTTATAATTTCGCAATATTATGGCAGGCACGATAGCGAAAATATTAAAAAAGCAGTATCTTCTTCTGTTGTTTTAGGCTTAATTTTAAGCGCTATTATGACCGTTTTAGGTTTAATTTTGGCAAAACCGTTGCTTCTTTTAATGAAATCTAACGAAGATATTATAGGTTATGCCACCACTTATTTGTTAATTTACTTTGGTGGCGTTTCTGGGTTAATAATGTACAATATGTTAACAAGTATTTTCCGTGCCGTAGGCGATTCTACTAGGCCGTTAATTTATTTGCTTATAAGTTCTGTTATTAACATTGTGTTAGACCTATTGTTCGTTGCAGTATTTAAATGGGACGTTATAGGTGCTGCCGTTGCTACTATAATTGCACAATTCGCTTCTGCAATTTGCGCTTTTATTTATTTAGTTAGAATAGATACAGATTATAAAATAGACCTAAAAAGTCTTAAAATGAATAAAAAAATTACTAAAAGCATTATTTTAGTTGGCTTACCTGCGGGAATACAAAGCTCTATAACGGGTTTTTCAAATACTTTTTTACATTCTTACATAAACGTATTCGGTTCTAATTTTGAAGCAGGTTATTCCGTATTTTTAAAAATAGAACACTTTATTACCGTGTTTGCTACTTCTTTCGGTTATGCTATAACTTCTTTCGTTGGGCAAAACGTAGGAGCAAACAAAGTAAAACGCGCATGCGAAGGGGTTACTTTTACCAATTTGGCTTCTTTAGGGTTTGCAATAATTATTATAATTCCCGTAGTATTGTTTGCTAAACCTTTAAGTACAGCGTTTACACCAGACGTTGCCGTTGTTGAAACTGCCGCCTATATATTAGTATTTATGTCTCCGTTTCAAGTTTTCCAAAGCTTAAACACAACTCATATGGCTGCGTTAAGGGGTTATGAAAAAACTAAAACTTCTATGTTTATTAACGTAGGTTCTTTCGTTGTTTTGAGGCAAGTTTATATGCTTATTATAAGCAACGTTTTACCTGGCGAATTATTGCCAATTTTACTTGCTTTCCCAATTGGTTGGATAATTGCTTCAATAGGGCAAATAATTGCTTGGAACGTTTGCCCACTTGCAAAAGCTAACAGAATATTGAAAAAACACCCAGAGGGCAAAGGGCTTTCTGTTAGAGAACTTATAGAGTGGAAGAAAAACGGCTTTCCGCAACTAGAAGAATTAAAAGTAGCGTAAACATTTAAATAATTAAAAAGGCAACGAATTTTCGTTGCCTTTTTTAATTTTTATATCCACTTTTTAGGTAAACCATTAAAACTGCAATATCTGCAGGGGATACACCAGAAATTCTGCCTGCTTGTCCTAAGTTTTGTGGCCTAATTTTATCTAACTTTTGCCTTGCTTCTAGGCGCAAACCTTTAATAGATAAATAATCTATATCGCTAGGTAAATTCTTTTCTTCTAGTTTTTTAGCCTTTTCAATTTGGTCTAAACCCTTTTGTAAATAGCCTTCGTACTTAGCGTCTAATTCAACCGTTTCTAAAATGTTTTTACTAATTCCGTTAAATCCACCAAATTCTTCTATAATTTTAGTTAGTGGTATGCCACGCCTAATTAAATCTGCTTTACTTACGGCGCTTTGTGGTTTATTATAGCCAAATTCTGCAAGTAGTTTTTCGCATTCTTTAGGCTTTAACGAAACTTTTAGTTCTTTAGTTGCTAAAGCGTACTCTTCTTTTCTTTTTAAGTATTTTTCGTACCTTTCATCTGTAACTAAGCCTGCTTTTCTGCCTAATTCGGTTAATCTAAAGTCGGTATTATCTTGCCTTAAAGTAATTCTGTATTCTGCACGAGAAGTCATCATTCTATATGGCTCGTTAGTGCCTTTTGTAACTAAATCGTCTATTAAAACACCAATATACCCGTCTGCTCTAGTTAAAATTAAAGGTTCTTTACCACGAAGTTTAAGCGATGCGTTTAACCCTGCTATTAAACCTTGTGCGCCTGCTTCTTCATAACCACTAGTTCCGTTAATTTGCCCAGCGCAATAAATACCTTCTATTTTTTTATATTCTAAGGTAGGGTATAGGTCTAAGGCATCTATACAATCGTATTCAATGGCGTAAGCATAACGCATAATTTCGCAGTTTTCTAACCCTTTAACCGTTCTGTACATTTCTTTTTGAACGTCGTGTGGCAGTGAAGTAGACATGCCTTGAACGTAAACTTCAAAAGTATCTGCCCCTTCTGGTTCTAAAAATAGTTGGTGCCTATCTTTATCGCTAAATCTAACCACCTTATCTTCAATAGAAGGGCAATACCTTGGCCCTGTGCCTTTAATAAGCCCGCCGTATAGTGGAGAACGGTGTAGGTTAGACCTAATTATTTCGTGTGTTTTTTCATTGGTATAAGTTAAATAGCAAGGCGTTTGTTTTTTAGGTAAACTTTCCGTTAAAAAACTAAAAGGATAAATATCTTCTTCACCGTTTTGAATTTCTAGTTTAGAATAATCTATAGTTCTGCCGTCTATTCTAGCAGGAGTTCCCGTCTTAAACCTTCTAACGTTAAAGCCTAAGTTTATTAAAGAGGCCGTTAGTTCGTTTGCAGGTTGAAACCCGTTAGGGCCAGAAGACCTTTTCCATTCACCGGCAATAACGCTACCGTTTAGGTAAACGCCCGTTGCTAAAACTACAACCTTACATAAAATAATTCCGCCAAAAGCAGTTTTAACGCCTTTAACTTTGCCGTCTTCAACGATAATTTCCGTTGCTTCGCCTTGAATTATTCTTAAATTTTCCGTTTTTTCTAACGTTTGTTTCATTTGGGCGTGGTATTTATTTTTATCTGCTTGCCCACGCAAAGATTGTACTGCAGCACCTTTGCCACGGTTGAGCATTCTTATTTGAAGTAGGCATTTATCTGCATTAATACCCATTTCGCCACCAAGGGCGTCTATTTCTCTAACGATTTGCCCTTTAGAAGTTCCGCCTATAGAAGGGTTGCATGCTAAAAATGCAATGCTATCTAAATTAAGTGTTAGCATTGCCGTGTTTATTCCCGTTCTTGCAAGAGCTAATGCTGCTTCTACACCAGCGTGGCCTGCACCTACAACAACTGCATCAAATTGTCCTTCTATATAATCGTTCATAATTGCCCTTAGTATTCTTAAAAAGTGGATAATAATACCCACTTAATAAATTATTTTTTTAATAACATGTTTCTAATATCGTTTATTTCTACTGCCAATTTATTATCCGTTTTAATTTGTTCAGCAACCTTATTTCTTGCATAAATAACGGTAGTATAATCTCTATTACCTAGGTTTTTACCTATTGTTGCCAAAGGTATATTCATTAGTTCGCTAATTAAATATGCACAAACTTGGCGGGGTTCTACAAATTCTTTATTTTTCTTTTTGCCAAGCATATCTGTTTTTGAAATTTTATAAAATTTACTAACGCAATCTATAATATCTTCCGTTTGTAATGCTTCTTGTGTTTCTGCCGCAGATTCTTTTAAGGCTTCGTTAACAAGGTCTATTGTAATTGGCTTTTCGTGTAATTTACTTGCAAAAATAACCCTTGTTAGTCTGCCTAAAAGTGTTCTAATATCGCCTTCGCAAATTTCTGCAATATGAGTTAAAACCTTAATGTCTACTGCGCACCTTTGTTCTTCAGATTTTCTCTTTAATATCGCTATTCTTGTTTCTAAATCTGGTGGTTGAACGTCGGCTAAAAGTCCGCCTTCAAAACGGGTGCGAAGCCTATCTTCTAAAAACTCTATTTCACTAGGATGACGGTCAGATGCAATAACAATTTGTTTGTTTTGCATTACTAGTTCATTAAAGGTATGGAAAAACTCCGTTTGAGTTCCTTGCCTTTTAGAAAGAAACTGAACGTCGTCTATAAGTAATACGTCTACGTTACGATATTTTCTTCTAAAATCTGCAGGGGTAAGTTTACCTTTACTTAAACTTTCTACCATTTGGTTGGTGAATTGTTCGCAGGTAGCATACAATACGTTTAAGCCTGGTTTATATAGTTTAATGTAATTGGCAATAGCCATAAGCATATGCGTTTTGCCAAGCCCCGTGCCACCATATATAAATAGTGGGTTATATGCTTCTGCAGGAGATTCTGCAACTGCTTTTGCTGCAGCATACAAAAAGTCGTTAGAAGGGCCTACTACAAAAGATTCAAAAGTAAACTTTGGGTTTATTGGTGACCCTTGGTTTTCTATTTTTTCCCTTTCAGTTTCGGTAAGTTGTTTAAAATATTCTTCTCTCGTTTTTGCTACGTATACTTGAAAATCGTCTATACTAGAATTACTCTTAATAAGGGCTTCTTTAATTTTGCTAGACATGTGGTTTTGGCTTACGGCATCTGCAGTAAGCTTTGAATCTACTATAAAAATAAGGCTATTGCCAACGATATTTACAGGCACTAATTGCGAAACGTACATATCGTAAGAAATAGAACTAACCGTCTTCTCTAATTCTGGAAGGGCAGTTTTCCATAAAATTTCATAACTTTCCATTTTATCTTTTTCCTTTCTTTAGTTGCTTTTATAGTAAAAAAATTATATAATATATGTAGAATTATAACAAGTAAATGGTTATACAATATTTTAACTATTTTTTGGTGGACTTACATTATAATATAATTTTTAAAATAAATAAAGCATTATTAACTAATTTTTTTAAATATTTTTATGTATATTTCTAATCTTAAATTAAAAAATTTCCGTAACTACGAAGAAGAAACCTTTAATTTCTCTAGCGGAACTAATATTTTAACGGGTGCAAATGCTCAGGGCAAAACTAATGCTGCTGAAGCAATATTTTTCCTATGCGCAGGTTATTCGCCTAGGGCTAATAAAGATAAGTTGGTTATAAAAAACGGCTGTGAAACGGCGGAGATTTTGGGAACGGCTAAATCTTGCTATGGCGATATATCGGTTAAAATTGTTTTTAACAAAAACGACAAAAAGAATATTTATATAAACGGCATAGAAACACTTAAAATTGGCGAACTTTTAGGCAATATTAGAAGTGTGTTTTTTAACCCACAAGACTTAAAGTTGGTGCAAGAAACCCCAGAAGACAGAAGAAGGTTTTTAAACGTTTCTCTTTCTCAAATGTCCAAGCCGTATTTTTATGCTCTGCAAAGGTATAATAAAATTTTAGCGCAAAGAAATAATTTATTAAAAGAGCCAGACAGAGATATTATTAGAGAAACTCTACCTATTTGGGATGAGCAACTTTCTAAACAAGCAAGTATAATTATTTGCGCTAGAAACAGGTTTTTAGAAGAAATTTCGCCTATTGCCGAAGAAAAACACGCCATTTTATCTGATGGGAAAGAAGTTTTAAAAATGAAAACTGAAAGTGGGTATTATGGTAGCGAAGAAGACGTTGCGTTTGCTTTATATGAAGACCTAAAAACTGGGTTAGAAAGAGATATGCGTTTAGGCTTTACTTCTATTGGGCCACACAGAGACGATATTAAGTTTACACTTAACGCAGAAGACGTTAGGGTATATGGCTCACAAGGGCAACAAAGAACGGTTGCCTTAGCGCTTAAACTTGCCGAAACGGAAATGTTTTATAATAGATTTGGCGAATATCCAATTCTAATTTTAGACGACGTTCTTTCTGAACTAGACAAAAAAAGGCAAAGAAAATTGGTTGGGGCAGTTTCGCACTTGCAAACCATATTTACTTCGGTTTCTATAGATAGAACTGTATTTAAGGGTGTAGAAATTAATAAAGTGGTTGTAGAAAAGGGCAAAATTAAGGGTAAAAAGCAATAAAAAGCCAAGGAATAACGGGCGAAAATAAAATATTAAAAAAAATTGAAAAAATTTTTGTTTAATACCAAAAAATAATTGACAAGAACAAATTATTTAGTTATAATACATAAGCATTCAAGAAAAGTTTGCGTCTAAAATATATGGCGGCGTAGCTTAGTTGGTTATAGCGGCCGGTTCATACCCGGCAGGTCGTTGGTTCGAATCTGACCGCCGCTACCAGTAAATAACGGCGTTTGCCGATAATATAAAAACTAAATAACACCAAGGCCCCTTGGTCAAGCGGTTAAGACACCACCCTTTCACGGTGGTAACATGGGTTCGATTCCCGTAGGGGTCACCAAACAAAGTAAAGACGAACCCGTTTCCTTTAGGAGACGGGTTCGCCTTTGTTTTTAGGCTGAAAAAGTAGATAAAATCAATTAAAATAGGCACTTTCTTCGTTTGATAGTGCCTATTTTTCGTTTATATATAGATGAAATTGATTTTATTAGAAAAATATGGTAAAATTTAATAGTTTTTATGTGCCTATTTGGTTAAAAATATTTAATCACTATTAAAAATAATTCAAAAGGATTTATGTTTATGGATATTAAAGGTATAGAATCAGCGGTTCATCTTTTGATTAAATTTGGAAGTAAACAAAATATACAAAAACTTCAGTCAGGACAGTTCTATATGAAACGATTGAAGTATTATGTAGATTTAGAAAAAAACACCTCTGATGAAATGGTTGGCGACCAATATGATGGTCAAATGATGCTAAAAGATGTAAAATTTACTTTATATACTTATGACACAAACGAATATGTTGGGCAGTTACAAGCCCCCATTTCTTCTTTTAACTTGGGTTATTTAAATAACCCCGTATTTTGTATGTATATGTTAGATTATCGAAATTATTTATCTAAAGAAATACAAAATGGATTATTACATATAAAATATGGTTTTTCAAAAGAACAATCTACTAAAATTAAAGATTTTGGGGAAAGCGCATTGGTTGTGACTAACACTAATGAGTTTTTTAAGCGTATAGACAATGCCTTTAAAAAACGAGGAATAGATTATTTTAGAGATTTAGTATCCTATTATGATTATAACAATATTCAGCAATTGAAAGAAATCCAAGCTAACAATTCTCGAATAGCTTTTTGGAAACGTCAAAAATATGCTTTCCAGCAAGAATATAGATTTTTTGCTCACACTGAGGTCGAAGATAATTTAACCTTAGATATTGGAAACATTAGCGACATATCACAAGTATTACCTACAGAACAGTTGCTCAATACATACTTGGAAGTTGAATGTACGCTTAAGGAACTTGAATAAATTTTTAAAGTCAATTTAAGAGTTTGATGAGGTAAATTAATGGATAAAATATGGAATTATAAAAATTTCAATATGGTAAACGAATTAGATATTGCAGGAGAATTTATTTATGATGGAATACAAACTCTAAATCAAATGAATTCAATATCTATTGGGGCTTGTATATTTTCTTTTTTATATCATGTTTCAGTTGGCATAGAACGATTACAAAAAATAATCTTAGTTCTTTTTGAAGATATTACGCTAGAAAATTATGAAGATTTTGAAAAAAGCTTGATTACGCACAGTCACGGATATTTACATGAGCGAATTTCTAAAAAAATTAATGTTGATTTTAATTCTAGAGAAAATGAGTTTTTAACACTTTTATCTACATTTTATAATCATTCTCGCTATAATCGTTTCAATCTTAATGCTTCTCTTAACCATGAAAAAGAATTGCTCGAAGAATATATTTTGAAACACGTTAATCAAAAAAACATTAGTCGAGGAATAACTTCATGTGATATTTTGGTCAACAATAAGATAAAAGAATTGTTTGGAAAAGTAATTGGTCGCATTTCAAGTAAATACTATAAAGTTTTGCGTGATGTCGCTAATGAAAAGTGTACATATACATATGAATTGAGAAATGATTCAAAAGCAGAAAAGATTTTTCTTTCAAACAATGAAAAGAAATCTTTGATAGATTTGAAAATTACAGAAACAATTGCATTTAAAGAACTTCTTTTGTTTATAAGTAACACTAAGGAAAGAAATCCTTTTATTCGTTTTTTAAAACAAATCTATCCACTAAAAATGGATATTGCTTTGATAAACGAATATCTTATGGATATAGCCAACGGCACTATTCCGCAAACGTTAATAGATGAAGTTGAATATCTTTATGAAGAAAATGGTTATGGTAAAGAAAGAATAGAACAAGTCAATCTTATTGGGAATTGTTATGTAATGTTTGAATATGGAGAAATTATTGAATGTATAAAGTTTGCTGAAAGCTTCTTGGCAAACAGTATAGATGCAATATCTTTTGCTAGGAAATTCCCTATAAAAGTTCAGCGTATTAAAGATGATGATTTTTTAGAATTTACCATTGATATTAGAAAGTCTTGCAAGAATTTTATTAAATCAAAAATATTGCAAGAAGAGTTTGTAGAGAAAGTAAGAATATTTATGATAGATGCAAAAGAAATGTATCACTTCATTTGTTCTTAAAATGAGAAAAAGCGGTGAGAAAATTAATCCTCACCGCTTTTCTACCGCCTCTTGCGGTCTAAAACTTCATATACAATGCTCCTATGATTACAACAGAGCTACATTTTTTTGATTTTTAATATTTAGTTGTCGTTGTTTTTGCCATTCGGCATAATCTTTTTTACCCTTTTCAGAATTGCAATATTCTATGATAGAAGAGTATAAAACTCTTGCGATAGAATCAAGTTCCGAGTCGGGCAGTCCCGTAGTGTTCTTGCGCCTTCTTGCCATTAAAATTATAGTTTATCATTCTCCCTTTCAAAATTGTTTCCTAAATGGATTCCTCCTTTACACGTCCTCTCGTGTGTTCGTTTTATTTTCTCTTGTCATCTGCGACTTTGTATCTATCATTCACGTATTATTATTCTAAGTCGCACCAAATCTTAAATAAAACCTTTGATTTTTATCCGTTCTCGACTATAACGGAATTACTTCGTCCACCAATTTTTCTTTTCACTTGTGGTGGGCTTTTTCTTTTGCGAAATTACTTCCCGATAAATTTCGGGGTGCTCTTGTTGTAAGCGGTCTAACACGGTAAGTGCAATCGAAGTTTTAACCTTGTGTTCTTTCAATTCTTTGTTTTCCTTGTCAAGTTCTAAAACTTCACCCATTGACGTATTTAATCGTTTTTTCAGTTCGGCGTTTTCCGCCGTAAGCGCAACGATTTGTTTTTTGAGTCCGCCTTTCGACCAAGCGAACTCGCCTTGTTCGGCTTGCGTTAACGCTTCAGCATAATCTTCCGTTTCCGCCTTTTTGCTTTCGGCTTCTTCTAAAATCTTTTTTGCCTTGTATTCAGCAGTGGATAAATGTTCAACGCCGTTGCCTGATTTGCCACGTTCCAATCCGTACTTTTGTCCAACTTCCTTCCATATCTCCGTTTGAAGTTTAACGAGTTGTCCGTCAAATAATTCCTTTGCACACAACTTACCGTCAACGATAGGTATAAGGTTTAAGTGCATGTGTGGATTTGTTTCGTCTAAATGAACGATAGCTGACAAAACGTTTTCTTCTCCATACTTGTCCTTAAAGAAATTGGTAAAGTCACGGAAGAATCGTTGTTGTTTGTCGGGTGTTGCCACCTTGAAAAATTCGGGGCTTGCCGTCAATACGAAAGAACACATATAAACGGCATCTGAGCGAACTTTTCGTTTTAGGTTTAAGCCCGAAATTCTATCTTCGATAACGTCAAGATATTTCCCTTGTGGACATGCCGTATGATAGTTTTGATATGTCCTCGAACTGTCGATACAAGCGTTAGAGCCTTGATAGGTTTCATCACGTTCGTTCTCTTCTTCGACGGGTGAAACGTCCGATTTTTTGAGTTTGTCTAAATTGCAAATGATGTAAATAAATTTGTCCTCCTTGAATAAAAATTTTGAGATTTTGCAAAAGTGTAGCTCACTACACTTATTGCATAAGTTTCGTTCGTCCTGCGGAGCTTATTTGTCCACTGAACAGTAAAATCCCGATTGTTTAACGGCTATCGGCAAAGCCAAAAGTAAATCATTTTAACCACATCCAAAAGTTTTAAGGCAAAAGAAAATCCCACAGTAGAAACTGTGAGATTTCAATTAAATATTTAGTTGTGTTTTGCCCTCTCACTTATATAAGGACACACCTTGCCGTAAATTATGCAAGGATTTTTGAAAAGTTAAAAATTTTTATTTTTTTAAGGCTTCTAATCTTTTTTGTTCTTTCTTTGGCAAACTCTTAATTACCTTTTTAAGTTGTTCAGATATAGGAGTTGTATTATCTTCCTTAACCACGAAGAAGCCCAACTCTTTTTTAGCAAAGGCTAAAGTTTGTTTTGAGTATTTACTTTCCAAGTAAGGTAAAAAGGTATTCTTAAAGTAGTCCATAGGCGT
>JAZOOP010000086.1:0-21760 GCA_045655065.1 Christensenellaceae bacterium
GTTTTTTATTTATAATATTTTGTTGTATTTTGTCAGTTAATACTTGAAATTTTAAAGTTTAATTATATACTTTTTTTGGCGTTTGGAAATTAATTTTAGGGGGGCGAATAATAATGAAAACATATTACGTTTTAGATAAAGGCTCTTATTATAAGAGACTAGTTTTGGCACGCAAAGAAAATAGTTAAAAAATGTTCGCCTTCCCTTAAGGAAGGTGTTTAATGGAAATTTTTAATTTAACAGTTTTTTTTGAATTGTATGGTTTATCTGCAAGTCTTATTGCAATTTGCGCATCAATTTTAATGCTTATTATAGAAAAATTTATACCAAAAGATTGTGCCTTTAAGAAGATTAAAGGAATTCTTCTTTTTAGTTTACCTTGCGTTATTAATTATTTTTATAATGCAATTTTTGTTTTAGGCTATATATCTTTTGACTACGAAACTATTTCTTCTACCTTTATTTGTGGTTCTATTTCTTTAGCAGTTTATTCATTAATTAATGGTATAATTAATGGAAAGGCTGGTAAAATTGTTAAAACTACCTATGTTTTAGAAAGGTTATTAACAGATTTTATTCCAACCGAAAATTTAAGTGCTACGGCTATTGCTATATCGGCACTTTTAGATGGTGTTAACAAAAATCCTATTGAAAAAGAAAATATTTTTGCTATTAAGGAAATAATTAAAAACAACGTTAAAGGCGCTAATGAAAAAGAAGTTGACGACATTGTAAATAAAATTGTAGAGCAAATTAATACACCTAAAATTTAACAATGCTAAAAGGAGGCTTTGCCTCCTTTTTTCTTTTTAAGTTTTTATTATTTTTGCCTTTTTGAATAAAATTTTTGTTAAAAAAAGATACTAGTTTTATGAAACTTTCTGATTCTATAAACGAAAACCTAACAAATATTAAAAATATACTAACTTCTAAAGATATAGTTTTTTTAAACTCTAATAAAAACGGGTTAAATTATTCGTTAATTTTCGTTAGAGATTTAGTAGACAAAGAATCGCTAGGAGAGTTGGTTTTAAGACCACTTAAGCAAGCGAAAAAAGATATGTCTATTAATGAGTTAAGCAATTTATTTTTAAGCCCAGAAAAAAAACAAGTTTATACCGTTAGCGAAATTATAGATGAAATTTTAATTGGAAACGCAGTTTTAATTTGCGACAATATGAATTTTGGTTTTTCTTTTGGACTTATAAAATTTGAAAAAAGGGCTATTACCGAACCCCCTACTTCTGCCGTTATTAAAGGACCTAGAGAAGGTTTTGTAGAAAGTTTGCCCGTTAATATTTCTATGATGCGAAGAAGAATTAAAAGTAGCGATTTGCAGATAGAAGATTTTAAAGTTGGTAAATATTCAAAAACCACTTTGGCAATTTGCTACGTTAAGGGAATTGCCGACGATAGTTTAGTTAAAGAAGTTAAGCAAAAACTTAATGAAATTGATATTGATGCCGTGCTAGATTCTTCTTATATTTCTAAGTTTATTGGCGAGCATAAAACTTCTATTTATAAGCAGGTAGGAAACACGGAAAAACCCGATATTTTAACTGCAAAAATTATGGAAGGAAGGGTGGCTATTTTTGTAGACGGCTCGCCTATAGCACTAACCGTTCCTTACCTATTAATAGAAGATTTCCAAAGCCCTAGCGATTATTATAATTCTTCTTATAGTTCTACCTTAGCACGTGCTATTAGGCTAATTTCGGTGCTTATTTCTATTTTACTACCTGCATTTTTCGTTACGGCAGAGTTGTTTCATTTGCAACTTATTCCTTTAAGTTTTTTGTTAACTATTGTAAATAGCATTAAGGGTATTCCTCTTTCGCCTAGTTTTGAAATGTTTTTTACCCTTTTAATATTTGAAATATTAAACGAAGCAAGCGTAAGAATGCCTAAATACGTTGGCATGGTTGTTTCTATAGTTGGTGGTCTAGTTTTGGGTGAAACTGCCGTTACTGCAGGTATTATTTCCGCCCCTACGCTTATGATTGTTGCGCTTTCTGGTATTTGTTTATACACCGTACCAGAGTTAGAGCAAACTTTTTCTTTAATTAGATTTTTATTTTTAATTATTGGTGGTTCTATTGGTGGCTACGGGTTAATTCTTTCGTTAGTTGGAATTATGATTTACACGCTATCGTTTGAAAGTTTTTCTACCCCTATTTTTGCCCCGTTTTCGCCTTTAATAACTAAAGACTTAAAAGACGGATTGTACAAAGGCTTTTTAATTGAACAAACCAAAAGACCTTATTCAATTAAAAACGTTAATCCTACTAGAATGAAAATTAAAAAAAGGAAGGAAAATTAAGTTGAAAAAAGAACTTTATGCTAGGCAAATTTGCTTGTTTTTTATTGCCTTTTTGCCTGTTACAAAAATTTTTATAATGCCAAGTATTATTTCGCAAGTTGCTTTTGAAGACGTTTGGATTTCTATTATTATTAATATTTTATTTGACTTGTTTTCTTTGCTTGCTATTCTTTACGTTTGCAGAAAAACAAATAAAACTTATATACAAATTTTAGAAGATACTTTTGGCAAAAAAATATCTAAAGTTATATTGTTTTTATACGTTATTTATTTTTTATTAAAAAGCATTATTAGTATTAACGAACAAAAAAATTACGTGCAATTAACCCTTTACGAAAGCATACCTTCCGTTTTTTACTTTTTTCCTTTTTTTATAGTTTGCTTTTATTTATGCAACAAAAAATTAAACGTTTTAGGTAGGCTTGCAGATATTAGTTTCATTTTAACGGCTATTGGGTTTATTATTTTACTTTCTCTTTCTGCAACTAATATACAATTTACTAACCTTTTGCCTGTTGGCGCTAACGGAGCAAGAAGTATTTTTTCTGGTTTCTATAGGGGAAACACTTGGTTTGGAGATTGCGTTTATCTTTTATTTTTTATTGGCAAATTTAATACGAATAAAAAAAATAATATTAAAATATTTTGCTCTTATTTAGGCGCATGTATATTGGTATTGATTTTTAGTGTGTTTTTTTACTGCATTTTTACTTCTATTGCAGGCAGACAAAGGTTTGCTTTAACAGATATTTCTAAATACACTACCGTTATAAATAACGTTGGTAGGTTTGACTATATTGGTATATTTTGCATACTATTTTCTACGGTAATTTCCATTATATTGCCTCCATTTTTTGCTTGCTATTTGCTAAGGCAAATTTTTAATACGAAAGAAAAATACAATTGGATTTATTCTGCTATAATTTCTTTTTTATTATTTGTAGTTGTAATATTATTTTCTCAGTATTACCTAAGCATAGAACACTTTATTTTTTATTATTGCAACGCATTTTTTATTTTAATGGCTTTCGTTGTACCAATACTAACGCCCTTGCTACTAAGAAAGGAGAAAAAATATGAACCTAAAGAAAACTAAATTTATAATGCTTGTAGTGGCTTTTATAACTTTATTGTTCTTTTCTAACGATTTTGGCATTATAAACATAGAAAAAACTGCAATAATTACAGGAATTGCAATAGATTTAGACGAAGAAAATAATTACGTAGTTAGTGCACAAATTGCCGTGCCTGAAGCAACCGATACCAATAGCGAAAACCAAAAAGCACTAATAACTGGTAAAGATAAAACGGTTGCAGGCGCTATTAGAAACATTGCAAACGTTTCGGGCTGGTACCCTAAACTTGCCTTTTGCAACCTTATGATTTTTGGTAAAGAATTAGCAAACGAAAACATTATGAAAGTTTTAGATTATTTTGCGCACACACTTAAAATTCAAGATAGCGCAGTTGTTGTTTTGGCTGAAGACAAAGCAAGGGAAATTATAGAAACTGCAAGTCCACTAGACAATATTTCTTCCTTTGCACTACAAAAAATTCTACTAAAAAACACGGGGTTTGATAGAGACGTTTCCACCACCGATATAAGAACTTTTTCCATAGGCTATTACTCAAAAAATTCTTCTTCGGTTATGCCTATTATAAAAATTCTAAAAGAAACGCCTAAAGGCCAAGAAAAGGGTAATTCTTCTAGCACGGGTTCAGATTCAAACGCAGGGCAAGACTCCTCTTCTTCGGGCAATAAAGGGGCTATAAGTGGCAACAAAGGAGATAACCTTTACGACGCAACTACTACTGCCCTTTTTTACAAAGGAAAAAAGGTAGGAGAACTTAACACAACCCAAACTAAAGCATTTAATTTTATTATGACGGATAGCACTGAAAGTAGCGTAAAAATTAACGGAGTTGGCAGAGAAAAAGTTAACTATTTATTAAATATAAAAAGAAGTAGCCCAAAAAGAAAACTTACCATTAAAAACGGTAAGTTATTCCTAGACTTTTCGTTAGATTTGTATTGCAAAATCGTAGATAAAACTTCTACCCAAAATATGCAAGATTTTGAAAGTTTACCCCTACCACTTATTGTTAAGGAAATGGCAGAGGAAAACGTTAAAAATTCTATTATTGACCTTATTGAAATAGAAAAAAGTACAGGGTGCGACTTTTTGAAAATTAAAGACACTCTGTACCAAAATTTTAAAGAATTTTACCCTACTTTTAAAGATAGGTTTTTAGAATTATTAGATTATAACGTTACAATAAATATTGGCGGGCAAAAATAATTAGTTAAATATTTTTTCTATTATTTCGTTTGCGTTTGCATTTAAAATATACTCGTCTATATTTTTTAACGAAGCAAATAAACTCTCTTTTGTAAAAGGCTTGCCGTTAAGGTTTATAACTAGGCTTTCTATTGGTTTTTTTAAGAAGAAATCGCCCGTAATTTCGGCATTTTCTATTAACCCGTTTACTATATCAAAAGTAAGTGTAAAAGTGCCAAAACCAAACCTTTCTGTAAACATGGTTTTACCTTTTGGCGAACGACCTATATTCCACTCGTAAGTAGAATATTTACTATTTACGAGTTTTTCTATTTCACGTATATCTTCCGTGCTAAATTGATAGGTTTTTAAGCCTTTGCTTAAGTGTTTTATTAAACCTTTTTTAAATTCTTCAAAAGAAAAAGGCTCATCTAATAGTTCCTTAACGTTAACCACCCTTGATTTTACCGATTTTATTCCTTTGCTTTGCATTTTTAATTTATTTGGGTTTAGTGCATTACCTAAAACACTTAAATCTGTGTTAAATAGTAAAGTGCCGTGGTGCATTATTCTACCATTATAAACGGTTTCGGCTGCACCGGAAATTTTTTTACCATCTATAATAATGTCGTTCCTACCCGAAAAAGTTGCGTTAAGCCCTAATGATTTTAAATAATCTATAACGGGGTTAGCAAAATATTTAAAGGAATTTTCTTGTTCTTCATAGGGGGCAATTACGGTGTAGCAAATATTGCCTAAATCGTGGTAAACTGCTCCACCACCCGTTAGCCTACGAACTACTTTTATACCATTTTCTTCGGTAAAATTTAAGTTTACTTCTTCTATTGCGTTTTGGTTAATACCAACTATTACGGCAGGGCTATTTACCCAAACGTAAACGTAATAACCTTGCTTATTATGAAGTAAATATTCTTCTGAAGCCAAGTTAAAATATGGATTATTGTTGTTTTGAGTTATAAATAAAAATTCTTTCATAAAAATTTAAAATAAAGGGGGCTTTTTTAAGCCCCCTAAATTCATTATACACCTTTTTTAGATTTTCTTAATTTTTCTGCATCTGAAGTGTTCTTCGTTGAAATATGACCTTTAAGTGGAAGAATTTTGTCGTTAACGTAGTCAATAATCCAACTTGCTTGTGGGAAGAATTCAGCGTCGAATTCATATGGAGGAGTAATCCAGTTTTGTGCACCGCATACGATTGGAGGAGCATCTAAATAATCGAAGCAAAGTTCGGTTATGTTAGTTGCAAAGTCGTTTAGTATAGAACCCCTTGCACAAGCGTCTGAAGCAAGAATAATTCTACCTGTTTTCTTAACAGATTCAACAACTTTTTCGTAGTTGAATGGAACGATACTTCTTGCATCGATAACTTCTGCTTCTACGCCGTATTTTTCGCTTAATTCTTTAGCTGCGTCCATAGCCCTATAAAGTGTAGCACCTATCGTTAAAATAGTTACGTCGCTACCAACTCTCTTAACGTCTGGTTCGCCAAGTGGAATTTCATAATAGCCTTCTGGAACGCCTTCTTTATGGAATTCTTCACCCTTATCGTAAATTCTTTGAGATTCAAAGAATACAACTGGGTCTGTGCCGTTTAATGCAGAGTTCATTAAACCTTTAGCATCGTAAGGAGTTACAGGGAAACATACTTTTAAGCCTGGAACGTGTGCTGGAAGTGCTACCCAGTCTTGAGAGTGTTGTGCACCATATTTAGAACCAACAGAAACACGTAATACAACAGGCATTTTTAGGATACCACTACTCATTGCTTGCCATTTAGCAAGTTGGTTGAATATTTCGTCGCCTGCTCTACCCATAAAGTCTGCGTACATAAGTTCTACTATAACTCTACCACCGCATAGGCCGTAACCTACTGCAGAAGAAACGATTGCTGCTTCTGAAATTGGAGAGTTGAATAATCTGTGGTATGGTAATGCTTCGGTTAAGCCTTTATATACTGCAAATGCGCCACCCCAATCTCTTACGTCTTCGCCGTAAGCAGTTAAAGTTGGGTCTTTATAATATCTGTCAATAATTGCTTCAAATAAACCATCTCTAATATTAAATCTCTTCATATTAGAAACTTGGTTACCCTTTTCGTCAAATGCATAACGAAGTTTACCAGCAATTTGTTTTACTCTTGGGTTTTCTTCTAGTGGAATTTTTACGTCTTTACCAATTTCTATTGGTCTATCTTCCATCTTTTCAACTGCGCCGTTAGAGAACATTAAGTTTTCTACGTAGTAAGGGTCTTTATTGAAGTCTAGGTAAGGAGATTCAATTGGGTCTGCTGCTAACTTGCAAAGTTTAAGCATTCTTTCTTTAATAGAACCTAAAATTTCATCAAACTTGCCGTCGTTTGCAACTTTTGCATCTACTAATTGTTTTCTATACGCTACGATTGGGTCGTATTCTTTCCATGCTTCTACTTCTTCTATCGTACGATAACTCATAGAATCTGATGGAGAGTGGCCACCATAACGATAAGTTACTACGTCTAATAGACAAGGACCGTCGCCATCTACTAAAATCTTCTTCTTTCTCTTCATAGCATCAATAACTGCTAGTGGGTTAAAGCCGTCTACTCTTTCTGCGTATAATTGAGTTGGAGATATACCAGCACCAAGTCTTGCTAAGAAATCGTATGCCATTGTTTCGCCACGGGTTTGACCACCCATACCATAACCGTTGTTAAAGAAGTTAAATAATATTGGTAAGCCACCTTTCTTTTCCCATAATTGCCTTAATTGGTCCATAGAAGCGAAGTTCATAGATTCGTAAACAACACCACAACCAACAGCACCATCACCTACGTTAGAGATAACGATACCAGGTTTGTCGTTAACCTTTTTATAAAGCGCTGCACCTAAAGCAACAGGGGCTGCACCACCAACTAGAGCATTGTTTGGGTAAATACCAAATGGTAAGAAGAATACGTGCATAGAACCGCCCATACCTCTGTGGAAGCCGGTTTTTCTAGCAAAAATTTCACTCATAAAGCCGTAAAGCAAGAAATCTACTGCTAAATCTTTAACGTTACCCGTTTTGTTTAGTTTTTCTACAGGGGCAAGAGTTTCGCCACCCATAAAGTCTTTCATTATTTGATATAACTTATCGTCTGGAAGTTTATATATAGAGTTTAAGCCCCTTGCTAAAACTTCGCTGTGGCTTCTGTGAGAACCAAAAGTCATATCGTCCATATCTAAAATGTAGGCTTGACCTACTGCCGCTGCTTCTTGACCGATAGACAAGTGCGCTGGGCCTGGATATGAATGCTTAAAGCCTTGGTATTCACCTTTAATTTTAATGTCGTTAATCATGCTTTCAAATTCACGAAGAACGGCAATATCGTTAAAAATTCTTACAAAGTCTTCATTAGAAAAGTTTTTCTTTTCATCTGCTATTGTTTTGTTGTAAACGTTTACAGGAATATCTGTAAATTCAATTTTACCTTTTGACCTAATAAATTTTGGGTCAATAAATTCACATTTTGGCATTATATTTTCTCCTTAAATTATTTTTTAATTAAATACTAAAAATTGCTTCTCTTACAAATTCACATACGGTTGGGTGTGGGAATACGAGTTTTTTGATATTTTCAATATCAACTTCTAAATCTATTAGAGCAGAAACTGCAACTATGTATTCGCCAGAATAACTACCTATAATATGTGCGCCTATTAAAGTGTTGGTTTTGTTGTTAATTACTAGTTTGCAAATACCATCTAATTCCTTGTTTTCGGCAACGTATCTGCCAGAGTAAGTTAGTGGAATACTTACACACTTAACGTCTAAACCTTTTTGTTTTGCGCTTTCTTCCGTTTCGCCTACGCTACCTACTTCTGGGTTAGTGTAAATAACAGAAGGTATTACGTTATATTGCATTTTATCTTTTTTGCCTAACATTGTGTTAATAGCGACTTCGGCTTCTCTGTAAGCGGTGTGGGCTAACATAATTTTGCCGTTTACGTCGCCTGCGGCGTATACGTTTGCTACGTTAGTTCTCATTTGTTCGTCGGTAACGATTGCGCCTCTTTCTAGGTTAACGCCAATATTTTCTAAACCAAAGCCTTGAGTTACTGCCCTTCTACCAATAGAACATAAAATCTTTTCGGCTTCTACTTTTTGGCTCTTTCCGTCTTTTTCAAAAATTACGCCGTCTTTTTCAACTGCAGTAACTTTTGCACCTAAACAGAATTTTACACCCTTTCTTTCTAAAGTTTTTTGTAGAATAGAAGAAATTTCGTTTTCAGTTGGGCCTGCAATTTTATTAAGCATTTCTACAACTGTAACTTCCGTACCTACTGATGAGAAGTAACTAGCCATTTCTAAACCAATTACGCCACCACCAATAACTACTAAAGTTTTTGGAATAACTTCTAAATCTAAAATTTCTCTGTTAGTCATTACAACGCCGGCTTGAAGATTTTCTTTTAAGCCTGGAATTGGTGGAACAACCGGCATAGAACCCGTTGCTATTAACAACCTTTTACCTACGAACTTTTCTTCGCCTGCTTTAACAGAAAAACCTTCTGCTACTTTGCCTTCAATAAAGGCTTCCGCATTTTTCATTGTAACTTTATTTCTTTTTAGTTGTGCTTTAATACCAGAAACTAACATTTTAACAACGCCGTTTTTTCTGTTTACAACAAACTTTTGGTCTACGCTTGCTTTACCTTCTACGTTAACGCCGTAGTTAGATGCATGGTTAGCATAATCTAAAACCTTGGCAGAGTTAAGGAAAGTTTTACTTGGAACGCAACCTTCGTTTAAGCATACGCCACCAAATTCTCTTTTTTCAATAACCAAAGTTTTAAGCCCTGCGTGGCCTGCTCTTTCAGCGGCTAAGTATCCACCTGGGCCACCACCTATTACTATTAAATCGTAAATTTCCATTTTCGTACTCCTTATATGCATTTGCTATCTGCTAACAAATTGAAACTAAAGTTTTCTAAATATTCTTTTAAGTCTTTTAAGAACCTACCTGCAGGTGCACCGTCTAGTGCTCTGTGGTCAAAGGTTAAAGATAAAGTCATTGCAGTATATGGAATAACTTCGCCGTTTTTACCAAGTTTAACCCTTGTTTCAAGTGTGTTAACACCTAAAATACCCGTTTGTGGTGGGTTGATTACCGGTGTAAAACTTTCAATACCCATAGTTCCTACGTTACTTATTGTAAACGTACCGCCAGAAAGCAATTCTGGGTTGATGTTACCTGCAACAGCATCTTTAGAAAGTTGTTTGCTCTTAGATGCAATTTCGCTTAGACTCATTGTATCTGCACCAAATAGCGTTGGAACTAATAAGCCCCTTGGCGTATCGGTAGCGATACCCATATTAACGTGTTCAAAATATCTCATTGTGTCGTTATTAATTAAATGAGCATTTAAATCTTTATGGTTCTTTAATACTCTAGATAGTGCGTATACTATAATGTGGTTTATTGTTATAGATGGTAAATTTAACTTTTCTGCATTATCTTTTAAGTATTTTCTAAATTCCATAACGTTAGTGCAGTCAAAAGAAATGTTCATTGTAAGTTGTGCCATAGAAGATAGGCTTGCCATCATACTCTTAGCAATAACTTTTCTAATGTTAGGCATTTTTTCATCTTTATAAGCCTTAACGTCAACAGGTGCTTTAGCAACTGGTGCAGAAACTTCTTCTTTAACTTCTGCAACTACTTCTTTAACTATTGTGCTTGCAACTCTAACGTCTCTTTCAATAATTCTGCCGTTAGGACCGGTTGGAATAGCATCTTTAAGGTCTACACCAAGTTTATTTGCTAAACTTTTTGCTCTTGGAGATGCTTTTATTTCGCCGTTAGCACTTGCTGTTGGTTGTACTTTTAATTCTTCTTTAACTTCTGCTTTAACTTCGGCAACTTCTTGTTTAACTTCTTCTACTACTGCAGTTGCGCCGTCTGGAGCGAAACAAGCAAATTCATCTCCCTTTTCACCAACTACGCAAACGTTTGTTAAAACAGGAACTTCGTCGCCTTCTTCTACAAACAACACTAATACTTCGCCTTCTACTTCTGATTGATAGTCAAAAGCGGCTTTATCTGTTTCGTAAGAATATAAAACGTCGCCAACCTTAACTTTATCGCCAACCTTAACTGCCCACTTGGTTAAAATACAACTTTCTACGGTTATACCTTGTTTTGGCATCATAACAGGTTTTGCGTTGCTGTTAATAACTTTCTTTTCTACAGGTTTAACATCTGCTTTTGTTTCTTGTGGAAGAGATGCTTTAACTTCTTCTACTGCAGGGGCTTGGCCGTTAGGTGCTAATGAAGATACGTCTTCACCCTTGTTACCTAATGCGCAAACGTTAGTTAAAACAGCAACTTCATCGCCTTCTTCACAAAAAAGTGCTAATACTTCGCCACCAAATTCTGCTTGATAGTCAAATGCAGACTTGTCTGTTTCGTAAGAGAACAAAACGTCTCCTTCCTTAACTACGTCGCCAACCTTTACTGCCCATTTTGTTAAAATACAACTTTCTACGGTAATGCCTTGTTTTGGCATTAATACAGGTTTTGCCATTAATCTATCTCCTAAATTATATTTTCTTTGCGTTTTCTAAAACGTATTTTTCTGCTTCTTCACTCCAAATGCCGTTGTGTTTTTTACAAATAACGTCTAGGTCATAAAAGAATTTATCTGTTTTGCCTAATTCTTCAAAATCTGCAATAGCAGTCATTGGCATTGAAATTTGTGTGTATACTAATTTTTTTGCACCCTTAATGTTTGGTAAGTTTAACGTAGTGTCTATAACGCTATCTAAACCACCTACGTGTGAAATCATTATAGATGGGTTAATTCTACCTTCGCCTGCAAGTTTTAACGCTTCAATTAAATCTTGCCTATTGCCACCTGATGTACCTGTTATTCTGTGGAAAGCATAGTGTACGTCGTAGAAATTAAACTTAGCCGAAAAGTCGCTCTTAAGTGGGCCTGCAAAGAAGTTTAAGCAACCACCATGCCCTAAAAGTGCATCGCCTTGTTCAACTAACGGAGCAACAGGTGCGTAAACGAAAACGTCGTCAAACCCTTTGCCACCATTAAGTTCTTTCATATATGCAACAGGGTCTTCTAAATTAGAAGTGTTAACGTAATAAAGTTTTACGCCGTTTTTTGCTGCTTCTTCTACGGTTAGTAGGCTTGCAGCCCTATCTAGCCTTGCTTGGTCTATATCGGTAACAACCATAATAGATGGCTTTCTATCGCAATGAATACCATAGTCTACACAACCTAAACCCATTGGACCTACACCTGCTAAAATTGCTACTGAACCACCTTCTACGATACCCATTTTATGAGAGTGATTTTCGTAATCTGAGTGGTAGTTTTCGTGGTAGCCGGCAATAATACAACTCATTGGTTCTGCTAAAGACGCCTTAAAGTATGCCTCGCCTTCATATGGAATTAAACAATCTTTTTCCATTACTTCGTTTGGAATAATAATATAAGTAGCATCGCCACCAATGTAGTTATATGAATAACCTGGTGCGCCTAAACCGTTTAGTTTTGGTTTGTAGTCTATAGCAGGTTGAATACCAAACTTCATACCTTCTTTAAATTTGCCTTGCCATTTAGCGCCAACCTTAATTATATCGCCACAAAATTCGTGCCCAACGATTACAGGGTTTTCTGCTACGTCGTTTGGAACTCTTTTATGGTCTGCACCTTGTTCTGCCGCTTTAAAAGTTGACATACAAATACTATCTGATACAACCCTTGCAAGAATTTCATCTTCTTTAATTTCTGGTAAGTCAAATTCTTCTAAACGAAGGTCTTCTTTACCATAAAGCCTAACTGCTTTTGTTTTCATTAAAAAAATTCTCCTTTTTTTCATTTTTGTTCATTTTAATTATAACACAACCTTTCAATTTATTGAACTAGTGAAAAATAAGTTGCAAAAAGAATTTTTTTGTGCTATTATATAAACATAAATGAACACAAATGAACAAATTTTGCAAAAATAAGCATTAAGGAGTGTAAAAATGTTTTCATTAGAACGCCAAAATGAAATTTTAGAAATAGTTAACGCAAAAAAAAGCGTTAGCGTTGAAGAACTTGCTAACGAACTTTTTGTTTCTTCTGCCACTATTAGAAGAGATTTAAAAGTTATGGAAGATATGGGTTTACTTAAACGTTCTCACGGGGGGGCTATGAGTTTTACTTCTAGCACCGAAGCACCTGCCTTTTTAGTTAGAGAGCAAGAAAACACAATTTCTAAAAAAGTTATTGCCAGACTTGCCTTAAAATTTATTAAAAACGGCGACAGCCTGTTTGTAGATTCTTCTACTACCGTTGGTGTTTTAATGCCTATGCTTAACGAGTTTAAATATCTTTCGGTAACAACTACGGGGTTAAAAAACGCACTACTACTTTCTGAAACCAACAACACAAAAGTTTACATTGCGGGTGGCATTGTTGAAAACCACTCTAACTCTATAATTGGCACAGATGCCGTTGACTTTATTTCTAGAATACACGCAAACGTAGCAATAATTTCTTGTTTAGGGGTTGACTTAAACCGTGGCTTTACAGACGCCAATATTGAACAAGCAAAAGTTAAACAACAAATGCGAAAAAATAGCGACAAAGTTATTATGCTTTGCGATAGCACAAAGTTTAACAAAACGTTTATGTGTACCGATTTTAATTTTGACGATATAGATTATTTAATTACCGAAAAAACCCCACCTATTGAATACGTAGAAAAAATTGCAAATACCAAGTGTAAAATTATTACACCAGAAAATACAAACGTTTAAAATATTAAAAGGGCAAATTATTTTGCTCTTTTATTTTTTAAATTTTTTATTAAGCCACTTATTAAAAAAATTATTGCCGTTAAAATTAAAGTTAAAAATATTATTAGGTGAACGTTGGTTCCTATAATGTCCCCTGCCCAAGTGCTTAGGTTTGCATTAAGAATATTGATATCTTCTATTTCCTTTTGCAAGGCTAAATTATTAACCTTAATAAACGTTGGTGGAATATAGGTAAATATTGTAATTAATGTTAATAGTATGCTTGTTTTAATTAGTTTATTCAACCTTAAAAACCTAACGCACAATAGCAAATTTATTATTAAATAAACTACTAAAACTATTGGTAGTGCTAACGATAAATACCAAGTTAAACCCGTGTAATTTTCTATAATAATTAGTAAAACGTTTAACAAAACAAAATCTACAAAAACACAAACAAAGTCGGTAAATTTTTTTATTTTGTTAAAAATTTTATACTTTGAAATTATAATTGGCAAAAATATTATTGTTAAACCAAGTAATATTGAAATGGTTGCAACGTAATACCAATTACCACTAGTATAAATACAACAAACACCTAACAACAAGCATAATGCCAAATAAGGAATTAAAGGCACTAAAAGCAATTTATATTTTTTTACAAATTGTGGCAACGTTGTTAAAGTAAACGCTAAAATTATTGCCGAAAGCACTATAAAAAACCAAGAAAGAGTTTTGTTTACTGCTAAATTACAAATAAAGGTGGTTAAAATAGCAATTCCGTAAGAAATAATAAAAAACAAATTATAAGTAGTTACTAATGAACGCCATTTTTTTGCTTGAACTTTTTCTTTTATATTTTTTTCGTCTACACTAGCCGTTATAAGTTCGTGTTCGGTTACGCCCAATATGGTAGAAAGTTGTGGTAACAAACTAATATCTGGCCTAGAAACGTTCTTTTCCCACTTACTTACGGCAGATTCCGTTACAAATAAATATTTAGCCAATTCTTTTTGTGTTAAATTTTTTTCATGGCGTTTTTGTTTTAGAAATTCCCCAAAATTTTTCATAGCAGAGTTATTATAACACAATATATAATAATGTCTACTATTTTTTATAATTATTCGGGTTGAATATTTTTCAAGTTAAAAAGGGCAAATTATTTTGCCCTTTTTATATATACTTTCTATATTGGTTTGTTATTATTGGCTTATTATTTATAACAATATACAAATTATTCCACCTTTGTTTTCGTTAACTATTCTAGTTAAAGTTTTCCTCATTTTGCCTTGAGCATCTTTTGGCATTCCATTTAGTTTACTAGAAAGTTCTTCGTTCATTAAGTCGTGTAAAGATTTTCCAAATAGGTTGGTTTGCCAAATATCGTTAGGATTATCTTTAAACTCGTTCATTAGATAGTTAACCATATCTTCGCCTTGTTTTTGGTTACCTACTAAAGGCGAAACTTCGCTAGAAACGTCTACTTTCATAATATGTAAACTTGGTGCAGATGCCTTTAATTTTACGCCGTATTTTCTACCTTGCTTAACTAAAATTGGTTCTTCTAAATTCATTTCTTCAATGGTTGGTAAAACCACGCCGTAACCGTCTTGTTCAGCAAGCAATAGTGCATTTTTAATTTTTTCGTATTTTTTTCTTTCTTCAGCAAAGGTTTTAATAAAATTCATAAGTGCATAGTCGTCGGTAATTTCGTTGTCGCATTCTTTAGATAGAACTTTATAAAACAACCCTTCTTTTGCAGTAAGACTATATTCACAAACACCTTCGCCAAGTTTTAGTTCGCTTATTTCTGGCGAGTTAAAATTTTCGCTTTCTTCAAAAATGGAAGTTATTTCAGCAAAATCTTTCATTTTAGCCATGTTTTCGGCTTTTTCTTTTACTTTTACCAATATTTCTTGTATTAACGAATTACTACAAGGCAATGCTTGAACCCACTTTGGCAAGCATAAATTAAAGTTGTTCATTGGAAATTCTAGCAACACTTTTTCCATTATTTCGCTAAAGTCTTCTGCCTTTAGGGTAGAAACGTTTTTGCAAAGTACGCTAACGTTATATTTTTCTTCTAAACTATTGCGCAATTTAATTGTTTCTTCGTTAGTTGGGTTTTTACTATTTAATATAATTATAAAAGGTTTTCTTAAACTTTTAAGTTCGTTAACTACCTTTTCTTCTGGTAAAATATACCCTTCACGGTCTATATCGCAAACAGAGCCATCTGTAGTAACAACAATGCCAATAGTTGAATATTCTTTAATAACCTTTTCCGTGCCTATTTCTGCTGCTTTTTCAAATGGAATTTCTTCTTCACTCCAAGGTGTTTTAACTAAGCGAGGCTTTTTATCTTCAATATGCCCCGTTGCACCATTTACCATATAGCCAACGCAATCTACTAGCCTAATAGATGCCGTTGCCTTATTTTTAAACTGCACTTTAACGGAATTTGCAGGTATGAACTTTGGTTGAGTTGTCATAATAGTTTTGCCGTCTGCCGATTGTGGCATCTCGTCGGTAGCAATTTGTTTTGCTAGTTTATTATTTATATTTGGCAAAACTAAACTTTCCATAAACTTACTAATAAAAGTAGACTTACCCGTTCTTACAGGACCTACTACGCCAATAAAAATATCTCCACCCGTTCTTTTAGATATATCTTTATAAATATCGTACTTTTCCATAAAAAAACCTCCCATATACACAAGTAATATATGAAAGGTTTATTTGCATTATGAAAACTTTTTATTATTTTGTTAGTTTTTGTTAGAACTTTCTTTTTGTTCCACTTCTAATTGTTGCTGTTGTTTTTTAGCCTTGCTTTTAATTACCATTTGCTTAATAGAAGTTGGGTGCTCTTCGCCCTTTAACATTCTGTCTATGTTTTTTCTGTGGGCAAACCACGTAAAGAAACATATTAAGAATATTAACATACAACATACTAAATATAATATAGAATCTATTCCAACTTTCGTTCCGTAATATAAATATAGCCTTATGCTACCTGCTATTGCTGGTGGAGTTATTGCTATAAAGGAACCCATTGCACCAAATTCGGTAAAATAAATGAATACAACAGCACAAACAAGGCTCATAATTAACACGCTTGCCCAACTTATGCCGTGCACAGATTCTACAACAATAAGTACGCCAATAGTTGTTGCAATACCCTTGCCACCCTTAAATTTTAAAACTATTGGATATATGTGCCCAATAACTGCCATAAACCCGCAAACGTATAACCCTAGTTCAAAAACTTGGAACTCCGTGCCTTCTAAACACCCCCTACCTACTAATATAAAATAGGCTATAAGTGTTGGTAAAACACCTTTAGAAACGTCTAAAAAGAAAGTTAATAAACCAATTTTTAAACCAAAGTTTCTACTCATATTAAGCGTACCTGGGTTACCACTACCCATTTTTCGTATATCGCTTTTCTTTAATTTAGAAATTAGTAATGCCCAGTTAATATTGCCGTAAAAATAACTAGCAACGCCAAGTATTACTAATAATAAAATATTACTCATCTTCTTCCTTTTCCCTAACTGCAATACGAATAGGTGTACCCGTAAAATCGTAGGCACGCCTTATACAATTTTCTATATAACGCTTATATGAAAAGTGCATTAACGCACTTTCGTTTACGAACAACACGAAGGTTGGTGGCGCTACTGAAACTTGGGTAGCATAGGTTATTTTTAACCTTTTACCGTTTACGCTTGGTGGTTCGCTAACCCTAACGCAATCTAAAACTAAATCGTTAAGTTGACCGGTTGGAATTCTTCTATTAGCGTTTTCTAAAATGCTTATACATTGTTTTAAAATTTTATCTGTTCTTTGCCCCGTTAATGCAGAAACGTATATGGTTTTAATATAATCCATAAACTTAAGGTCTTCTTTAATCTTAACGTCGTATTGGCTTGCAGTATTAGTATCTTTTTCAACTAAGTCCCACTTGTTCATTGCAATAATGCAAGGTTTACCTTGGTCGTGAACGTAGCCACAAATTTTTACGTCTTGTTCAGTTAAACCTTCTTTTGCATCTACCATAACAATGCAAATATCTGCACGCCTAATAGCACCTAAAGCACGTAAAACACTATAATATTCTAAATCTTCTTCAACGGCTTTTTTCTTTCTAATACCTGCCGTATCTATTAGTGTAAATTCTTGGTTTTCAAATATAAACTTGGTATCTATAGCATCTCTCGTAGTGCCTGCTATATTAGAAACAATAGTTCTATCGTAGCCTAAAAGTTTATTACATAAACTACTTTTACCTGCATTAGGTTTACCCACTACGGCAATTTTTATACTATTATCTTCTTCTGCTTCTTTTGCGCTATCTATTAATGAAACAACCTCATCTAATAGGTCGCCAATACCTAAGCCGTGTTCTGAAGATATGCCAAAAGGTTCGCCTAACCCTAAACTATAAAAATCATATAATTTTTCTGGTTTATACTCGTCTAGTTTATTAACGGCTAAAACAACGGGTTTACCAGATTTTCTTAGTTTATGCGCTACGTCTTCATCGCCACCGTTTAAGCCCATTTTAGAGTCGGTAAAAAATATAATAACGTCTGCAGTTTCTATTGCTATTTCCGCTTGTTTTTTAATGTGGTGCCACATTTCGTCGGTAGATTTTAGTTCTAAACCACCCGTATCTACCAAAGTAAAGTGGTGCCCACACCATTCGGCATCTGCATAAAGCCTGTCTCTCGTAACACCAGGTATATTTTCTACTATAGATAATTTTTTGCCTACGACCTTGTTGAAAAAAGTAGATTTTCCTACGTTTGGTCTGCCCACTATCGCTACTAAAGGTTTTGCCATTTTTCGTTTTCCTTATATTTCTTTTAGTTTTTTTAATACGCTTTCAAAGTGTTTAGGTAGTTTACTAGTAAAACTAACCAACTCGTTTGTTTTTGGGTGAATAAATTCTAATTTATAGGCGTGTAAAAGTTGCCCTTCTAATTTAAATTTTTGCGTTTTATACCCGTATTCTTTATCGCCCACAATTGGGTGAGAAATGTATTTTGCGTGCACCCTTATTTGATGAGTTCTGCCCGTTTTTAACTTAAATTCACAAAGAGTATAGTTTTCATACCTTTTTACTACCTTATAGTCGGTAATAGCAAGTTTACCTTGTTTTACTACTGCCATTTTTTTCTATCTTTTTCGCTTCTTCCAATAAAGGTTTCTATATGCCCACTATCGTCTTTAACTACCCCTTCAACTAGGGCAAGGTATGTTCTATTACAAGTTTTATTTTCTAGTTGTTTGGCTAAAAATAAATGCGATTTATCGTTTTTTGCAACTACTAGTAAACCTGAAGTGTTTTTATCTATTCTGTGAACTATACCCGGCCTTATAACCCCGTTAATACCTGAAAGATTATCTAAATGATAAAGTAGTGCATTTACCAAAGTGCTTTCGGTGTTGCCGTTGCCTGCGTGCACCGTCATACCCTGTGGTTTATCTATAACGGCAAGAAATTCATCTTCATACACTATTTTAAGTGGTATGTTTTCCGGTTGCAAACTTAGTGGTTTTGCTTCGGGAATTTCTATTTCTACAATATCGTTAGTTTTAACCGTTTTATTTGCCTTAACCACCTTGTTGTTAACCAAAACTAACCCTTCGTCGCACAATTTTTTTAGGTGAGAACGGGTTAAACTTGTAGTTTCTTTTAGAAAATTATCTATTCTACAACCATTAAAGTTTTCTTCTACACTAATTGTTTTTTTCAACTTTTCCACCCTTAAAAACTGCGTTTTTATCTAAAAACAACAGGTGAATTATTATTAAAATTACACCTATAGTTAAATAACTATCTGCTAAATTGAATATTGCAAAAGGGTTACCCCAGAAAATAAAACTAATAAAATCTACTACTCCGTTATAAGCAAACCTATCTATTAAATTGCCAATAGCGCCACACATTACTAGCACCATTGCAATTCTTGCCGTGTAGTTTTTGCCCTTGCTTAAATACACGTAATAAGCATAAAAGCCTATTAACGCCACAATAGTTAACACCTTAAAAAAAGTTTGCGCCCAAGGTGCATTACTTAAAAAACTAAATGCTGCGCCCGTGTTAAATGTATAATCAAAATAAAAAAAGTTTGGTATAATACAAGTAGAAGTCCAATTATGGTTTAAGCCTAAATTTCTAAATATAACCTTTGTTAGTTGGTCTAAAAAAACTAGAAAAAGGGCTAAAATTAGGTGCCAAGTATTAAATTTTACTCTTCTTCCATTAGTCCTAATTCCTTGCATAAATCCTCCAAATGAAGTTCGCCTGGGTTTAAAACTTTTTCTAAATCAAAACCATCTTCAGTTGCACTTACGTATTCTTCTATTTTTTGTTTAGGGTTAAAAGTTGCACCTTTTTTGCTTTGGGTTTGCATATTAGGTAACTCTTTTTCTAAACTTTCTATTATTTTATCTTCTTTGCCGTTTAATACTTTTTTTAGTTTTATATAAATTTCTTTTGCTTGGGTTATTGCAGGGTAATACGGATATTTTTCTGCCACGTAATTAAAGTATTCGTTCCATTTAGTAGCAAAAGTTTTTAGCCTTTCTACTTCTAGAGCATAGCGAAGGTTTGCAGTAGAAATAATTTCTTCTGCTTGTTTTTCTGCCATTGCTAAGGCTAAAGTAATGCTACTTTCCTTTTCGCTTAACTCTTGCAAACGAACTTTTAATTTTTCGTTTTCTTCTTTTAATTCTTCTATTAACTGCTTATTTTCTAGCAATAAGTTTTTATGTTCAGCAGAAACGTTATTAATAATTTCTTCCACTTCTTTTCTGTGGTATTTTCTTTTAACTAATTCCACTTTTACCCCTAAATTAGTAGGTTTCACCCCTAATTTCCGTTAACATTCTTCTTTTTAGTTCAAACAATTCGTCGCTTAAGTCTACTTTAAATAGGTGCGGATTGTCTAACCTTTTATATTCATCCCAAAAACTTTCTAGTTCTTGTTCTGCATATGCTTTTATTTCTTGTAAGGTTGGTAGTTTATATACTAACTTGCCACCTTTAATAATATCTTTTTGCAAACTTTTAATTTCGTAGTTTGTGAAGATAATTTTCTTCCACCTTTCTATTGGGTGAGTTAAAATTAAAGGTTCGTTTTCGTTTATAGGTGCTTCGCTTCTTAAATAAATGCAATCTGCTTCGGCTTTTCCTGTGGCTTTATCGTATACTCTATAAATATTCTTAAAGCCTGGGTTAGTTATTTTTGCAACGTTATCTGAAACCTTTATTTTTGGGATTTCTTTTTCGCCATCAAACACGGCCGAAAGTTTATATACGCCACCTAAGGCAGGCATATCTGCACTAGTTATAAGTTTTGTGCCTACACCCCAAGAATTAATTTTTGCACCTTGGTGTTTTAAGGAATCTATAGATTTTTCATCTAAGTCGCCACTTGCACAAATAATAGTATCTTCAAAACCTGCATCATCTAGCATTTTTCTTGCTTTTTTTGAAAGGTAGGCTAAGTCGCCTGAATCTAGCCTAATGCCCTTTGGCTTATGCCCGTTTTCTTTTAACCAATTAAACACTTTAATTGCGTTTGGAATGCCACTTTTTAAAGTATCAAAAGTATCAACTAATAAAAGGGTGTTATCTGGGTAGGTTTTGGCGTATTCCATAAACGCAGTATATTCATCTTTGAAGTTCATTACCCAACTATGTGCGTGTGTACCTGCAACGGGAATATTAAACATTTTGCCTGCAAGCACGTTTGAAGTTGAATTACAACCACCTATTACTGCTGCCCTTGCTCCATATATGCCAGCATCTGGGGCTTGAGCCCTTCTTAGCCCGAACTCCATAACCGTATCGCCCTTAGCGGCATAGTTAATTTTTGCCGATTTAGATGCTATTAAGGTTTGGAAATTCATAATATTTAATATTGCCGTTTCTATAAGTTGGGCTTGAATTACAGGTGCTTTAACCGTTAAAATTGGCTCACCTGGGAAAACCACCGTGCCTTCTGGTACGGCGTATATATCGCCCGTAAACTTAAAGTCTTTTAGGTAAGTTAAAAATTCTTCATTAAAAATATTTAACGACCTTAGGTATGAAATTTCTTCTTCGCCAAAGTTTAAATTTAGAACATAGTCTACAACCTGTTCTAAACCACACGCTAACGAATAAGTAATTGTTCCGTTTTGCCTAAAAAACACGTCAAATACAGTTATTTCTTCTTGCTTGCCGTGTTTAAGGTAGCCGTTCATCATTGTAAGTTGATATAGGTCTGTTAAAAGGGTTAAATTTCTAGTATTCATTTTTCTTCCTTTTGTTTAAATATTTAGTAATCTTTTTTAGTATAACACATTTATTTTTAAAAG
>JAZOOP010000087.1:0-3512 GCA_045655065.1 Christensenellaceae bacterium
ATTGCAATAGAAAACTCAAATGCACTAACAATGCCGTTAGAAGTAATTAAGTTATTATCTACTTCAACTCCGTTAGCAGTATAAATACAATTTTCCTTTAACGAATTAGTAAACTTTTCTAGTGGGTAGCAAGTTGCTCTTTTGCCGTTAATTAAGCCGTTTTCGGCTAAAACTACTGCTGGCGAAGCACAAATTGAAGCCACCATTTTATTTTGGCTAAAAGCCACCTTTAAGGCATCTATAACAGGTTTGCAGTTTGCAATATTTATTGCTCCGGGCATACCACCGGGTATAATAATGCCGTCGTAATCTTCTATATTAAAATCTTCTATTAATTTATCTGCCATAACCGTTATTCCGTGAGAGCCTTTTGGGGTTAACCCACTAATAGAAACAATATCGCAAATAGTTTCTTCGCATCTTCTTAAAATATCAACAGGGGTTAAAGCCTCTATTTCTTCCGTTCCGTTAGCAAAAATTAGCGCAATTTTTTTCATACTAAACCTTCTATATTTTTTTAGTATTCTAGCACGAAAAAGGGTAAAAAGTCAATATAAAAAATTATAAATATTTCTTTAATCTTTGTTCGTATTCTTCTTCTAGGGCAAGTAATTTTTCAACGAAAGTTAAAATTTCTTCATCTAAATTAGAGCCTTCGTTTTTCATTGCAGTAAGTTCGTTAATGCCCATAACCGTGCCGTTAATCATCATTTCGGCAACTTGATTTCTGCTGTTATCCATTAACGTTTTCATCTTTATACTTCCCCAAAGCATAGCTTTCTTAAAAGGGTTAATATTTTTTGGCTCTATATTTTTTTCTGCCATAAAAGTAGAAAGTTCGCCAATAAATTTTTCGTATCCTTCGTATTGTTCTTGTAATTCTTTTTTAATATCTTCATCTTCTACTGCAGGTAATAGGTCGCTAATGCTTTGCAATGCAATATGAGCGTTCTTATAAGTGTCGTTAAGTGCTTTAATATTATAATTGTTTTCCATAATAAATTCCTCCAAAAAATAACAATAGTAGTTTGTGAAAAGTTAAAAATTTTTATGCTAAATTGTTTGACATTTATAAATAATTATAGTAAAATAACCAAGAGCCGCACGAAAGGGGTAAAATAAAAGTGAAATTCCACCCCAAAATTATTTTCGGCGAGACTGGATAGTGGAGGTAAATAAAATGTACGCAATCGTAGAAAACGGTTCTAAACAGTACAAAGCAGAAGTTGGTCAAATTATTAAATTTGAAAAACTTGCAGGTAACGTTGGCGACAAGGTAGAATTATCTGTTCTAATGGTTTCAGATGAAAACGGTATTAAAGTTAACGAAGAAGCAAAGGCTTACAAAGTAGTTGGCGAAATCCTTGTTCAAGACAAAGCAAAGAAGGTAGTTGTATATAAATACAAAGCCAAGAAAAATGAAAGGAAAAAGCAAGGTCATAGGCAACCTTTCACAGCAGTTAGAATTTTAGAAATTGCTGCTAAGTAAGGAAGGAGGGTTATAAGTTATGTTTTTTATTAGTTTATTTGCTCACCACAAAGGTGGTGGTAGCACGAAAAACGGCAGAGACTCTAATGCAAAAAGACTTGGCATAAAGAGAACTGACGGTCAAGAAGTTCTAGCAGGAAGCATTTTAGTTCGTCAAAGGGGTACAAAAATTCACCCAGGCAACAACGTAGGTATTGGTAGTGACGATACGCTTTACGCTTTAATAGACGGTGTTGTAAGGTACGAAAGAAAAGGCAGAAGCGACAAAAAAGTTAGCGTTTACGCTAAAGAAGATTAATTAAAATTTAAAACTCGGTTTATTAACCGAGTTTTTCATTTTTAACTTGAAAATTACAAGGTATTTGTGTTATACTTATTACATAAGATTTTATTACTTGGGGGAATATGCAAATGGAAAAATTTTCAAACCAAAACGCTATTGAAGGAATTGTGGAAATAGAAAGTGTAACTGCAAAAATAACTAAAATTGCATTTATGGTATTAGTTCCGTCATTTTTCTTTTTTATAATGTTTTCACATAGTCTTTCTTCTCCTGTTTGGCTTTACTTTTTCTGTGTGACTTTAGTATTATTTGGCCTTTCTTATATATTTACTAACGTAATGTTATTCGTTTCTAAAAAACCAAATTCTAACGTTTTTTTAAGTTTATTGTGTTACATATTTTTAGGTGCAGTAGTTATTGTCGCCTTAATTATGTCGTTAAGCGTTTTGAAAGATATAGTTGCGCTTGCATCTGCTAAACCAAATAATTATTTAGAAATTACTCAAGATGTTATAAATCAACTAGAGCAATCAAACAGAGGGTATATTATTGCAATAGTTGTGTTAAGTTCACTATTAGAATTATCTATGTTAATATCTTTTAAGGTAAAAAAATTCGTAGATATTCCTTTGGCTATCTTTACATTTGTGGTTTACTTAGTTAGTATGGTTGTTAGAAACGTATCTCCTTTCATATTAGGAATTACTGTAAATTTAACATCCGTTTTAATTTTAGAAGTCTATCGTATGTTGTATTTGTTTTTTGCGCTAGAAAATAGAACTAAAAAAGTAAAATCATTAATTTTTGTAGACGAAAACGGCAAAGAAATAGATTATGAAAACCAACAAAGAAAAGTTATAAGAAAAAGTTTGAATAAAAAACATCTTGCCAAACTTATTCTAACTATTACGTTACTTTTAGAAATAGGTTGTGTTATTTTATCTTTATTGTGCTTAAACAGTAAATTTATAATTATTCAAAAAGTAGAAATGGTACCTTTTATGATAGAAGTTTTATTGTTCGCTTTCATTGGTTTCTTTTGCTTTTATAATATTGGAGAAAATAAGATTAGTAAGAAACAGACTTTTGGTAGCATATCTTTAATAGTTGGCTTAATATTTGCGCTAATTTGTGCCACTTTTGCTACAAAAATGAATTATTATTTGTTAATTATAATGTATTTAATAAGTGTTATTTCTTTAGGGTACGGGGTTACTTGTGCTACGTTTTTAAAACCTTTTGCATCTAAAACGTTTAAGACGATTAGAGGTTTTCTGTACGTGCTTTTTGCATTGTTTGCGTTATTCATTATGCTATGCTTTATTTTTTCTCCAGATATCGTCAATCAAATATATATGATGACGCCTTATTTCCTTAACATTGTATTAGTTTTACTATTTACTGCTTATTTTATTGGTAAGTACGAAGAAAGATATCTTAAATATTATTATAGAAATGAAAGAGATAATTTATAATTCAAATTTTTTCAATATACGTCACACCCTAGAATGTGGGCAGGTTTTCCGTTTTAAAAAACACGAAAAAGGTTATTTAGTTTTTTCTTTTAATAAATGCGCTTACGTTTATCAAGAAGAAAATAAAACGATAATAGAGTGCGAGTTAAAAGATAAAGAATATTTTTATAACTACTTTGATTTAGGTAAAGATTATTCTGCTATTTATAATAGGGCGGTAAGCCAAAAAGTAGAAATTTTAACACTTTCTGCTAACACGGGCAAA
>JAZOOP010000088.1:0-10773 GCA_045655065.1 Christensenellaceae bacterium
AATATGCTTTTTGGTCAGTAGAATTTCTAATATTAAAAAATTCATCTTCATTCATTTTTGCTTTTCCATTAATATAATCTTTATAGGATATTTCTTCTGCACTACAAATAGCATCTTTCTGGTGATGTTTTACTCTTGGAATCCATCTAACTATTTTAGTCGCTTCTTTTATGCTTTGTGCTTTAACGTAAAAGTCTTTTAATATATATTTGTTTTTCCCAACGTGACCACATTTTGCCTTAACCTTAAAATATAACATTGAATTCCTCCTGCAAAAACATATTATCATATTTTTACAAAAAAACACTATACCCAAATTTTTACGACTACCACTGAACTTTTATTATAGATTAAGTAGCACTATTATACACCAACAAAATTAGTTTTTCAATATTAATATTTAAAAACAAAAAAGTCGGTAAATTTACCGACTTCTTTATTTGCTATTTGTATTTATTCTTTATTTTTCTTCTTTTACTTTATCTTCTAAACCTGCAACTTCATCTACAGGCAACGCAAAGGCTATGCCTTGTGCTTTAGTAGAAGAACCTATTGATTTATATAAATTTTTCAAAATTCCGTCTACTAGTTCATTTTTGCACAAAATCATAACTATTTCTTTTTCGGGTTGAATAGAAATATTAAAAAACTTTTCAGCATCTTTGGAAGCCGTGCCTCTTGCACTTAAAATTGTGCCACCCGTTGCACCTGCTTCTTTAGCAGAATCCATAGCAACTTCCGAAAAACCTGTATTTACAATTGCTAAAACGCATTTATAAGCCTTTTTCATCATTTCTTTCCCCCTTCTTTAATAGTTCTATCGTTGCTTAATAGTTGGTACATTGCTACGCCAATAATACTATCTAACGGAATAGTATACGCAATACCCTTGCCGTTTCTTACCTTCTTAAATTTTTCACTTAAAACTTCTAACGTTTCTTTAACTTTATCTTCCCTAATAAACGAAATTATAACGGATTTATCGCCTTCTGCAACACCTAACAACGCACGCATTTGCGAGTTTGCCGTGCCGTGCCCATACAACACCATTTGAACGTTTATTTCAAATTGTTCTAATAAATCTTCGTAAAACATAGTTTTACTTCTATCTACAACGGTTATTAAAATTTTAAGTTTTCTAACGTTAGAAACTTCACTTTTATTATCTTTTTTTATAGCAGTTGGCTTTTTAGTAATTTTTTCAGCCACTTTTTTAATTAAATTATTTGGCATAACCCCCTCCTATAAGAAACGAATAATTTGGTCGTCTTCTTCGCCCAAAATTTTTCTCATTGCAAGTTTTTCGTTAACTCGCTTTTTAGAAACGGCAGTAAATCCTAAAAGTTGAATAGTTATTAAAGGTGTCATTGCTACCATTGCAACAATACCGAAAGCGTCGGCTAAAATATCGCCACCAAGAGCATAACAAATTCCAATAGCAAACGGCAAAATAAAGGTAGAAGTTAACGGCCCAGATGCTACTCCACCAGAGTCAAACGCAATAGCCGTGTAAATTTTTGGCACAAAAAACGAAAGCCCTAAAGAAATTAAATAGCCTGGTATTAAATAATAAAGAACAGAAAAACCATATATAATTCTAATTACCGAAAGACAAATAGATAAGCCTACGCCTATGCTTAACGCAATCATCATAGCCTTTTTAGATACCGTGCCGTTGGTAATTTCTTCTACTTGCTTATTTAATACGTGAACGGCAGGTTCTGCAAGCACTACCACTAGCCCTAAAATAAAGGCAATTATAATTACTGCAATAGGCGAAGAAGCAAGTTCGCTACCCATTTTAAAACCAATAGGCATAAACCCTACGTGAACAGCCGTTAAGAAAACTATTAAACCTACGTAAGTATATAGCGCACCCACTATAATTTGCATTAATTTTTGCTTTGGCAACTTTAAGAATATAAAGTTTATTACAAAGAAAGAAAGCACTACTAAACCTAAGGCAATAGTTACGTCTTTAGTGGTTGTGCTAAGTGTGTGTAGAACAGCAGAAAAAATATCTTCGCTTAAAAGGTAGTCTTCAGGTTTTGGAACGGCTACGTTGCCACCATTTAATATACTCATAACCAACACGGCTAAAATTGGGCCAATAGAGCACATTGCAACTAAACCGAAACTATTTTCGCTTGAGTTTTTACCACCAATACTTAAGGCTATACCAACACCAAGCGCCATTATAAACGGAACGGTTATAGGCCCTGTGGTAACCCCGCCTGAATCAAAAGAAAGCGGTATAAATTTACTAAATTCTTCGGGTGCTAACGTTAGCCCTAAAAGACCAAGTGCAAACAATACCATATAAAAATATAATAGCATTGTAGATAAATCTATTTTAAATACAATTTTTAATATTGCAAGAAGTAAAAACAAGCCCACCCCTAAACCAACGAAAATTATTATTAATGAAGAGCCTACTTGGTTGGCTAAAACTGTTAAATCTGGTTCGGCAATGGTTATAAGTAGCCCCATAGCAAAACCTACTATAAGCAATAACCCTAGATTTTTACTTTTGGTTAAGCCTGCACCTACTCTTTCTCCCATAGGGGTCATTGCAACGTCTGCACCAAGCGTAAATAACCCTATACCCAAAATTAAGAATAAGGCAGATATACTAAAAACTATAATTTCTTTAAGTTCCAAATTTAATAAAGGTGTAAAATTTAGTATAATAACTATTAAAGTTACAGGTAGAACTGAAAATAAAGATTCTTTAATTTTACCAAATAATAGTTTTTTCATTACTTTCTCCAATTTCTATAACATTATATCATATGAATATAAAAAAATAAAGTAAATATCTTTTTTATTTTAAATAGCCTAATATTTAATGTATAAAAAGAAAAGGTGGCTAAAGAGCCACCTTTTCCCAAAGGAGGTTAAAACAAAATGCATCTTTTACTAAAAAAGATTTAAAAAACCAACCCAAACAAAAAAGATTAAAAGAACACTAACAACACCTACATTGTAACCTATTATTAAGACAGGTTCTGTCATGTTTAAAAAATATTTTTAATAATTTATTTTAACGTTGACATTTCTTTAGCATTATTGTATAATAAATTTGCCTACACGACTGACGGGTAAAGCGGGCAACCGCAAGGGAGTGTACGCATATAAGCCGACCGTCTGGGCAATTCAATTTTTTACGAAATTGGGTTGCCTTTTTTCATAGGCAATCTAACAAAGGGGGAAAACTATGCAAGAATTTTGGAAAGGTTTTGTTGGTGGTAATTGGCAAAATAGTATAGACGTAAGAGATTTTATACAAAAAAACTACCGTGAATATACTGGGGACGATAAGTTTTTATCTTCTGCTACAACAAGAACTAAAAACCTTATGCAAAAAGTGAACGCTCTTTTTAAGGAAGAAAGAAAAAAGGGCGGGGTTTTAGACGTAGATACTAACACCGTATCTTCGCTAACGAGTTATGCGCCTGGATATATAGATAAAGAAAATGAAATTATAGTTGGAATGCAAACGGATAGTCCACTAAAACGTAGCGTTAACCCTTTTGGTGGTATGCGTATGGTTAAGCAAGCCTTAGAAGCATACGGCTATACTTTAAGCGAAAAAGTAAAAGAAGAATTCCGTTTTAGAACAACCCATAACGACGGGGTTTTTAGAGCCTACACCGAAGAAATGCGCCTTGCAAGAAAGTGCCACGTTATTACCGGGCTTCCAGATGCTTACGGCCGTGGCAGAATTATTGGCGACTATCGTAGAGTTGCCCTTTACGGCGTAGATAGGCTTATAGAAGAAAAACAAAAAGATAAAATTAACCTTGCTAACGGAAATTTTAACGTAGAAACTATTCGCCAAGATGAAGAACTTTTCCAACAAATAGCCTTTTTGGGCTACTTAAAAGAAATGGCTTTATCTTACGGGTACGATATTTCTAAACCTGCTAAAAATGCTAAAGAAGCAATACAATTTACTTATTTTGCATATCTTGGCGCAATAAAAGAACAAAACGGCGCTGCAATGAGCCTTGGCAGAGTTAGTACTTTCTTTGATATTTACATTGAAAGAGATATTACTAACGGCACTCTAACCGAAGAACAAGCACAAGAACTTATAGACGATTTCGTTATTAAACTACGCATTGCACGCCATTTAAGAACACCAGAATATAACGAACTTTTTGGTGGCGACCCTATGTGGATTACCGAAGCCGTTGGTGGTATGGGCGAAGACGGAAGAACTTTGGTTAGCAAAAGCAGTTTCCGTATGCTAAATACGTTATATACTCTTGGTTCTTCGCCAGAACCTAACCTAACTATATTATGGTCTAACCAACTACCAGAAGGCTTTAAGAAGTTCTGCGCAAAAGTTTCTTGCGATACAGACTCTATTCAATATGAAAACGACGATATAATGCGCCCAATCTACGGCGACGATTACGCTATTGCTTGTTGTGTTTCTGCAATGAAAATAGGCAAGCAAATGCAATTTTTTGGGGCAAGATGTAATTTGGCAAAACTTTTACTTATTGCAATTAATGGTGGTTACGATACTACAACTAAAGTTAAAATAGGTCCACAAATGCCTGTTTTAGAAGATTTTAGTTATGAAAGTGTTAAGGCTCGTTACGAAATTTATATTGCTTGGCTTTCTAAACTTTACGTTAACACTATGAACGTAATTCACTATATGCACGATAAGTACGCCTACGAAAAAACGCAAATGGCATTGCACGACACTTCCGTTCATAGATTTATGGCGTTTGGCGTTGCAGGGCTTTCTGTTGTAACAGATTCGCTTTCTGCTTTTAAATTTGCAAACGTAAAACCTATTAAAGATGAAAACGGATATATTGTAGATTTTAATACTATTGGCGAATTCCCTAAATTTGGTAATGATGACGATAAAGTAGATTTAATGGCAAAAGAAATTACCCATAAAGTTATTACAGAATTAAGAAAAACCCCTACCTACCGCAATGCAGAACATACGCTTTCGGTTTTAACCATTACTTCTAACGTAATGTACGGCAAAAACACGGGTGCTACGCCAGACGGAAGAAAAGCCTTTACCCCTTTTGCCCCAGGTGCAAACCCTATGCATAACAGAGAAGAAAAGGGCGCTTTGGCATCACTTAACTCGGTTACAAAAATTAGTTATGAAGATTGTAGAGACGGAATTTCTAACACCTTCTCTATTACCCCAAAAGCGTTAGGCAAAACGGAAGAAGAAAGAATAAATAATTTAGTTAATATTTTAGACGGATATTTTAAGAAAAAAGCACACCACATAAACGTTAACGTTATGAACAGAGAAACGTTGTTAAAAGCGTATGAAAATCCAGAAGATTACCCTAACCTAACCATAAGAGTTTCTGGCTATGCGGTAAACTTTAACAAACTTTCTCGTGAACAACAAAAAGAAGTAATTTCAAGGACTTTCCATGAGTGCTTATAATAACTCTTTAGGCAAAATACACTCTTTTCAAAGTTTAGGCACGGTAGACGGGCCTGGCGTTAGGTACGTTGTGTTTATGCAAGGTTGTAATTTGCGTTGTAGTTGTTGCCATAACCCAGACACTTGGAATTTAAATGGTGCAAAAACTTATACCGCAGAAGAAGTTGTTAAAAACGTTTGCCGTTATAAAGAATATTTTGGCAAAGATGGTGGCATAACCGTTAGCGGTGGAGAACCACTACTTCAAGCAGAGTTCATTAAAAATTTATTTGCTCTTTGCAAAAAAAACGGCGTTAACACTTGTTTAGATACTTCTGGTAGCATCGTTAACGAAGAAGTTTCTTCTTTATTAAATTTTACCGATAGGGTTTTATTAGATATTAAATACACAAACGAAAAACACTACGTTAAATTCGTTGGGTGCGAATTAAAAAAAGTGCTTGAATTTTTAAAAGTTCTTAACGAGCGAAAAATTAAAACGACTATTCGCCAAGTAATTATTCCTACTATTAACGACACAGAAGAAAATATTTTAAGACTAAAAGAAATAGTAAACGAACACCCTTGCGTAGATAAAGTAGAACTTTTACCTTTTAAAAAAATTTGCCAAACGAAATACGATAGCCTAAATATTAAATTCCCTTTCGGGCATTTGCCAACCCCAACGAAAAAAGAAATGCAAAAATTAAACGATTTACTATAACCAAACTTTTCGCTATAATACAATGACCAACTATATAATATAAATAACCCACCAGCCATTCGGCTGGTGGGTTTGTTGTTTGTTTTATACAACCTTTATATATACGTTAGTAGTCTTTATTAAATTAAAAGATAATGAGCCAGAAAATACTCCGCTATTATAACGAAAGGTAAAAGTTGATTTAGCAAATGGTTCTCCCAGAAAAGCTGAATTTGTATATAATTCTAAAGTAACACTTTCTTTAACATTTTTTAATACGTTATTTACATAACTGCTAGATATATAAAATGATTCCGTATAAACATTTTTAAAATATTTATTATAATCTTCTTTGTATTCATTAGTTAGTTTTGAATAAATTTCAACACCATCTAAAAATAAGGAAATATTTTTTAGGTTTCTTTCTCTTACAAATATTGTGTCATGGGAACTTGGAAAAATCTGAAGTTTGTTGTTTTCTATAATCTGATAGTCGCTTGGTAATGATAAATACGAATATTTATGATAATCATTTTTATCTTCAACGCCATAATCAAGTATTTCAAACATTTGCCCTCTTATAACCTGAAAACTTTCTTTAAGTTTTACACCTTCATAAACAACTTTTCCATTTGTCTCTTGCCTATAACATTCATTATAAATACTAATAACATAACTATTTTCATCTGTTGCTTTTACTCCACCACAAGCAACTAAGAAAAATGAACATATTAGCATTGTTACGATTGTAATCAAAACCAATTTTTTCTTCATTTGTTTTTCTCCTTTAAGTGTAGATATTATAATTATAACTAACTATTGGTTAGTTGTCAAGTATTTTTCTAACCATTAGTTATATAATATTATTATGAAAGAAAATGTAATAAAGAAAAGATTAAGTGAAGAGATTAAAAATAGTGGATTAACTACCATTGAAATTGCTAAGCGCATAGGCGTTTCGCCTGAAATGGTTACGCAATATAAAACTACAAAAAAATTGCCTAAACTAGATACTTTTGCAAAACTTTGCAAAGAATTAGATGTTGATGCTAACTATCTTTTAGGAATAAATAACGATTAAAAATTATATAGTAAAACACCAGCCGTACGGCTGGTGTTTTACTATTTATTTAAGTTTTTATATTATACCTAATGTGTTTATGTTATATATTGTTTTTTTACTTTTAAGTCTTCTCGTTTTTAATTAAAAACTTTTAGAACAGGGTAATCTTCGCCCATTTCCCAAACGTTTTCAAAATCCCAACCAAGTGTTGAACTTACCCAACTTTCTGATTGAATGTTAGAAAGAGCGGTTGACGTAGCATATGAAGAATACGAACCATTATAGTAGCATCTCGTTACTGAAACGTTGCCAGAGAAATTTTCATATAATGCATCGGTATAAGTTCCACTCAACGTAGAAATGCTTAAGCAATTACTAATAGTGTTTGTTGAGCCCTCGTTAATTCCAACAAATCCTCCAACGTAAGAAACGTCTCCATTGGCTGTAGCGGTTACACTACCATTAAATAAACATCTGGTTATGCTAGAACTTGAGTTATACATATGTCCAACAAGTCCTCCCACGTATGCATTATAAGCAGAACTTGCATTTATTGCTGAAACGTCTACACTAACTATAGAATTAGAAACGTTTGTTGCTTGAACACCACCAAACATACCGCCGATAGCAGAGGCGTTATTTCCGTTGTGATTTACAGTAATAGAGCCATTTACTGAACATTGAGAAATTGAAGAGTTATAACTTATTGATGCCAACATACCACCAATCAAATAATTGTACGAATTTGATACGTTTATTGTACCAGCGGTTACTGCCAAGTTAGAAATACTACCACCATAAACTATGCCAAACAAACCAAACCTACCATAATATGCTGTGGCTTGTTTAAGATTAGATACAACGTGGCCATTACCGTCAAAATTTCCTGTAAACGTATAAGAAGAATAAGAAGTAACGCTACCTGACCAAAAACTAGAACTGCTACCCCTACCAATTGAAGTCCATTCAATATTATTAAGGTCTATATCATTATCTAATCTAAAATAATATCCACTATAACTAATACCAGAGTTTACACGGTTTGCTAAATACGCAAGTTGTGCGCCCGTTTCTATAACGTAAGGGTCATAAGAAGCGCCACTACCACTTGCATAAGAACTTGCTATAGTGCCATCCCAAACGTTTACTTGGTTACGTAGTGAGCCACATTCAAAACAAACGTCTTCCGCGCTGTAATTGTGGAAATAGGTACCACAAGTAGTGCATTGGCAGTTTTCATTTAAGTGATGGTAAGTAGCGCCACAAATTAAGCAAGCACAACTTTCGCCTTCGGTATGAACTATAGTACTACATACTTCACAAGTACAGTTTGCACCAATTGAGTGTGTGTTACAAATTACAGGAAGTATATATTCTGTATTAAGTTGGTTTCCAATTGCATCAACTGCAACAACTTGAATAGTTACGTTTTGCCCTGCAATAGGTGTAGTTAAAAAGGCAATAGTTGCTTCTATTTCTTCGCCAAAACTATCACGAACAATATAAACGTCGCTTGCGTTAGTTTGGTCAGTTATTTTTGAAACGTTTATAGTTGCTGTAGGCGTTCCGTAAACTTTAACCTCGTTAATTTCTAACGTAGAAACGTTACCCATTACGTCAGTAGCAGTAAATTTAACGTTTATAGTTTCGCCTGCCGTGTTAACGTCGCCAGATACAACTTCAAATTCAACCATGCAAGAGTTGTTAAAAGTATCGCTTGCAACAGCGCCAAATTCTGCACCTACACTACCTACTGCAACACCTAAAACTTCGTTTGTAGCAATTTCAATCTCTTCTGCAGAGTAAACCATAATTGTGCTGTTAACTCTTGTTTCGTTGCCAACGCAGTCTACTGCAACTATTTCGTACGTGCGATAGCCACCACAAGTAGCATCTCCCTCTAAAAGTTCAATGGTTACTTCTAAAGGATTACCAAAACTATCTGTAGCAATTGCTCCTAAAGTATCTGCAGTAATAGAATCTGTTAGTTTAAATGTAGTATTTTCCACACTAATAGTAGGATTTCCGTAAATTTTTACGTTTTCAATAATAAGTTCGGTTGTTTTTCCGCCACTTGTAGCAACGAGCAATACAGAGGTTGTTTCGCCTGCAACAGGTGTGTTTACAAAGGTTGCAGTAATTGTTACTGAATTTCCGTCTGTATCAATACATTCTGCACTAAAATCTTCGGCACAAAGTTGGTTTAATAAACTTAAAGAATTTTTACTCGTATCGTAAGTAATTTCGTTTAGGTCGTATTCAACCCAATTTGCATAAAGCACAAGGTCGCCAAAACTACCTAAGGTTATTTCGTAATCTTTAGTTGGCGTATTAACCGTTGAAGAAGTCCAACCAATAAAACTATAACCTTCCCTAGTTGGTGCTAGCGGAATAAAGGTTTCTGTTTCTACGTTATATGTAGCAGGGTTGTTTTCGTTGTTTACCCCTTCGCCTACGTCATAAGTTATGCTGTATGCAATAGGATTCCACTTAGCATAAAGCGTAACTTCTGCATCTTCTTTATTCCAATTTATTACGCTTGCACCCGTTTCGTCGGTGTATTGTGTGCCCGTACCACCAACTCCATCGTACCAACCAGCAAATTCATAGTTTTCTCTTTGTGGAGCAATAAACGTGTAAGTTGAATCATAAGTTACGGCATCAGTAATAACGCTACCATTTTCATAAATATAACCGATTTCTTCGCCACAACTTGCCGTTGCCGTGCTAGTATACGTTGTGTTTGGTATAGAATAGGTTAGGTCTAAAATATAAGCACAATCATCATCTCTATTTACACTGCCATCTTTAGAATAAGTAAAGGTTATGTAGTCGTTTGCATACAACGTGGTGCTATATGTCACGTAATCGGTATCTCCTGAAATTCTATTTACTTGAGTAGTGTTTCTATAAATAGTTAAATAGTCGTAACCTGATTCTGAAGAAACCCTATATTTAAAGCTTACAGTAACAGTAGTTTGCGCTGTAATTTTATATTGAGAACTTGAACTACTACCAGTATTAGTAGAATATAACAATGAGCCAGAAGTTGCCCACCTACTAGAAGAAGTGTTAGTTATGGTATAAGCATTGTTAACCCAACCAGCATATAAAGTTAAGTCTGAAGAAATAGCCCCACTAAAATTATATTTATTTAAGCAAGAAGATTCTAAATACCAACCTGCAAATAAATAGCCACTTCTAGTTGGAATAGTTGGGTAGGTTAACGTTTCGCCATTTTCTAATTCTACAGATGTAGGGGTTGAACCAACGTAATTAAAATTATACGTTACAGTTATGTGGTCGTAAACTGTTGCTACGTTGTTTAACGTTACGTTGCTAGTTTTTGCTTGCCATTGTGCGTATAGGGTTATAGTTTCTTCGCTAACGTCAGTTAAATTATATATGCTTTCGCTATCTTCATAACTCGTGCCAGAGCCATCTGCCTCGGTATTCCAACCTGTAAAGGTGTAGCCTGTGCGAGTAAACGTATTACCAATTAAGTTTTCGCTTGTGCCGTATTCAAACTCTTGGTCTAGCATATCGCCCGTGCCTTCGTTTGAATTAAAGTTTACGTAATATGCAATA
>JAZOOP010000089.1:0-13627 GCA_045655065.1 Christensenellaceae bacterium
TAGAATAAACGCACCTAAATCAACGAGTGGGCTTGAAATTAAGAAACTGAACGTAACACCGCTTGAAATTCCTGCACGGGTAAAGCCCATAAAGATAGGAATAGACGAGCAAGAGCAAAACGGGGTAACCGTACCAAGTAAAGCACCAACCGCATTTGCGCCGATACCCTTAAATCGTCCAAGTATTTTTTTCGTTCTTTCGGGTGGGAAATAACTTTGTATATACGAAATAAGAAAGATAAGCAAGCATAACAACACGACTATTTTTACCGTATCATATACAAAAAATTGTATTGCTTGCCCCCAATGTCCTGACATAAAGGTTTCGCCAAACATAGCGGTAAATGCCATACCGATTAAAGCATTTAGCCATTTCATACCAAGTATTTGGTCGGTTATAAAATCGCCTACTGCTTTTAACCCGTTTACCCCGTCCACAAGTAAGGCAATCCCTATTGTAAGCAACACAACAGCAATTACAGCAATAAGCCACCATAACCATTTGCGTTTTTTAGTTTGCATAATATCGCTCCTTATATTTATTTTTATCTATATAGACAATTATCAATGTGATTGAGAAAAAATATATGCGAACTTAATCGCACGTATTTTTTTTGCAAGTATTTTCATTTGTTTTTCCCGTTCTACATTTCGTATCACCGAGAAAATCTATCATATCATTAAGTTTACAACACGCAAGCGTATAATAAGTCCATTTCCAATCTTTTTCTGCTTTTACTAAACCGCAATCGCACAATACTTTCATATGGTGGGAAAGCGTGGGTTGTGTAATATTGAGTTGCTCCAAGATTTTGCAACCGCAAAGCGTACCGCCACGCAACATTTCAAATATCTGCATACGGGTATCGTCCGCTAACGCTTTTAAGATTTTCGTGCATTCTTCTCTTTCCATTATACACACCTCACATAGATTGTTGTCAATACCATTATACTCGTCACATTGATGTTCGCCAATAGGAAATGAACTGTTTTTGAAAAAAATTTTTACAAAAGAAAAAGAACTCGGAAGAAATATCCAAGTTCTAATTTTCTTTTGACCGCTTGAAAGTGCAATTTCCTATAAATTTTTAATGTTTCAAAAAATCCCTTATAGGGAACGCCTTTAGCCTTGCTTTTTAATTTTATTAAATTAGTTATCGTCGTTACGTTCTATGCTAATTATAAAAGGGTTTTCTTTCATAATTGTATCTAGTTCTTTAGTAGAATATAACACGTCTGTATTAAGGGTTGCTTTAAAAACACATTTATCGCCATCTCTTTCAATAACTAAATTATTATAATGTTCTACGCCAAAAATTTGTTTAACTTTTTCTCTTTCGGCATCTTTTTGGTAAAAAACAATTCCAACAGTAAAGAAAGATTTTTTATTAAAGAATTTGTTATTTCTATGTAATAGCCATTGTACGAAAATAAGCAATATCGTTGCAATAACAGCAACTATATAAAGCCCACCGCCACAAGCCATACCAATACCTGCAGTAGCCCAAACGCCTGCTGCAGTTGTTAAGCCGTGTACTTTATTTTTATCGTAAACTATAATGCCTGCACCTAAAAAACCAATGCCTGCAACTATTTGTGCGGCTATGCGGGCAGTATCTGCACCGTCGCCAAAAGCATATTTAGAAATTATCATCATAAGTGCTGCACCAAAACTTACAACCGTGTGTGTTTTAATGCCTGCTTCTTTAGAACGTGTTTTTCTTTCAAAACCAATGCAAAAGCCCAAAATGCTTGCTAGCAACAAGTCTAACACTAAATATAATTCAGTTACGTATGCGCCATTAGAAAGTTTTTCAATAAAATTTAACATTATTGCCTCCTTTATATGTTAAAACCTTGTTTTATTAATTATGTCAAAGAGTATAGCATTTAACGTTAAGTAAGTCAATATAAAAATTTATTATTAATATTAAAATATAAAAGTTTTATTAAAAAATATAAATAAAATAATAAAAAAGGTTTGAAATGTTTAGTATTATATTATATAATATTCTTATACTTTTAGAAAAAACCAAAAAATATAAAAAGGGAAAAAATACATATGATTTATGCGTTGGTATTATTTGCAGTAACCTACGTGCTTATGCTTATATTTAGCAAGTTTAGGCCATATATAGCACTTGGTTCAGCAGTTATATTCGTAGTTTCTGGTATGTTGCCATTAGAAAAACTTTTTGGCACTATAGACTTTAACGTTATTTTAATGATAGCCGGCACTATGGGTATTGTGGCATTGTTTATAGAAAGCAAAATGCCAGAGCTTCTTGCCGACTTAATAATGGAAAAAGTGCCTAACGTAATGTGGGCTGCAATTGCGCTATCATTGTTTTCAGGGCTTATTTCTGCGTTTGTAGATAACGTTGCAACCGTTTTAATGATTGCACCTGTTGCACTAGAAATTTGTAAAAAACTAAAAACTAACCCCGTTCCATTTATAATTTCTATTGCCGTATCTTCTAACTTGCAAGGTGCTGCAACACTAGTTGGCGATACAACTGCAATTATGCTTGGCTCTGCACTAGATATGAGTTTTATTGACTTCTTCTGGTACAAGGGTATGCCTGGTATGTTCTTTGCTGTAGAATTAGGTGCTGTGCTTTCTGCAATTATAATAGCAATTATTTTTAGAAAAGAAAAATCTCCAATACCAAAAATGACGCAACGCACCAAGGTTACCGATTACGTTCCTACTATATTACTAGTTAGCATTATAGTATTGCTTATAGGTGCTTCGTTTATAGATGGTAAGCCAGATATAACAAACGGCTTAATTTGTTGTGTTTTATTGGTTATTGGGCTTATTTATAACCTTGCAAAGAAAAAACAATTTTCTGCAATAATTAACCCTTTAAAAGAAATAGATTTCCAAACCATAGGGCTTTTATTAGGGCTATTTATTATGATAGGTGGTATATCTGAACAAGGTGTTATTAAAGAGGTTGCAAACCTACTTGCATCTATTGGTGGCAACAATATGTTTGTATTATATACCGTTATAGTTTGGGCTTCCGTTTTAATTTCTGCGTTCATAGATAATATTCCTTACGTTGCCACTATGATACCTGTTATTGGTGGAATTGCTACTGCCTTAAATATTGACCCAACTGTTTTATACTTTGGTTTACTTTCAGGTGCAACACTTGGTGGTAACTGCACGCCAATAGGTGCTTCGGCAAACATTACGGGTATTGGTATTCTTCGTAAAGAAGGTTATGAGGTAAAAAATAAAGATTTCTTTAAAATTGGTATTCCTTTTACGTTAGCGGCTATTATTCCTGCATACGTATACATTTGGTTAGCATACGGAATTTAAAATATTTTAACAAAAAAAGTCCACTTAAAAAAGTGGACTTTTTTAACTTTCAATTTTATTAAAGAACCTTTTCCATAGTGGTTTTTTGTGGGGTTAACCCTAACTTTTCGTAAAACTTTATTGCCGAAGTGTTAAAACTCCATACGTTTAGGGTAACGTTATAACACCCAAAAGTTTTAGCAAGTTCAACGGCAGAGTTATAAAGTTCTTTGCCAATGCCTTTGCCACGAAGTTTTTCATCTACGCACAAATCGTCTATATAAAGTGTTTTAACGTTTGTTAAAACCGAGTTGTTTTGGTTTTTCACAAAAACACAAAAGCAATAGCCTAAGCCGAGTCCCTACAAGGGATTCGGCAACTAAATAAATCCGCAAACGGATTTGTTATATCCGTCTAACAACGGGTGATATCGTCTACGGCGGTGAAATTTGCCTAACGGCAAGTTGTGGATTTATTTAATATAACTTTGGCGTAGACAAAATAAAACTGCTTACGCAGTTGGCGTTCGCTTCGCTCGGCTAAACTGTTTACTGCGTAAACAATACAACTTTTAGCCTCACGGCTAAAAATATAACTTTTTTATTTTTATATTTTGTGGATAAAGAAAAGCCCACCATATTTCGCCTTAAAGCGAAGTATAGTGGGCTACACTTTTGTATTAAATTAAAAATCCCTTATAGGAACGTCCTAAAACTTCGTCTTTTTCGTTTACGCTAACTAAAATAGGTTTAGTTTTATCTTTTAGTATATTTTTTAATTGTTCAGCATTATATTTTTGCCCAACCTTAAAAATATCTTTTCTGCCGTTATAATGAACTAAATCTACTTGGCGAAGTAGTTCTTCTATTTTAGAAATATCTTTTTCTAAAGCCTTTCTTACCATGTTTTCACCTTAAAGTTTATTAGCAATATCGTAAATAAGTTTTTCAGTTTTTTCCCAACCTAAACAAGGGTCGGTTATAGACTTACCATATACACATTCTTCAGGTTTTTGAGCCCCGTCTTCAATATAACTTTCTATCATAAGCCCCTTAACCATTTTTTTAATGCTTTCGTTTTCATTACGGCTACGTAAAACGTCCATTGCAATTCTAGGTTGTTCTAAATATCTTTTATTAGAATTAGAGTGGTTAGTATCTATAATAACTGCAGGGTTTTTTAATTTATATTCTTCGTATAGTTCGGCAAGTTGAAGTAAATCTTCGTAATGGTAATTAGAAGTAGCCTCGCCGTGTTTATTAACGTAGCCACGCAAAATAGCGTGTGCAAGGTCGTTTCCGTGAGATTCAACTTCCCAACCTCTATAAATAAAGGTGTGGCCGTTTTGTGCTGCCGTTATAGAATTCATCATTACCGAAAGGTCGCCAGCAGTAGGGTTTTTCATACCAACGGGAATATCTAGCCCACTTGCAGTTAGGCGGTGGCTTTGGTCTTCAACAGACCTAGCACCAATGGCAACGTAAGAAAGAATATCTGAAAGATATCTATAGTTGTCGTGGTAAAGCATTTCGTCGGCACTAGTAAATCCTGTTTCTCTAATAACTCTCATATGTAGGTTTCTAATAGCAATAAGCCCTTTAAGCATATCTGAACCTTTGTGTGGGTCTGGTTGGTGTAGCATACCTTTGTAGCCAGCCCCGGTGGTTCTAGGTTTATTTGTGTAAACCCTAGGTATAATTAAAATTTTATCTTTAACCTTTTCTTGAACGCCACGCAAACGAGTAATATAATCTAAAACGCTATCGTCGTTATCGGCAGAACAAGGGCCTATTATTAAAAGAAACCTGTTATCTTTGCTCTCAAAAATATTTTTTATTTCGGCATCTCTAATCTTTTTAATTTTTTCTAGTTTTTTAGTTAGTGGAAATTGTTTTTTTATTTCCATAGGTATAGGAAGTTTGCGTTTAAAATCCATATTCATATTTGTTATCTCCTATAGTTAAAAGTTTTACTTTTTATCAAATAACGCTCTGCGTGCGGTAGAGTGTTGCATCATTTTTCTCATTCCGTCTATATCTTCTGTTTCAAGCATAGTTTTTAGTTGGTTAAATTTATTAATGAATAAATTCATTTGTTCTAACAAAACGTCTTTATTGGCAACGAATAATTCGCTCCACATAAGGTCGTTTATGCGTGCAATACGGGTTAGGTCTCTAAAAGAGTCCCCCGTAAATTTTTCCATATTTTCTTTGTCGTTACAAGTCATTAAGGTAATTGCTATGCAGTGAGTTAATTGCGAAAGAAAACCAATCATTTCGTCGTGTTCTTCAGGAGATAGGGTAGTTACGTTAGAAAAACCCAATAATTTGCCAAGTTCTAAACACGTTTGAATTGCTTTAGGCGTATTTTTTTCGGTAGGGGTTACTATGTAGTTAGCACCAATAAACATTCTATCTGAACTATTTTCCACACCCGAAACTTCTTTACCAGCCATAGGGTGAGCAGAAATAAATTCTACGTCGTTACGAAGCATACCTTGAATTTTATAAATAATACTACGTTTAACACCCGTAACGTCGGTAATTAATGCACCACTTTTAAAAAGATGTTGGTTTTTTTCAATCCACTCAACGAAAACGTGTGGGTAAAGAGCAAAAACAACAAGGTCTGCGTTGCCTATTAATTTTTCGTCTATTACTATAGAGCCTTCATCTATAATGTTTTCTTTTATAGCGTAATCTATTGAACTTTGTTCTTTAGTTATGGCGCTAACGTTAAAGCCAAAACGTTTTAATATTTTAGCGTAACTTCCACCTAAAAGCCCAAGCCCTACTATTAATATATTTTTACTAGTATCTATTATCATAATAATTTTACCTTTGCTGAAAGTTTTTTAATATCTTCAAAGAAACCAGGGTAACTTTTACTTATTGCATCTACTCCTATTATAGAGCCACCAATTTTAGAAAGAATAACCGAAAGAGCCATTACTATTCTATGGTCGTTGTGGCCGTAAAGAATTTCGCCGTTATAAGAAAGTTCTTTTTTAAGCACGGTTATAGTGTTGTTGCCAATTATAAGTTTTCCACCAAGTTTACCTAATTCTTCTGCCATGGCTTTGCCACGGTCGCTTTCTTTTGCCTTTAACCTATCTGTTCCCGTAAAGGTTGCCCCGTTTTTTAGTGAAGCAAGTGCAAACAATATAGGTGCAAGGTCTGGGCAATTAGAAACGTCTAAAGTAGGCGTTCCAAGAGCAATTTTTTCAAAATATTCAAAGTATACTTTGTCGCCTTGCAAACTATTTTTATCTAAATTATTAACTTCTATATTAGAGCCTAAATAGTTAAATGCCGAAAGAAATGCTGAATTAGAATAGTCCCCTTCAATTTTGCCTATAAATTCTGTCATTTTAGACGGCGAAATTTTAATTGTTAAGTCGTTAATAAATTCTACTTTTGCACCAAACGACTTAAGCGCCGAAAGGGTTAAATCTATATAAGGCTTACTCTCTAACGGTGGTAAAATTTCTATAGTAGATTCTTCGTTTAAATATACTAGTGCAAAAATAAGCCCCGTAATAAATTGGCTACTAACGTTGCCGTTTATTTTGTAATTACCACCCTTAAGGTTGCCCAAAAGGGTAAGCGAATTTTTTGTTTTATTAAAAGTAAAACCTTTTTCTTTACAAAGTTTTTCATATATTTCTAAAGGTCTTTCAAACAGCCTTTCGCTACCATATAAAGTAACTTCCTTGCCTAAAGAAAGTGCAAGTGGAATAAAAAACCTTAAGGTGCTACCACTTTCACGGCAGTTTAGTTTTAAATTTTTTGCTTGCATAAAATCTTTAGAAATTACTTTTAGTTCGCTTCCGTTAGTTTCAATTTTTGCGCCTAAACTTCTTAAACAATCTATAGTTGCTAAAATATCTTGGCTGTAATCTACGCCATAAAGAACGCAATCTTTTTTAGAAAGGGCTGAAGAGATTAAAAACCGATGAGCCATGCTTTTAGAAGGTGGTGCATCTATACTTCCTTGTAGTGTGCAAGGTGTAAAAGTTGCTATTTTTTCCGTTCTTCCTTTTCTATTTTCTATAATAAAGTTTGCTTCTTCTTTTGCCGTTTCCATATCTGGTACAACTATATCGGCAGTAGAAAGATATAAACCAATTCTATCGTTATAAAGTTTTTCTAATTTACTTTGTGTGTTAGAAAGGGGTCTATTTCCCGTAGCGGTAAGCCTAGAAAGGTTTGCGTTAATAAAAAACAATTTGCCGTTACGTTTTAATTCTTTAACGTTTTCATTTTTTAAAATTGCACCGCCACCCGTAGAAATAATTCGGCAGTTTTTAGAAGAAACTTCTTTAATAACTTCCGTTTCTAAAGAGCGAAAATATTGTTCGCCCTTAGTTTCCATTAATTCTTTAATGGTGCAACCACACCTTTTTTCAATTTCTTCGTCGGTGTCAAAAAAATCGTATCCGTTTATGTTTAGAGTTTTTCCTATAGTAGATTTTCCACTACCAGGCATACCCGTTAAAACTATATTTTCTTTAGAAAGATAAATCTTTTCGTAAACTCTATTTATTTTTTCTTTTTCTATTTTAATTTTTAAGAATTTTTCTACGGCAACCACGGCTTGCATAACTAGCATATAAAGTCCGCCCTCAGCCTTAATTCCTTTTTCCTTAGCCTCTAAAACAAGGTTAGTATTAAGTGGGTTATACACCACGTCTACAACGCCTTCTAGGTTAGTAAAGTTAGAAATAGATATAGGCTTTGAATAAATATCTGGGTACATTCCGCAAGGGGTAGTGTTTATAATAACTTGTGCGTCGCTATGTAAATTAACGGCTTCTTCGTAGGTTACGTACGTTTCAGTTTTTTGCCTGCTTATCGTTAAAACTTCTTTTGCACCAAGGTCTTTAGCAACAACGTTTGCCGTTTTGCTAGTTCCACCCGTACCTAAAACAAGAACTTTTTTATCCGTTAAATCTAACCCTATTTTTTTTATTAAGGCTTTTAAACCATAATAGTCGGTGTTGTAGCCGTAAAGTTTGCCATTTTCGTTCACGATAGTGTTTACTGCGCCTATTCTTTTTGCAATATCGCTTACAAAATCTAAATAAGGAATAACAGTTTGCTTGTAAGGTATGGTAACGTTAACGGCGTTAAAGTTTTTGTTTAATAAAAAACTTTTAACTTGCTCTTCGGTTAGTTCTATTAAGTTGTATTCGTAATCGGCTAAAAGTGCGTGAATTTCTTTAGAAAAACTATGCGTAAGTTTTTTGCCAATGCATCCGTATTCGTTCATTATGATTTCCTAAATTTTATAAATTTTCTAAACAATTTTTAGCAAGTTCAATAAGTTCATTGCAGGTTATAGTTTTTAGTTCATAACTACCAATTTCGTTTACTTTTGCAACTGTTATCATATTGTCGTTTGCTTTTTTATCGTGAATAATCTTTTTGGTAATTTCTTCCCAATTAAATTTAATTTCGTTATAAAGGTTACATTTTTTTAAGGTAGTAATAACCTTAGTGCGAATTTCTTTTGCGCACATTGGTATAATCCCTAAAGCAACGCACTCGCCGTGGTAAAGGTTAGAATTGGTTGTTTCTATTCCGTGCCCAATAGTGTGCCCGAAATTAAGAATTTTTCTTAAACCTTGCTCTTTTTCATCTTCTTCAACAACGTGTTTTTTAATTTCTAGCGAGCGTATTATAATTTGTTTAATATTACTTTTTATATCTTTATTTTCTAAAATATCAAATAGTTCTTTGCTAGAAGTTAGTGCCATTTTAATTGCTTCGGCAAGCCCGTTATTAAATTGCCTGCTAGATAAGGTGTTTAATAAATCAGGGTCAATTAGAACCTTTTTAGGTTGATAAAATGCTCCAACAATATTTTTAACTCCACCAAAGTTTACTGCAGTTTTGCCACCTATAGAAGAATCTATTTGAGAAAGTAGGGTAGTAGGAATATTATAAAAATCTACTCCACGCATATAGGCAGAAGCAACAAAGCCGGCAAGGTCGCCAACCACACCACCACCAACGGCAACAACGCAATCTTTTCTAGAAAAGCCGTTGTTTAACATGCAAAGTAAAATTTCTTCAAAAGATTTTAGGCTTTTAGAACTTTCACCTTGTTCTATAGTGTAAATTATGCTTTCTTTGCATTGGGCTTTTAGTTCTTCGGCATATTCTTTAGGTACGCCACTATCGGTTAAAATTAAAACTCTTCTATTTAGGTTTAGGTATTCTTTTGCGTTAAGCAAAATTCCGTTTTCTACTAAAATATCGTAACTATTTTTGCCTAAATTCATACTAATAGTCATATTAATACTCCTTAAATTTCGGTGTGTGGGGCAAACGTGCCTGCAACTTTAAGTTTATCGCACACCTTTTCTAATTCTTTTAGCATATTTTTGCCGTTTTCGTTATCGGTAGAACCCTCTATTTCAATGTAGAAATAATATTGCCAAGAATGTTTTTTCATAGGTCTGCTACGCAAAGCAGTCATGCTATATCCGTATTTAGCAATAATACCAATTGCGTTTGCCAAAGAGCCTGCCTCGTGCTTAACCGTAAACATTAAAACGGTGTTAGAAAGGTTAGAATTAGTTGCCTTTGCTTTAGATAAAACTGCAAAACGGGTAGTATTTTCGCCACTTTTATTTACGTTAGTTTGTAAAACCTTTAGCCCGTAAAGGTTTGCCGTATCTAAACTTGCAATAGCCCCTAAAGTTTTATCTTGTTTTTCTTTAATCATTTTTGCAGAAAGAGCAGTGTTCTCGCTCTCTTCCGTTTTAAACCCACGCATTTCAATGTATTCGTTGCATTGTGCTAAGGCTTGTGGGTGGCTAATAACTTTTTTAATATCTTCAATAGTGGCATCTGGTAACCCTAGAAGATTTTGGTGCACTTCTAGTTCGTAAATACCATTAATATATAGGTCGCCAAAGAAAATTAAATCTATTGCTTGCCCAACTTCGCCTGCATAACTATTTTCTATAGGTAAAACGGCAATATCGCATTTGCCATTTACAACGGCATCGTAACAAGCCTTAAAATCTTTTTGGCTAATGGTTGTGCCATCTGGGAAAATATTTTTTGCCGCAATATGAGCAAACGCCCCTTCTACGCCACTATAAGCAACCTTTAAGCCTGTTTGTAGTTGGTATTGATATGCACGAGAAATAGACATTAAATTCTTAAGAAAATCTATATAATAGCCTTTAATATTTTCATCTTTAATTACGGCAGAGTTTTTTTCTATTACCATTTCTTCTCTTTTTTCATCTAGAATAGGCAAACCAAACTCTTTTTTATGTTCATAAACCATTTCGGCGGCTTTCATACGGCATTCAAAAAGTTCTGCCATTTTGGCATCTACTTCGTTAATAATTTTTCTCGCCTTATCTAGTTTGTTTTCCATTTAAGTCCTCCTAAAAATAAAACCTCACCTGATTATACACAAGTGAGGTTTTTTTGCAACAAAGTAAATTTTAATAAAGCATTAAAATCTCACAAGCGGTTTTTTCATAGCAAAATAAACGTAACCAAAAAAATAAGTTACGAAAAAGCTAAAGAAATATTTAAATGTGTTAAATAGAGATTTTTTCATATTGCTTCCATATGCTTTTACATTTTTATTGCTAAAATTAGCAATCAACGTAAAAAATTATAACACTTATAATATTAGGTGTCAAGAACTTTTTTGTAATAAATTTACTTTAAAATTTTATTAATTATATAAAATTAGTGTAAATAATTTTTAAATTTTACAATTTTTTAACGTTAACTAAAAAAGTTAGGTATAAAGCTTATCTTTTTTGCTGGCTCGCTAATTAGGGGATACATATCCATTTCACTACAATGATCTTGACTATCACTGTTTGTCCGTCACATGACGGGCGAACTCCTGGCCTTTGGTTCCGTAGACCAACGCTCTGTGCCTAAAGCGTAGCGAAGAAATACGATTGACGGACTATCTTGACAGTGCTTGCAGTTTCCAGCTGAGCAAAATAGTAAAATGAAAAAGATAACTTGTTTTATAGTTATCTTTTTTGATTGGCTCACCATGACCCATGTTAAGGCTACGGTCGGTTTGCAAAATAAAAAGGCCACCCACAAGAGTAGCCTTTTTTGATTGGCGCGCCGCAAGAGATTCGAACTCCTGACCTTTGGTTCCGTAGACCAACGCTCTATCCAGCTGAGCTAGCGGCGCAAACAAGTAGTAATTAAACTACTTGAGAATATTTAGTTTTTAGCATCCAACTCGTGCTGGATTGAGCGTTGCAAACGCTCTGTGCCCGAAGCAAAGCGTAGGAAATACGGAGACGGGCTTTAAGCAGGTAGCCAACAGTTTACAGCTGAGCTAGCGGCGCAAACAAGTAGTAATTAAACTACTTGAGAATATTTAGTTTTTAGCATCCAACTTGTGCTGGATGGAGCGTTGCAAACGCTCTGTGCCCGAAGCAACGCGTAGGAAATACGGAGACTGGCAAACTTGTTCTGCTAGCAGTTTCCAATTGAGCTAATGGTGCAAATACAATATTTTGCTAAAACGCTTAAATATTGTATATCATTTTATTTTATTTGTCAAACACATTTACAAAATAATTTTTTTATTTATTAAAATTGTAAAACGGCTTTAATTCTTCTAACGCCAGATGAAGAACTTTCTTCCTTTTTAATTATAAACTTGCCAAGTTCAACCGTGTTCTTTACGTGTGGGCCACCACAAATTTGGTAATCTATATCGCCAATTTTATAAACGGTAACTATTTGGTCGTTAGAAGTTGGGTTAAACACTCCGTAAGCACCCATTTCAATAGCCTTTTCGTAAGGTAATTCTTCAATAACCACGTCTAATTTTTGGTTAATTACGTCGTTAACGAAATTTTGTAATTCAAGAATTTCTTCTTCGGTCATCTTGTGGTCTAAATTAAAGTCAAAACGCAACCTTTCTTCTGTTATGTTAGAGCCTTTTTGTTCTGTTCCCTTACCAAACATTTTTCTTAAACCTGCAAGCATAATATGTGTTGCCGTGTGATATTTAGTTGTGGTTTCCGTTTGTTCAGTTAAGCCACCTTTTGCCTTTTCGCCTTGCGCTTTAGAAAGTTCTTGGTGAGTCTTAAAGGATTCGTTAAAGCCTACTTCGTCTACCGTATAACCTTTTTCAGTAGCAAGTTCAATGGTTAATTCTAAAGGGAAGCCAAAAGTATCGTATAGCCTAAACGCTTGTTTACCAGAAATAGTTGTCTCTTTAACGTAGTTAGCGTCTTTTTGAGCCATAAAAGTATTTTTTCTTTCAATACCGAAAATACACTTTTCAAACTCTTTCATGCCAGCCGTTAGGGCAGATTCAAACTTTTTAATTTCCTTAGTAATTTCTTCTAAAATATAATCTTCTTTTTCTACTAATAGTGGGTATGCTTCGCCGTAAATTTTTTCAATAAAAATTTTAGCAACTTCTAACATACAAGTAGATTCAACTCCAAGGTTTTTGCAATACCTTATTGCTCTACGAAGAAGTCTTCTTAAAATGTAGCCTGCGCCCGTGTTAGATGGCACAATGCCGTTTTTATCGCCAATAAGCATAACGGCAGTTCTAGTGTGGTCTGCAATAATACGCATACATTTTTTAGCCGTATCGTCAGTTTCGTAGTTTTTATTAGAAACTTGTTCTAAATATTTAATGGTGTCTATAAAAAGGTCTGTTTTATAGCCGTCGTCTAAGCCGTTTAAGAAAAGTAAAAGCCTATCTAAACCAAAACCCGTATCTACGTTTTTGTGTTCTAGTTCTTTATATTTGCCACCTTCTAACTTTTCGTATTGCATATAAACGTCGTTGCCAATTTCAACGTAACGATTGCTAGTTAAAAAGTCAGAAGAATCTTTTCCGTCTTCTCTAGGGTAGAACCACTCGTTATCTGGCCCGCAAGGAGTACCTATAGTGCCTTCTAATTCCCACCAGTTGTTTTCTTTATCTAAAAAGAAAATATTTTCTTCTTTAATACCTAGTTCTTTTAAATAGTTAGCAGTTTCGTTATCTTTTTTAACGCTTTCGTTGCCTTCAAAAACGGTAGAACAAATTTTTTCTTTATCAAAGCCTAAAACTTTGGTTAAAAATTCAAAAGACCAAGCCGTTTTTTCCTTCTTAAAATAGTCGCCTAAAGACCAGTTGCCCATCATTTCAAAGAAAGTAAAGTGTGTAGCATCGCCAACAGAGTCAATATCAACAGTTCTAACACAACCCTGAACGTTGCAAAGCCTTGTCCCTTTAGGGTGTTTTTGACCAAGTAGATAAGGCATAAGTGGTTGCATGCCTGCAACGTTAAACATAACG
>JAZOOP010000090.1:0-3212 GCA_045655065.1 Christensenellaceae bacterium
AATTAGGCGATTGGGTAGAAGTTTAACAACAAAAACAATCAAAAAGAACGCTTGCACAAGCGTTCTTTTTATAATTAGTTGCGAATATGCTTGATTTATAATACAAAATTTGCTAAAATATTTTAGTAATTTAATTGGAGATGATAATTATGAGAATAGGAGAATTGATTGCCTTTATAGTATATTTCGTTGCTATGTTAGGAATAGGCGTCTACTTTATGATAAAAAGTAAATCTAATAGCGAAAGAGAATACTTTTTAGGCGAAAGAAAAATGGGGCCTTTTGTAACGGCAATGTCTGCACAGGCTTCCGATATGAGTGGTTGGCTTTTAATGGGTTTACCGGGTTCTATTTTAGCATTTGGCTTTGGAAAGGTTTGGATAGCCATTGGTTTAGCAATAGGTACATATTTAAATTGGCTAATTGTTGCTGGTAGATTAAGAAAATTTTCGCAATCTGCAGGCGATTCTATTACAATTCCACAATACTTAAACAATAGGTTTAAATCTAGCAAAAAAACTTTGCAAGTTATATCTGCAATAATTTTCTTCGTATGCTTTACCGTTTACGTTGCAAGTGGTTTTAAGGCAGGTGCAGCGCTTTTCCAAACGGTATTGGGTATTAAAAGTAATGCATTAGCAATGGGTATTTTTGCAATAATTTTACTTGCATATACCTTTATGGGTGGTTTTAACGCAGTTTGTTGGACAGACTTTTTTCAATCTTTATTAATGTTAGGTGCAATAGTTTTCGTGCCAATTTTCGTTGCTGTAAACGGCTTAAATGGTAGTGGCTCGCTAAACGTTGAAACAATTATAGGTTCTACTCCAAACTATTTTAATTTATTGCCAAGTGGCAAATTAGATTGGGAAAGCATTAGTGCAATTCTATCTGGTCTTGCTTGGGGTTTAGGCTATATGGGTATGCCACACATTTTAGTAAGGTTTATGTCTATAAAATCTAGTAAAATGATTAAAACTTCTCGCCGTGTAGCAACAGGTTGGGTAGTAATTACACTTGCTATGGCAGCGTTTATAGCAGTTGTTGGCCGTTTTGCTTTACCTGAATTAGTAGAAGGCGATAGCGAAATGGTATTTATAAAAATGGTTAGAATAATATTCCCAACGTTTGTTTCGGGTATATTCCTTTCTGCAATACTTGCCGCCGCAATGAGCACGGCAGATAGCCAACTATTAGTTGCTTCTAGTGCGTTCACTTGCGATATTTATAAACCAATAATAAGAAAGAACGCAACTGAAAAAGAAACCCTTTGGGTAGGTAGGATAGTAGTAGTTGTAATTTCAATAATAGCGTTTGTTATTGCAATAATTCCAGGCTCTGGCAATATTATGAGCCTTGTAGAAAACGCTTGGGCAGGTTTTGGTGCTGCCTTTGGCCCTGTTATTATACTTTCACTTTATTGGAAGAAATTTACCTATAAAGGTGCAGTTGCAGGTATGGTTGCAGGTGGATTAACGGTAGTTTTATGGATTATATTCTTATCTAGCACAACAGGGTTATACGAATTATTACCAGGCTTTGCAGTTGGTATGACGGCTTGTATTGTTGGCTCTTTATTAGATAAGGCAGATAATTCTAAAGCAGAAAAAGTTTACGAAGACGCCGTAAAATTTGAAGAATAGATGGAAGGATTTTTTAGTTTATGCTCTTACGAATATTGATGTTCCTTTTAATACCAATAGCAGTTCAATTATTTTTTTCTCTTACGCTTTGCTTGAAAAAACGAGAAGAAAAACGTATTAATACTGAAAACGAAATTCGCACTAAACCACCAAAAGTAGTATCTATATTTTTTCTAGGTTTCGCAATTATAAGTTCGGTGGGCTTAATACTTGCTTGCATATTTAGTGAAGGACTAGAAGAGATTGAGTTGGTATGTATAATTCTCATTTGTTCGTTGTTTTTGCTTTTGGGTGGTTTCGGCTATTTATGGGTTGCATTTAACTACGTAATAGCAAAAGAAGATGAAATCGTTGTATTTAAACTCTTTGGCAAAACAAAAACTTATAAATATAGCGAAATAGGGTATTTTATAGACCAAACTGATTTGGGTATGGCTGGGGCATTAATTTGTTATGATAAAAATCTTAAAAAGATATTTATGGTAGAAGCAATTAGTTTGGGGGTTGGCTTAGTTGTGCAAAAACTAAAAGATAAAAACGTTATAGAAAATATGAACAAAAAAGTTTTATAAGAAGAAAAGGGTAGCAAAATTTTGCTACCCTTTTTTAATTATATTTTAAGTTAAAATTTATTTTAAGTTAGTTAAAATTTTTCTAACTTCTTCGGTAATTGGCGTACCATATTCGCTACAACCAAACACTTCTGCGTATCTAACTTTTTTACCTGCTTTGCCGTAGGTTTTAATTAAGAACTTTCTGTGTTTAGCAGCAACTTTTGCATACCTAACTGCGTAAGCACGGTTTTTAGATGCTAATATTTCTTTATCAGTAGTTTTTTCGGTAATTTCAAAACCACGTAAAATTCTAAAAACTTCTTCTGGATTATTTTTATCTGCTTCAGGTTCGTTATGAGTAAATGGTAACCATTCGTAGACTTGGCTTTCGTTTATTGCAGAAATTTGAAGTTTAGTATCTATAACGCTATCTATAGGAACAATAATTTCTGGTTTCAAAACAGGGTTAGTAAAAGGGTCGTCCATAAACAAAATAACAGGCATATCTTTCATCGCAGGTGCATCAGGGCATTCGTTTGGAACTATTAAAACGTAAGATGCGTCTTGAACTAAAATACCAACGTTTCTGTGGTCTGCGTGGTAGTCGTTTGTTCTGTGGGTAATAATAACGTCTGGCTTATAATTTCTAATATACCTAATCATTCTTCTTCTGGTTTCTAAATCTGGCATAATAGAGCAGTCGTCCATATCGTGCCAAACTTCATATTCAATACCTAAAAGTTTAGCAACTTTTTTACTTTCTTCCCAACGTCTTGCGCTAATTTCTTTTTTAGATAATCTGTGGTGTCCGCCACAACCGTTACAGCAAGATAAAAACCTTACTTCGTGGCCTTGTTTAGCAAGTAGGGTGGCTGTTCCGCCACATTCAAATTCAGCATCGTCTTGATGTGCGCCAATCATTAAAAATCTCATAAAATTTACTCCTTAAAACTATAAAATCGTTAAAATATAATTAGTAAAAATATTATATCACTAAAAAAACCCAAAAGCAACA
>JAZOOP010000091.1:0-8542 GCA_045655065.1 Christensenellaceae bacterium
GTAAAAAAGGACATCCCTTGAAATACTTGCTTGAAGCAATGGGAATGGCGAAATCTACATACTACTTTGAATTAAACAAAGTTGATTTGGTTTACGTTAGAAACGAAAACTTAATGAAAGTCATAAAAGACATCTTTGACCATAATAAACAAAGATATGGAGTGCGTAGGGTTCACAGAGAATTATTGAATAGAGGTTACAAAGTTAATCACAAAAGAGTACAACGCCTTATGCACAATATGGAACTTTTCGGTAAACGACCGAAAGAAAAATATCATTCCTACAAAGGCGAAACTGGAAAAATTGCTTCTAATGTGATTGAGAGAGATTTCACTACTACTGCTCCGCTTCAAAAATGGACTACAGATGTTTCGCAGTTTAAATTTTCGTGGGGAAAATGTTATATTTCTCCCATACTAGATATGAACACAAATGAAATTATTTCTTATGACCTTTCTCTTAGCCCTAATTTGGAGCAAGTTAAGAGAATGCTAGATGCTGCTCTTGAAAAGTTTGATGATGTCACAGGGGTAGTATTACACTCAGACCAAGGGTGGCAATACCAACATCTAATGTACCGAAAAACTTTGGAAGAAAATGGTATTATCCAATCCATGTCTAGAAAAGGTAATTGTTATGATAATAGCATTATGGAATCCTTTTTCGGCAGATTAAAGAATGAGATGTATTATGGTTATGAAAAGCAATATACAACTTTTGAGATTTTCTATGAAGCGGTAAGTAAATATATTGATTACTACAACAACGAACGAATACAGGCGAAAACAAAATGGATGCCCCCTGCTAAATACAGAGAAGCATCCATGTGCATTGCATAAGTTATATAATTGTGTGTCCAGGATTCTGGGTACATATCATGTCAGACGGGGCGGTTATTTTTGCGTATTAGAATGGTTTAGACCAATCATGTAGCCTAGACTAAAAGTAGCAACTCCAAAGCTGAGAATAGCTAAGAGACTTTCTATAGTCATAGACATCCCTCCTTAACAGGGATTTCCTAAAAACGGATTTCTATGTCATCGGAGGGTCGCAGTCCCTCCGTAGAAGGCTAACCGCTTATTACCGTAATGGTAGTACCCAATGATATTTTACCACAAAATATAAGCAAAAACAAACTTTTGTTCTACATTAACTCCCTGCTAACAAGTTAGTTGGGAGTTTTTTATTTTAAGTAGTAACTTTATTGGTTGTATGTTTAAAAGTTATTATTCTAAAAAATGGTAAATATAGTTTACAATAAAACTTAAAAAATTGCAAGAAAATAATTAAACTTTACCCTTTTATTACAAAAAAGCACTAAAATTTTATATTTCTTAAATAAAAAAGAACCTAGAATTTTCTAGGTTCTTAATAGTTAAATTAGCAATTAATCGTTAACAATTTCAAGTAGTTTTAGGTCAATACCCTTTTCGCCAATTTTGCAAATTTCTACTTTTACTTTGTCGCCAATATGAAGAACTTCTTCTACAGAGTTAATCTTCTTATCGCTCATTCTAGAAATATGAATCATACCGTCTTTACCAGGGGCAAGTTCGCAGAATGCACCAACTTTTGGTAGAATTCTAACTACTTCTGAAATGAACATATCGCCAACTTCTGGGTCTTTAGCAATAGAAAGAATAATTGCTTTTGCTCTTTCTGCTTGAGCAACGTCGCCAACGCAAGCAACGTTAACCGTGCCGTTGTCGTCAATATCAATTTTAACGCCTGTTTCTTCAATAATTTTGTTAATAACTTTACCTTGTTTACCAACAACGTCGCCAATCTTTTCTGGGTTGATTTGGAAAGAAATAATCTTTGGAGCGTATTTAGAAAGTTGCGCTCTAGGAGTATCAATGGCTTCTAACATTTTGCTTAAAATGTATTTTCTACCAACGTTTGCTTGAGCAATAGCCTTTCTTAAAATTGCTTCGTCTATACCCTTAATTTTAATATCCATTTGGATAGCAGTAATACCCTTTTCAGTACCAGCAACCTTAAAGTCCATATCGCCAAGGAAGTCTTCTAAACCTTGAATATCGCTTAGGATTGAAACCTTGCCTGTTTCCGTGTCTTTAATTAAGCCCATAGCAATACCTGCAACAGGTGCTTTAATTGGAACACCGGCATCCATAAGAGCAAGTGTAGAACCACATACGCTACCTTGAGAAGTAGAGCCGTTAGAACTCATAACTTCTGAAACAATTCTAATTGCGTAAGGGAATTCTTCTTCACTTGGAATAACAGGTTCTAAAGCCCTTTCTGCAAGTGCACCGTGACCAATTTCTCTTCTACCTGGGCTTCTTAAAGGTTTTGCTTCGCCTGAAGCATAACCAGGCATGTTGTATTGGTGCATATATCTCTTTTCAGTATCGCCGTCTAGGCCTTCTAGTTTTTGAACTTCAGAAAGCATACCTAAAGTACATACTGACATAACTTGTGTCATACCTCTAGTGAACACACCAGAACCGTGTGCACGTGGTAGAACGCCTGCTTCACACCAAATATTTCTAACGTCGGTTAACCCTCTGCCGTCAGGACGGATACCTAAGTTGGTTATTTTAGCCCTAACTTTTTCTTTGGTTAAATAGTAAAGGCTATCTTTAATTTCTCTTGCTTTGTCTGGGAAGATTTCAGCAAAGTGTTCTAAACAATCTTTTTCAACTTGGTCTTGACCTTGTTGACGGGTGTGCCTATCAAAAGTATCTAAAGCCTTATCTAACATTTCGCTAGCATATTCTCTAACAGCGTTGTCAATTTCTTCTGGAATATGGTATAATTCCATTTCTCTTTTTGGTTTACCAATTTCTTTAACGATTTCTTCTTGGAAATCGCAAAGACGTTTAATTTCTTCGTGACCAAATAGAATTGCACCTACCATTTCATCATCTGAAATTTCGTTTGCGCCTGCTTCAACCATCATAATAGCGTCTTTAGTACCTGCTAAGTTTAGGGTTAATGCACTTTTTGCTCTTTGCGCTTCGTCTGGGTTGATAACGTACTCGCCATCTACCATACCTACTACTACGCTACCCGTTGGGCCTGCAAAAGGAATATCTGAAATACTAATTGCAATAGAACTACCTAACATTGCAAGTGGTTCTGGTTGAATATCTGGTTCAACAGATAATGCGGTTGCAATAACTATAACGTCGTTAAATAAACCCTTTGGGAAAAGTGGTCTAATAGGTCTATCTATTAGCCTTGAAGTTAAAATAGCCTTATCTGATGCTCTACCTTCTCTCTTTTTAAAGCCACCTGGAATTTTACCAATAGCGTACATTTTTTCTTCAAAATCTACACCTAGAGGGAAATAATCCATACCGTCTTTTGCTTTGTCAGCCATAGTAACGTTTACCATAACTGCTGTTTCACCACAACGAATTACGCAAGAGCCGTTTGTTTGTTCAGCATATTTGCCTGTTTCAACAATAACTTCTCTGCCACCTATTGTGGTTTTGAATTCTCTGTAAGTTTTTGTCATATCAATCTCCTTATAAACTCTTTTATTTAGAAACGTTAATAACCTATTAACGCTATTAATTTTAGATTAATACACACTTAAAACACTAAAAAATAAGAAAAAGTGGGCGACAAAAAACGTCGCCCCCAATAAACTATTTTCTTAAATCTAATTGTGCGATAATCTTTCTGTATCTTTCAATATCAATACCTTTAAGATAATCTAAAAGACTACGGCGTTCACCTACCATTTTCATTAAGCCACGGCGAGAATGATTGTCGTGTTTGTTTTCGGTTAGGTGTTGGTTTAAGTGGTTGATTCTTTCTGTTAGAAGTGCAATTTGTACTTCTGCAGAACCGGTGTCTTTTTCGTTAGCACCGAATTTTGCTATGATTTCTAATTTTTTTGCCTTGTCCATAATTATTTATCCTCCTTCTTTTATGGAATAATTCACTCTAAACAAAGCTAAGGGTGGAGAGCCACAAAACCTTGCCATAGAGCATTAAGCCTAATAAGTATAACAAATTTTATTTTCTTTGTAAACTAATTTTTAACTGCTTTAAGTTTTTTTAGTTAAATTTATATATTTTTCTAACGATGGTATATATATTTTTGCAAATCCAACAAACAAAACCATTGTTAGAACTTACCATACCGGTAAATCTTCTTTTCGTACGTCTACAGGTAACAGGGTCTTTTTCCTTAAAATATTCCCAAAGTTCTTTTTTCTTCTTTAGGTTTTCTTTTCCACCAAGTTTAATTAAATAAATGCTGTTTACAACCATCATAATAAGTAAAAAACTTTGCATATATTTATATAACTTTGGTCTTTCTTTTTGTAAGTCGTTAATATTGTGTTTTTCTAGTAAAACTTTAGTAACCAAAATGTGTTGGTCTATTCTACTCATTATAACTTTTTCGTTTACAGATTGGTCTGGCCTACCTATGAAATACCTATAAAAATTGGTATCTATATAGTAGAAATTTTTTATATATGGCAATGGAACGTAAACAAAAATATTATCTACATAAAAAGTGTGTTTAGGTAATTCTAACCCTATTTCCCTTAACAATTCCGTTCTATAGGTTACGCTATGCATGGCAATAAATTGACCTAATTCAAACATCTTCGTTTCTTCAAAACCAAATAGCCTTTCTTTTGGAAGATTTTTATATTCTACTATTCTTTCCGTATTGTTAAAAGTATATTCATAAACGTAGTTTGTTAAAAATGCGTCTGGCACTTCTTCTTTACCTTCAAAAGAACGAACGGCAGATATAAGTTTATAAAGAGATTGTTCGTCTACCCAATCGTCAGAATCAACTACCTTAAAATACTTACCAGTAGCATTTTTAATGCCAAAATTAACGGCATCGCCATGGCCACCATTTTCTTTATGTATAGCCTTAATTATTGTTGGATATTTATTAGCATACTCATCTGCAATTTCTTTAGTATTATCTTTAGTAGAACCATCGTTAACTATTAAAATTTCTATTTCTTCACCACCCTTAAGAAGTGAATCAATACATTTATGCATATATTCCGCAGAATTATAACACGGAACAGCAAAAGAAATTAATTTCATAAGTTCTCCTTTTATTTAACAAAACAAATCGTCTTTATTTTGTTTTATCTTTTCAATGGTTTTTAGGTAGGTTAAAATATCTTTTGGAGAAGCGCATCTTTCTATTCTTTCTCCAGCATTATAAACCCTTTTGCTAATAGCGTTTGCTCCGCAAGCAATATTTTGAGAAATTTCTTCCATAACGTCTACGTTATATATACAAGCCTTGCCCGGTTTAGTATATCCAACGTTTTCTAAATTACCCGCCATATATTTTTGCCTATACAAGTAATATGGAGAATACCCGTTTTGCAATAATTCACTTAACGCATAGTCTACCATATTATTTACTTCGTTTGCACTTAACCTGCTTGTTTGTTCGCTTAAGGTAGAGCCTTTTTTAACACACAAAGTATGCACGGTAATATTATCTGGTAAAAGCGAAATAGAAGTATCTATACTCTTCTTAAAATCTAAAAAACTTTCATCTTCTAAGCCTGCTATTAAATCCATATTAACCGAAAAATCGTTTTTTGTCAATTCATATGCATCTATAACTTGTTTTGCAGTATGATTTCTACCTAAAAGTTGCAAAGTTTTATCGTTAAAAGTTTGTGGATTAACGCAAACCCTAGTTACGCCGTAGTCTTTTAATAACTTTAGGTTTTCTTTTGTAATGGCATCTGGCCTGCCTGCTTCTACCGAAAACTCTACACCCGTATTTATTTTTGCAAGTTCTATTAAAATTTTTTCTAAGTTTTTATTATCTAAAGCAACGGGCGTGCCACCGCCAACGTAAATACTACGCAAGGTTTTAACGTATTTTGCACTATGCCTAATTTCTTCTACAAGTGCGTTAACGTATTCATCTACGTAAGTCCTTGTTCTTTCTATATCGTTAGTAATAAACGAACAATATTTACACCTAGTTGGGCAAAATGGAATAAATACAAAAAAGTCTGTATTATTATCGTCTTTTTTATATATTCCTTTTTGAGTGTTAAGAACGTTTTTAACAAGTTGGGTTTTTTCTTTAGAAACTTTCATAGTATCTACAAAAAACTCTTCAAATTCGCCCGTTTCTTCTATTTGCGAATATGCTAACTTAGTAGGTCTTATACCCGTTAAAGAGCCCCAAGGCATTTCCTTTTCGTAAAACCTAGAAAGTGCTTTATAAAGTGAAAGTTTTGCAAACCTTTTTACTAACCTTTTCTCTTCTATTTCACTAAGGTTTTTAGGCATTAAATTTCCATAGGCAAAACTTTTACCTGCAAACGTAAAGGTGTTTACAACCCTATCTTCTTTTTTAGCAAATATATGCTTTATATTTAATTTTTCAACTTCTTCAAACAAAGAAATAACTTCGTTTAATTCGCTTTCTATTTGTGGTATATCCGATTTAATCATATTCGTTTAAAATGTTAAATTCTCTCTCGTGAGAAAGTGTGGTAAAGTCGTCGTGCCCAGGTAAAACGTTATATTCGCCTTGTAAAGCAAACAACCTTTTTACACTTTTAACAAGCATATCTCTGTTGCCGGTAGGGAAATCTGTTCTGCCAACGCTTTCTAAAAATAACGTATCGCCCGAAAATATATTGTTTTCTACAATAAAACACGCAGAGCCGTCTGTATGCCCAGGTGTTATTAAGGCAGTTATTTTAATACCACAAAGGCTTAAAACTTCTCCGTCGTAAAAAGTTACGTCTGGAGTTAAATATTCAAAATTTCTGCCAAAATGTTTACTTAAATTATCGTCATTAGAAAGTTTTTTAGCATCTATTTTGCTAATAACTATTTTAACGCCGTCATCTTGCAACTTTTTTGCGTTGCCAGCATGGTCAAAATGCCCGTGAGTATATAATGCATATTCTAACTTAAACCCGTTTTCTTTTGCCGTTTTTGTTATTAAATTATAGTTTTCGCCACTATCTATAACAACGGCTTGGTTATTTTCGTTAACCAAAAAATAGGTATTGACTTTAAGCGGTCCCGTACTTAAATGGTATAGTTTCATAGTTTGCACGCAGTCCTATAAACGTCTACAACAGATTTTATGTTTTTAATTTTATCTAACAATCCATCTAGCGCTTTTTTAGATTTTAGCTTAATAACCAAATCTATAACGGCTTGGTTGTTTTTTAAATCTATTCTTCCGTTAGCGCTAAGAATTTGCAAACCTTCTTTTAGTGCAAAGGTAGATATTTCACATAAAATTTCCGTTTGGTCTTTACCAATTACTTTAATGCAAGCATTAAAACTATTATTAATTTTATCTGGCCATGTTGCTGGAATTACATTTTGGTCGGTATTAAGTAATTTTGAACAATCTTTTCTATGCACGGTAACCCCTTGCCCGTGAGATATAAATGATGCTACAATTTCATCTCCAGGAACAGGGTTACAACAGCCTGCAAAACGCACTAAAACGTTGCCCATACCTTTAACCACAACTCTGCCCGTTGCAGTTTGCATGTTTTTTGAATTTTTTTCAAAGGCTTGGTCTTTTTTATAAAAATCTACAAGTTTTGAAACCACTTGGTTAACAGAAACAGCGCCACAACCAATTACTAAAAACATTTCTTCTTGGCTACTAAAACACAATTTAGAAGCAAGCCTATAAAAATATTCTTCAGTTAGAACGTCTGCAACAGCGTATCCCCTTTTATCAACTTCTTCAGTAAAGGCATTTTTACCAATTTGCAAATGTTCTTCTTTAATTTCACGCTTTATAAATTGCTTAATTTTTACACGTGCACTAGAACTTTTTACAACCTTAAGCCAATCCCAAGAAGGGCCTTTAGATGTATTAGAAGTAAGAATTTCAACAACGTCGCCAGACTGCAAAATGGTGTTTAGTGGAACTACTTTAGAGTTAACCTTTGCCCCTACGCAAGTGTTACCTATATGAGAGTGAACGTAATAAGCAAAGTCTATAGGAGTTGCCCCACTAGGCAACCTTTTAACGTCTCCTTTAGGGGTAAATACTAAAACTTCTGAACTATAAACGTCTCCCTTTAAGGAATCTAAAAACTCTTTGCTATCTTTTAGTCCACCTTGCCATTCCATAACTTCCTTTATCCAAGCAAGGCGTTGGTCAAAGTCGTCTTCTTTCTTTTTGTTTTCTTTATATTTCCAATGCGCAGCAATACCATACTCGGCTGCGTGATTCATTTCGTAAGTACGAATTTGAATTTCAAAAATTCTACCAAAGTTAGTAACTACCGTTGTGTGCAAAGACTTGTACATATTTGGTTTTGGGGTAGCAATATAGTCTTTTATTCTACCTGGAATAGGTTTCCAAATTTTATGAATTTTACCAAAAATTTTGTAGCATTCTTCTACGGTTTTTACAATTATTCTAACAGCAACAACGTCGTAAATTTGGTCTAATTCCTTGTTTTGCTGTTTCATTTTTCTATAAATACTATAAAGGTGTTTTTTTCTACCAAAAACTTCACCTTTAATTTTACTATCTTCCAAAATTTGTTTAACTTCCCTAACAACCTTGTTA
>JAZOOP010000092.1:0-1887 GCA_045655065.1 Christensenellaceae bacterium
AAATAAAAATCCACGGGTAAACCCCGTGGTTTTTCATTTAGGGGTAAAACCCCTTGTTCTAGCGACGTGTAAAGCACGTAGTCTACTTGTGCGTATCGCAAATCGCTTACTTTTTCTTAAATGGGTCTACTGCTTCTTGTATTATTAGTTGTTCCATTTTCTTATCTTCGCTTAATTGATTTGCGATGTATTCTTTTATCTTCTTTGTGTTCTTTCCTACTGTATCTACGTAATATCCTGTACACCAAAATTCTCTGTGTCGGTATTTCAACATTAAATTTGTATATCTTTGATATATTAAAACGGTACTTTTTCCTTTTAAATACCCCATAAAACCCGACACGCTCATTTTGGGTGGTATTTCCACGAGCATATGCACGTGGTCAATACACACTTCAGCCTCTAGTATATTTACTTTTTTCCATTCGCACAAACTTCGTAGAATTGCTCCAATTTCTAACCTTTTTTCTCCATAGAAAACTTTTCTTCGATATTTTGGTGCAAATACTATGTGATATTTGCAATTCCACTTCGTATGTGCTAAACTATTTATGTCATTCATATGACAAACCTCCTATGTTTAATTTGATTGTGTAGACTACTTTCTTATTTTAACATAGGAGGTATTTTTATGTAAAGGTTAACCTCTTTTTAACCACGGGACTATCCCGTGGTTTTCATATACAATAAAAAAGCAAGTGAACTCACTTGCTTTTAGTTTTTTTGTTAATTTTAAATCTTTTCTTTTAATTCCGCTATTGCATCAATTTCGTTGAAACGAACTTTCTTTTCGATAGCCTTTGCTTGACACAATGCTTCAACGAGTTCAAGCGCTTTCTTTAAGCCTCTATCACTCTTTACCTTTACCATAAATGGAACTTCCACATACGCCTTAACGTCAGATAAATCTTTTTGGAAATAGATGTTTTGCGCAAAGTCGTTTACGTTAAGCGCTAAGTGAAGACGCATTGTCTTACCCCTAACGCTAATTTTAGCAACGAGTTCTCTTCCCAACCTATAAGAAACACCTTTGCTTGATATTCTTGGGTTAATTTTTCTTAACGCCTTAAAAGCATTATGTATTTTTTCATAATATATTTGGGTTTTAGCATCTAAGGTCAACATTTTTTGTGCGAAAGGTGTGCGTTTAACAACAAATCTATCGTCTTCTGTGTCTTCCTCTTCTGTTACGGCAACTTCTTCAGTTTCTTCGGCAACGACTGGGGCTATAACCTCTTCTTTAATTTCAACTTTAACAGCCGTTTCTTCATCTTTGTTTAAGATTGCATTGACAACGTATGCAAATAATGCTACTAACAATATAACGTCAACGCACAATAGAACTATCATAATTGTACTCATAGTTTTTTTCTCCTAACCACGTTTTTTCGATTAAACTTATACGCTATTAAAACCAAGCGTCTAATTTATTGTATTATATCACAGCCATCTTTTGTTGTCAATAAGCAATAAAAATTTTTTGTGTGATTTTTATACGTTTTTAAGTGTTTTTTCTATATATTTTTGATATTAGGCATTATTTCGCTCTCTCTTCTTGGTTCTGAAGTAACGTTAATGCCAAGTTTTTTAAGCGTTTTTTCATCTGTTGATGAAAGCACGACTGAAGAGTGGAATTCTGCGCCTTTTAGTTTAGACAACTGCTCCATTGCAAGTTTTGCCTTAGGGTCGGTTGCAGCACTGACTGCAAGCGACAATAAAATCTCGTCAGTATGTAATCTTGGGTTAACTGAGCCCATATGGTTTACTTTTAATTTTTGGATTGGTTCTATGACCTTAGAAGATATAAGCAAAAGGTCGTCGTCAAGTTTTGCCAAGACCTTTAATGCGTTTAATAGCGCCGCTGCGCTTGCGCCCATAAGGTTGCCA
>JAZOOP010000093.1:0-4864 GCA_045655065.1 Christensenellaceae bacterium
CAGCAAATTAAAAAAAATATAAAAATATGTAAAACAAAGTAAAATTTTGTATAAAAAAATTTTTTTTATAAATTTATTATAAATTTCTTAAAAGCCGTTTTTTTATTTTACAATTGACAATTTATTTGGTATACTACACAATAAGGGAGTAAAGGGTTTTTTAAGAATAAACTATTTAACTTAACCTTGTTTTTTTCGTAAAAAACGGAAAAACAAAACCAAATTTTAAAATAAAGAAGACAAAGTAAGGAGATAAAAAAATGACAACAAACAAAAAAGTATTAGACTTTATTCGTGAAACACAAGAACTTTGCCAACCAGATAATATCGTTTGGGTAGACGGTAGCGAAGAACAACTAGAAGCGTTCCGTAAACAAGCAGTAGAAGAAAACATTCTTATCAAATTAAACCAAGAAAAACTTCCTGGTTGTTATTTACACAGAACTACTATTAACGACGTTGCTAGGGTAGAAGGCAGAACGTTTATTTGTTCAAAGAAAAAAGAAGACTCTGCTCCAATCAACAACTGGATGGAAACAAGCGAAGCATTAGATATGCTAAACGGCTTATTCAAAGGCGTTATGAAAGGCAGAACTATGTACGTTATTCCATATTCTATGGGTGCAGTAGGTAGCAAGTTCTCTAAAATTGGTATTGAACTTACCGACTCTATTTACGTTGTACTAAACATGGCTATTATGACCAGAGTTGGTAAAAACGTTTTAGATGCTTTAGGAGATGGCGATTTCATTAAAGGCTTACACTCTTATGCAGAACTTTCTGAAGAAAAGAGATATATTTGCCACTTCCCAGAAGAAAACTTAATTATGTCTATTAACAGTAACTACGGTGGTAACGTATTACTTGGTAAAAAATGCTTTGCATTAAGAATTGCATCTTTCTTAGGTAAAAACGAAGGTTGGATGGCAGAACATATGCTTATTTTAGGTATTGAAAATCCTAAGGGCGAAGTTAAATACGTTGCTGCTGCATTCCCTTCTGCTTGTGGTAAAACTAACCTAGCAATGTTAATTCCACCACAAATCTATAAAGAAAAAGGCTATAAATGCTGGTGTGTTGGCGACGATATCGCTTGGATTAGAGTAGGCGAAGACGGCAGACTTTGGGCAGTAAACCCAGAAAACGGTTTCTTCGGTGTTGCTCCTGGTACAAACATGAAATCTAACCCTAACGCATTACTTTCTACAATGAAAAACACAATCTTCACTAACGTTGTTGAAGATTTAGATAACGGCACAGTTTGGTGGGAAGGTTTAGATAACAACCCTCCAAAGAACGCTATTAACTGGAAAGGCGAAAAGTGGGATTACACCAAGTACGATAAAAAAGATAAATCTACTTGTGGCGCTCACCCTAACAGCCGTTTCACAGCACCTACGGTTAACTGCCCATGCTTATCAAGTGAATTTGAAGCACCTAACGGCGTTCCACTTTCTGCTATTATCTTCGGTGGCAGAAGAGCAAAAACTGCTCCACTTGTATACGAATCAAAAGATTGGAACAACGGTGTATTCGTAGGTTCTATTATGGCTTCTGAAACAACTGCTGCTGCAACTGGCGCAGTTGGTGTAGTAAGGCGTGACCCTATGGCTATGAGACCATTTATCGGCTACAATATGGGCGACTATTTCAACCACTGGATTGAAATGGGCAAAAAGGTTAAAAACCAACCAAAAATCTTCAACGTTAACTGGTTTAGAACAGACGATGAAGGCAACTTCATGTGGCCTGGCTTTGGCGATAACCTACGCGTATTAGACTGGATTTTAGATAGATGCGAAGGCAAAGTAGACGCTAAAGAAACTGCTATCGGTTACGTTCCTAACGTAGAAGATATTAATATCGCTGGTTTAGAAGACGTTTCTAAAGAAACTATTGAAGAATTACTTTCTATAGATAAAGAAAGCTGGTTAGAAGAAGTTAAAGGCATTAAAGAATTCTACGACAGCATTGGCGAAAGAGTTCCTGCTGAACTTTACAACCAACTACAAGCATTAAAAGAAAAATTAGAAAAGTAATTTAATATAAAGTATACGAAAAAGGCTAACGGAACTCCGTTAGCCTTTAATATTTTTATAAAACAAAAAAGAATAACGGCTAAATGTCCTTATCTCTTTTTTACCTTTATTTCGCGACAACGGAGTTTGTAGGTTTATTATATTGCACAAAATTGTGCAATAAAAGTAATCTGCACAAAAATGTACTATAATATAAATATGGAAGAAAAATTAACGCTAAATTATGGCGAAGCACTTAAAGAGCAAAGAGAAAAATTGGGTTTAAGCCAATCTGCCGTGGCAAAAAGAATAAATACTTCTCATCAAAACATAAGCAGGTGGGAAAGTGGTAAAATTTTACCAAACATAGATTTTTGCGTTAAACTTGCAGATTTTTACGGCATCTCTTTAGATGAGTTAATTGGTAGAGATAAATAAGTTTTAAGAAAAAGGCTAACGGAACTCCGTTAGCCTTTAATATTTTTAAAACCTTAGACCACCCAAAATTTCGGGTGGTCTAGCTTTGCTTTTTTTACAAAATTTTATCTATTTCTTCGTTAAATTTGTTAAATAGGTTATATCTTTCGCTATGCAAAAGGGCGGTGAACATAATTTCACGCACGTTAGGAATATCTTTAGAAATTTGTTCTACTAAATTTTTAACGTATTCTCTTTTAGTATTGCCGTTTGCAGGGCAACAACTTTTTGTAATCGGCAAGGTTTTTGCATAACTTTTAATATTACACTCCCTTAAAAAAAGTAGGGGGCGAATCATAGTAATATTAGTTTTACTTAAATAACTTTTTGGCGCAAAGGTAGAAAGCCTGCCTTCGTAGAAAAAAGAAAGTAGCATTGTGTCTACCATATCGTCACTATGGTGACCTAACGCAACTTTATTACAACCTAGTTTAGTTGCTAAATCGTACAAAGCACCTTTACGCATTTTAGAACATAATGAACAAGGGTTTTTTTCTTTTCTTTCGTTGAAAACAATTTGCCCAATATCTGTTTTTTCTACGTAATATTCTACGCCATAACTATCGCACATTTCTTTTATTAAAGAAAAGTCGGTAGGTTTGCCGTCAAACTGCAAATCAATAGAAATGGCAATTAAATCAAATTTTTCGGGCGCAAACTTTTTATATTCACAAAAAAGTTTTAGTAGGGTAACGCTATCTTTTCCACCAGAAACGCCAACGGCAACTTTATCGCCGTCTTTTAACATTTTAAATTGTGTTAGCGCTTTTCTAAAAGGGGAAAGCATTCTTTGCGTCGTCATATTTATTTTTACCTTATTTGAATTTTTTTATTGCATTTTTAGTATAATTATATTATACTTATATTTAGTAAAAAATCAACAAAAAGGGCGTTTTATGGTAAATTTTATTAGCCATCTTTTAAATAATAATATTTTGTCTACACTTATTATGGCTTTAGTGCCTTTAATAGAACTTAAAGGTGCTATAGTTTTTGCTAGGGGTGTTGGGTTTGGGTTTTTTACTGCGCTAGGTCTTTCTTATTTAGGCTCTACAATAGTTTTTGTGCCTATTTATTGGCTACTTAAACCGGTATTAAACTTGCTTAAAAAAATTAAGTTTATTAACACCTTTGCCGTTAAAATTGAACTTTTCTTTCAAAGTAAAGCCGAAAAGGCTGTGTTAAAAGAACAATGTTTAAATAAAAACGCAACTAGAAGTTCTACCTTTATGAAGCAGTTAGGTGTTTTTATTTTCGTTGCAATTCCACTTCCTATGACGGGGGTTTGGACGGGTACTGCCGTTGCAGTATTTTTAGGCTTAAAATTTAAAGACGTTATTTTACCCGTTGCCTTAGGCAACCTTGTTGCAGGGCTTATAATTTCTGTGTTGGCAGAAATTTGCATTGCTATTTGGACTATAGCCGTTTTAGATTATATTTTATATACTTTGTTTGGTTTGGCGTTAATATTATTGGTTGTTACCATAGTTAGAATTTCTATTAAAAAGCCAACGAAGAAGTGCTTGGAGAACGAAGATTAATATGTGGAAAATTTTTAGTTGGTTATTTAAAAAGAAACCAAAAAAAATTAAAATTGGTTTAGCCTTGGGCTCTGGTGGAGCAAAAGGCTTTAGTCATTTAGGGGCATTAAAAGCCTTTGAAGAAAACGGCGTGGAATTTGATATTCTTGCAGGTACTAGCATTGGTAGTTTAATAGGAGCAATGTATTGTAGTGGCTATTCTGCTACCGATATTTACAAGTTAATAGAAAACGTAGACGTTGGTGAAATTAAAAATCTTTTAATGGTTAATATGGATACCATTGGGCTTAAACGAGTTATAGAAAGAAGCCTAAAAGTTTTTAATATAGAAGAATTACCAAAGCCTTTTATGGTTACTACCACTAACCTAGAAACGGGCGAAGAAAAGGTTTTCAGTAAGGGCAATATTGCAAGTGCCGTGTGTGCATCTTGTTGCTATCCACCATTTTTTAAACCTGTTGAAATTGACGGCGTTAAGTATATAGACGGGGCTTTTTGTAACTCCGTACCTGCCGACTTGGTTAAAGAAATGGGCGCAGACTATATTGTTGGTATAGACCTCGCTAACCATAACGCTCAACCAGGTTTACTACAAAGAATTTTTCCTACTTACCAAGGCAAAGTTAAAGAACCTTGGAAAAAAGGGTATGAGTTTAGCGATATTATGCTTCATATGGATTTAAAAGATTATAAATCCATTTCCTTTGATAAGCGTGCCGAAATGTTTGATATCGGCTATAAAACGGCCATGGAAAACATGCCAAAAATTTTAGACGGAATAGAAAACGCTAAAAAAACAAGGTTAAAAGGAAAGAAATAACTATTTTA
>JAZOOP010000094.1:0-3060 GCA_045655065.1 Christensenellaceae bacterium
ATTGATTATAAATAAATTGCAAGTAAAATTATTAAAATGTGAAAAAAGTTTCATAATTTAGTTGACATTAAATTTTAACAATGATATAATTTTCTTGAAAATGTGAAATATGTTTCACAATTTCAACCAAACGTAAGGAGCAGTTATGAAAAAAGGCAAAGAAATAAGTTTAGATGAATTTCGCATAGGTGATAAAGGCTTTGTATTAAACGTGCTTGGTGAAAAAAGGGTAAAGAGGCGTTTGTTTGATATGGGAATTACACCTGGAATTGAAGTATATTTAAGAAAAAAAGCACCATTAGGCGACCCTATTGAAATTACGCTTAGGGGTTATGAATTAACACTTCGTAAAGACGAAGCTAAAAACGTAATTATGGAGGTTTATAATGATTAGGTTTGCGTTAGCAGGCAATCCAAATAGTGGTAAAACCACATTATTTAACGGTTTAACCGGTTCAACTGCACACGTTGGAAACTGGCCTGGTGTTACTGTAGATAAAAAAGAAGGTGTTTACAAAAAACTAGAAGAACAAATACAAATTATAGATTTACCTGGAATTTATTCGCTTTCGCCATATACTCCTGAAGAAGTTGTTGCAAGAAATTACATATTAGATGAAAAGCCAGATTGTGTTATTAACATTATAGATGCAACAAATCTAGAAAGGAATTTATATTTAACAACACAAATAATGGAAATAGACGTTCCTATGGTAATCGCCCTAAATATGATGGACGAGGTTGAAAAAGAAGGGGACGTAATTTATGAAAAATATTTAGAAATGGAATTAGGAATACCTGTAGTTAAGATATCTGCCTTAAAAGAACAAGGGTTAGATGAACTAATGGAAAGGGCTTATAATTCCTACAAAACCGGTAGAAAAGGTATAACAGTATTAAAAGAAACTGCACTATACCACTTAATAAACGACGTAAAAATTGCTCTTAAAGGGCAAAATGTATTAAACCCACTTTTTCACGCAGTTAAACTTGTTGAATGTGATGAGTTAGAAGTTTCTATGCACAAAAATATAGTTTCTATGGTAGAAGAATTTAAAAATACTCATAAAGACGATATTTTTGGAACTGATTATGAAGCCCTTGTTGCAGACGGGAGATATAAATATATATGTAAACATTTTTCTCCTGCTATAAAGAAAAAGAATAAAGATAAATTTAAGGAAACTAAGTCTAATAAAGCAGATAAGGTGTTAACTCATAAAATTTGGGGTATTCCAATATTTATTCTAATATTATTTTCCATTTTTCACTTAACTTTTTCAGAAGATTTTTTATATTTAGGCTCAATTTTTAATCTTCCAAGTTTAGAAGATTTAGGCTTAATAAACGAAAACGGGCCAATTAATTTTGGGGTTAAATTACTTTCTTGTATTTACGACGGCGCAATATTTTCACCCGGTTGCATAATTAATAATTTATGGAACGAAGTAATAATTGGCGAAATTTTTGGTGCTTTGCAAACTTTAATAGAAAATAGCGGGCTAGCAAGTTGGGCTGTTGGACTTGTAAACAATGGTATTATAGACGGTATTTGTGGCGTACTTTCTTTCTTGCCTTGGATTTTAGTTTTATTTATGTTGTTCTCTATTTTAGAAGACAGTGGCTATATGGCAAGAATTGCCTTTATTTTAGATAAATTATTTAGAAAATTTGGGCTATCGGGTAGAGCATTTTTACCTATGATTATGGGTTTTGGTTGTTCTGTTCCTGCAATGATAAACACAAGAACTTTAGCAGATAGCAAAGAAAAAATTGCAACAATTAGGGTAATACCTTTCTTTAGTTGTGGTGCAAAATTGCCAATTTTAACTGCTATTGCAGGTGGTATAGTTGCTGGTTTTGGTGTTGGCAATGCAGATATTATTACATTTGGTATGTATTTGCTTGGTATAACTTCTGCCATAATTGCTGTATTATTTATGAGAAGTACAACATTAAAAGGTGAAACTCCACCATTTATAATGGAATTACCAACTTATCGTTTGCCAAGGTTTAAGAATTTAATGCTTCATTTATGGGATAAAGCAAAACACTTTATAGAAAAGGCTTTTACAATTATATTAGCATCTACAATAGTTATTTGGCTTTTAACTCACTTTAGTTTTGATTGGTCTTTCTTATCTGATGAACAAATTAATAATTCTATTTTAGCTAAATTAGGGCAGTTTGTTCAACCTATGTTTACTCCTTTAGGCTTTGGTAGTCAACTAGGTCAGTTTGGCTGGGTATTTATTGTTGCCGCGGTAGTTGGGCTTATTGCTAAAGAAAACGTTATTACAACTTTCTCAACGTTAGCAGCATGTGTGATAGCAATGCTTTCATTAGAAATTGGTGGTTTAGATTATATGGCAGAAGACGGCATAGACGCAGTTAGGGTTATGATAATGGCAACTAATATTTCTATACCTGCACTAATTTCTTTTATAGCGTTTAATATGACAACAATTCCTTGTTTTGCTGCGGTTGCAACGGCAAGGGCAGAGTTAAAAGAAAAGAACACGTTTAGTGGAACACTTGTGTTTTGGATATTTGCATCTTACGTAATTTCTTCTGTAATTTATACGGTTGGCACTTGGTGGTGGACGTTGTTTATTTGGTTAGCAATATTTAGTACTGTTGGAGTAATAATAAAATTAAGGAATAAAGGTTTAAAAAAGGTAAAATAAATGGGTATTGGTGAAATTTTAGTTATAATAGGCGTATCAATATTTGTTGTTGCTGTTATAACTATATCTATAATAAATAAAAAGAAAGGCAAGTGTAGTTGTGGTTGTAGCGACTGCAGTAGTTGTTCTATTTGTAATAAAAATAAAAAAGAAGAAAAATAAAGTTCTTCTAATTGGTTCTAAAAAAGGCACTCTATATTTAAGAGTGCCTTTCTTACCCTACGGGAAATTGCAAGCAATTTTCTTCTTAATGCTTCTCCATTACATTACGAAGAACTTCGTTCAAGTCCTATCCGTTACTTAGTATAATTACATAAAATAAAAAAGATAGGTTTTTTACCTATCTCTTTTTTTGGTGTGAAGGATGGGACTT
>JAZOOP010000095.1:0-2293 GCA_045655065.1 Christensenellaceae bacterium
CTGGGAACTTAACGGTAAATATAGACGTTTTGTTACCAAACATTCTCCAAATTTCTTCGGCAAAATGTGGTGCAGATGGTGCAAGTAAAAGAATAAGTTTCTTAAAACATTCTTTTTCTAATAAAATATTTTTTTCTGCATCTTCCTTGGTGTCGTATTTAGAAATTGCGTTTAGTAATTCCATTAATCTAGCAACAGAAGTATTGAAAGAGAAGTTTTCCATATCGTTATTAACTTGCTTTATTGCATAGTTTGTAGCATATAGAAGTTCTTTTTCATCTGCGCCGTTAAGTGTAGATTTTTTAGGCGCAATAGGTGCAAGTTTAGTTGCAAGCCTTTCAATTCTATCTAAGAATTTGGTAATTGCTTTAATTCCGTCGTCGTTCCAAGGACCACCTTCGGTATAAGAGAAGCCAAACATTAAATAAAGTCTTAATACGTCTGCGCCGTATTGTTCAACGTAAGGGTCTGGTGGGATTATGTTACCTTTAGATTTACTCATTCTAAATCCGTCTGGTCCTAGTATAATGCCTTGGTGAACAAGCGATTTAAATGGTTCATCAAATTTTAAGTAACCTAAATCTCTTAAAACTTTTGTAATAAACCTAGCGTATAATAAGTGCATACAAGCGTGTTCAGCGCCACCTACGTATTTATCTACAGGTAGCATTTTATTTATGATTTCTGGGTTAAATGGTTCTTGGTCGTTACGTGAGTCTGGGTATCTTAAGAAATACCAACTAGAACAAACGAAAGTATCTAAAGTGTCTGGGTCTCTTTTTGCAGGAGCGCCACAAACAGGGCAGGTAGTATTCATAAATTCTTCACATTTTGCTAGTGGAGATTTTCCATCAGGCTTAAACTCAACGTCGTAAGGTAGTTTAACAGGTAAATCTTTGTAAGGTACAGGAACTGCGCCACATTTTTCGCAATGTATTACAGGAATTGGTGCGCCCCAATAACGTTGGCGAGAAACAAGCCAATCTCTTAGCCTATAGTTTGTTTTGTGTTCGCCCTTGCCAACTTTAACTAACGAATTTATTATGCTCTTTCTTGCTTCTTCGCTGTTTTTTCCATCAAAGCCTAAACTATTAACTAAAATACCATCTTCAACAAAAGGTAGGGTATCGTCGCAATTAATTCCTTTAATAACCCTAGTAATAGGTAGGTCGTATTTAGTTGCAAAAGCAAAGTCTCTTTCATCGTGAGCAGGCACGCCCATAACTGCACCTGTTCCGTAAGAATATAACACGTAATCTGCAACGTAAATAGGAATAACTTTATTGTTTATTGGGTTAATTGCATTGTGCCCAATATATACACCCGTTTTTTCACGAGCAGTAGAAAGCCTATCTATTTCATTTGTTTTAGCGGTTTGTTCTACGTATGCTTCAACGGCTTTCTTTTGTTTTTTAGAGGTTAATTTTTTTACAAGAGGGTGTTCTGGTGCTAAAACCACGTAAGAAACGCCAAAAAGTGTGTCTGCTCTTGTGGTGAAAACTTTAAAAGTATCGCCACTTTCGGCAGTAAATTCTATTTCGCCACCGGTAGATTTGCCTATCCAGTTCTTTTGCATTAATTTAGTTTTTTCAGGCCAATTTAACGTGTTTAAGCCTTGTAGTAATTCTTCAGCATAGTCGGTAATCTTAAAGAACCATTGAGTTAAGTCTTTTTTAATAACTTGTGAATTACATCTTTCACATACGCCGTTTACTACTTGTTCGTTGGCCAAAACCGTTTGGCAACTAGGGCACCAGTTAACAGGCGCTTCCTTTCTGTATGCCAAGTTATTTTCATATAATTTTAAGAATAACCATTGTGTCCATTTATAATAGTCTTCATTGCAAGTTATAATTTCAGCGTTCCAATCAAACATTGCGCCCATTTCCCTAAGCGTTTGTTCCATGTTCTTAATGTTTTGTTCGGTTGAATCTTTAGGGTGAATGCCTGTTTTTATTGCATAGTTTTCTGCAGGTAGACCAAACGCATCAAAGCCCATTGGTTGAAACACGTCGTACCCCTTCATTTTCTTAAAACGAACGAAACTATCCGTAGGGCCGTAGTTATACCAATGCCCCATATGAAGTTTGGCTGCTGATGGATAAGAAAACATTTCTAAGCAGTAATATTTTTTATCAAAATTCTTTGCTGAAAAGTTGTTAATTTTTTCTTTTTCCCAAAATTCTTGCCATTTTTTTTCAACTTTTTTAATGTCCATAAATAAAGTTAAGCCTCCGTAAAAATAAATACTTTATTATTTTATAATAAAAAAAAGTTTAAGTCAATAAAAAAG
>JAZOOP010000096.1:0-34691 GCA_045655065.1 Christensenellaceae bacterium
AAACTTGCACATTTTACAATAAATGTGATAAAATATTATGGAGGTATATTAATATGAAAAAACTATTAAAAAAAGTTATAATATCTTTAATAATATTAACTATTTGTGCCGTTAGTTTAGTAGGTTGTAAATTTGTTGGCACAAACCCTCCAGATAAAACTGAAACTTGGGGCGAAGGCGAAACACTATCTTATACAACTAACGTTAACTTGCCAAATTCATTAAATTTAGCAAACGAAAAAGTAGACGTAGAGTTTAGTACGGTGTTTGAAGACAGGCAAGAAGACCCTATGAGTTTGGCTAGCGTAGCCCAACAAGTAAGGCGTAGCGTAGTTACTATTTACGTTAATAACGGAAGTGCTTCTTCTACAGGCTCTGGGGTAATTGTAGATATTAACCTAAACGGCGAAGAAGATGAAAATATTTTTTATATAATAACCTGCCACCACGTTATAGAATCTTTAGGTAACGTTTCCGTGTATATTCCAGATGAAAATTGTAGAAATCCATTAGATAGCGACTATAATTCAGCCGACTATACGTTTACCGGAACAATAGGTAACCAAATATATCCCGACCAAGCAGTAACGTTGGTTGGGGGCGACAAAGCTTCAGATATAGCAGTATTAAAACTAGATATTTCTGGCAGTAACGTCACTAAAAACGATATTGTTGAAGCCAAATTTATGGATGTAACTAAACATACCTTAAACTACGGCGAAGAAGTTTTTGCAATAGGTAACCCTGGTGGAGAAGCACCTGGTTCGTTATCTCACGGGGTAATTACTTACTTATTTAGAGAAACTGAAGTAGAAGATATTGGCACAATGGTGCTTAACCAAATAGACGTGCAAACTAATCCAGGTAATTCAGGTGGCCCACTATTCAATATGTATGGTGAATTAGTAGGCATAACCAACGCTGGCGATACTAGCATAGAAGGTGTAAATTTTGCTATTCCACTAACCATACCAACTTCAACGGGCGAAATAGATAACGGGGTAATTAATATTGCAACGCAACTTATTGCATCTGCAACTGAAACAAACTATGGTTACGTTTCTGGCAGAAGGGTAACGTGGGGTGTAACTTTCCTTTCAGAAACCGTTAGTGGTGAAACTGTAGTTAGTGTTATGAGCACTATAGAAGGTTCTTTAGCACAACAAGCAGGTTTTAGAGTTAACGATAAAATTCTAAAATTAAAAGTAAACGACCAACCTTACGTAAACGTAATAGGTATGCAAACTATTACAGATGCAGTAAATTCTATGAGCATAGGCGACGTTATTACCTTTATGGTAGAAAGGGCTTTGTTTAATACGGGCGTTCCTGTAGAAATACAATTAACCTCGTACCAATACCATTTCTGCAACACGGGTAATTAATAAAAAACAAATTATTAAAGTAACTTATCGGGGCTAAAATTAGCCCCGATATTTGTTTTGTAAATTATATATTCTATTGACTTTTTTTAGCAAATAGAGTACAATAACTATGTATGATAATTTTAGGTTTTGACCCTGGTTTAGCAACCTTAGGTTACGGGGTAATTTATAAAGATGAAAAGCATAAACCACAAATGGTAGACTACGGAATTATATCTACTGCTAAAGAAGATAACCTTGCCGAACGGCTTATAAAACTAGAAAAAGGCATAGAACAGGTTATAGAAAAATTTAAGCCAGATGAAATTGCCGTAGAAGAACTTTTCTTTGCTAAAAACGTAAAAACGGGTATAGCCGTTGCACACGCAAGGGGGGTTTTGTTGCTTACTATAATGAAAAAATGCAATAAAATTTTTGAATATACTCCATTGCAAATTAAACAAGCGCTAACGGGTTATGGTAGGGCAGATAAACCTCAAATGCAAAAAATGGTAAAAACTCTATTAAACTTAAAAAGTATTCCTCGCCCAGATGATGCAGCAGATGCTTTAGCCGTTGCGCTATGTCATGCTCAAACCAACAAACTAGGTAAACTATTTAGAATTTAAAAGGTAAAATATGTTAGGTTATATTAAAGGTAAAATACTACAAAATTCAAACGGAACTTTGCTATTAGAAAACAACGGAATAGGTTATGAAATAGCTTGTTCTTCTGCTGTTTTAAGAGAATATGGTAGCCAACTTCAAGCCGAAGTTTATACTTATTTAGCAGTTAGAGAAAATGAAATTTCTTTATACGGGTTTGTAAGCGTAGAAGAAAAAGAAATGTTCTTAAAACTTATTTCCGTTTCGGGTGTAGGCCCAAAAATGGGCATAACAATTTTATCTAATATGGAACTTGGCGAACTTGCCCTAAAAATTGCCACTAGCGACGTAAAGGGGCTTTCTTCAATAAAAGGTTTAGGCAAAAAAACTGCCGAGCGTATAATTGTAGAACTTCGTGAAAAGTTTAGCGCTATAGATATTGAAACGGGCGAAATTTCAGTAGTAACTAAAAAGAAAGAAAAAGATAATACTGAAGAAGAAAATAAAGATGCCGTTATTGCCTTAATGAGTTTAGGCTTAACTAAGGCTGAAAGCATTAATGGAATAAAATTAGCAAAAGAAAACGGAATAACAGAACTTTCTGAAATTATTAGGTTTGCATTAAAAAATATTAGATAGGGGAAATTATGGAAGAAGAAAGATTAGTTCAAAGCACGGTAATGCAAAGTGAAGATGAATTAGAAAATGTAATACGCCCTAAATCTATGGAAGGTTACGTTGGGCAAGAAAGAATAAAAGATAACCTTGCCGTTTCAATGGCATCTGCAAAAATGCGTAACGACGCACTTGACCACGTGTTATTATATGGCCCTGCAGGGCTTGGTAAAACAACTCTAGCGCATATTATTGCAAACGAAATGGGTTCACAAATTAAAATAACTAGTGGTCCTGCAATAGAACGTGCCGCAGACCTTGCCGCAATTATAACCAATTTAAACGAAAACGACGTGTTGTTTATAGATGAAATACATAGGCTAAACCATAACGTAGAAGAAATTATGTATTCTGCTATGGAAGATTTCTTTTTAGATTTAATTACAGGTAAAGGCCCTTCTGCTAGCACGGTTAGGGTTGCACTACCTAAATTTACTTTGGTTGGTGCTACTACTAAAGCAGGTATGCTTTCTTCGCCTTTAAGAGATAGGTTTGGCATTATTTGTAGGTTAGAAACTTATTCCGTTTCTGAACTTGCAGAAATTATAGAAAGGGCAGCCAAAATGTTAGGTTTTGGCATAGATAAAGACGCTGCGCTAGAAGGCGCAAAACGTAGCCGCGGAACTCCAAGAATTGCCAATAGGTTACTACGCCGTATGCGAGACTATGCAACTGTAAAAGGGCATTCTACAATTCAACTTTCAGATGCAAAGAAAACCCTAGAAATGTTAGAAATAGATGAAATTGGGCTAGACGCAATAGATATTAAACTTTTAACTGCAATGGCAGAAAAATTTAACGGCACACCTTGTGGGTTAGATACTTTGGCTGCAACCATTAACGAAGATGCTAATACTATAGAAGACGTGTACGAACCATATTTACTTCAACTAGGTTTTATTTCAAGAACGCCAAGGGGTAGAATTTTGCTTAAAAAAGGTTACGAACACATTGGCTTAACTCCACCAGCAGAAAAGGAAAACAACTTAAAGGAACCCACAAATAACGACTAGTATGAAAACAAGCGATTTTGATTATTTTTTACCCGAAAATTTAATAGCACAAACTCCTGTGTATCCTAGAGATAGTTCAAGGTTGTTGGTTTACGAAAAACAAGACAAAAAAATTTCGCATAAAACTTTTTACGATATAGTAGATTACTTAAAAGAAGGCGACGTTTTAGTTAGAAACAACACTAAAGTTTTACCAGCAAGAATGTTTGCCTACACTAAGTTTGGTGGCAAGGTAGAAATTCTACTTCTTAAAAGGTATAATTTAACCGAGTGGGAAGTTTTAGTAAAACCAGGCAAAAAATGTAAAAAGGGCGTAGTTTTAACGATTGCCGAAAATTTACAAGTAGAAATAGGCGACACAATAGAAGAAACGGGTTCTAGAAGGGTTAAATTCATTTATGAAGGTGTGTTTGAAGATATAATTTCAAAACTAGGCGAAATGCCTTTACCACCTTATATAACCGAAAAGTTAAAAGACCAAAATAGGTACCAAACGGTATACGCTAAAGTAGATGGTTCAGCAGCAGCACCAACGGCTGGGCTACATTTTACCGAAGAACTTTTTAATAAATTAAAAGCAAAGGGCGTAATTGTGGTAGACGTTTTGTTACACGTTGGTTTAGGCACTTTTAGGCCTGTTAAAACTGAAGATATATTAAACCACCATATGCATAGCGAATACTACGAAATTAGTAAAGAAAGTGCAGAAATTATTAACCTTGCTAAAAAAGAAGGTAGGCGTGTAATTGCAATAGGCACAACCAGCGTTAGAACGTTAGAAAGTGCTTGTGATGAAAAGGGATTTGTTAAAGAGAGTAAAGATAATACCGAAATATTTTTATACCCACCTTATAAATTTAAGTGTATAGACGGGCTTATAACTAACTTCCACTTACCAAAATCTACTTTAATAATGCTTGTTTCGTGTTTTTCTAGCCGTGAAGAAACGCTAGAACTTTATAAAACGGCAGTAGAAGAAAAATATAGGTTTTTTTCTTTTGGCGACGCTTGTATGTTCTTATAAACTTCGTTATGCTTCGTTCACTGTCTGCGTCGTGGACTTCAATGACCAACAAGGTCAATTTCACCCCACGCCTTGCCGAGCCTTGCCTAACTCGTTTCTAAAAACATACAAAAAAAGACTTATAAACTTCGCATCTCGGCGTTGAATTTCGCTTTGTTTCGGTCACGTACGTCTGTGTACGCTCCCGTCAACAAATGCTCGTTCGCCTTGTCCTGCTCGTTTCTAAAAATAGGCAAATCCTGCTTCCCGTTAAGTTTGGGGATGCTTGTATATTTATATAAAATAAAAGTTAAGAAGAATAGAAATGGAAAAATTTTACTACGAAGAAATTAAACAAGATAAAAAAACGGGTGCAAGGGCAGGTATTTTACATACCCCTCACGGAGATATTTTAACACCTACCTACATGCCTGTAGGCACTCAAGCAACCGTTAAAGGTATAATGCCAAGAGATTTAAAAGAAAGTAAATCGCAAATAATTTTGGCAAATACCTACCATTTGCATATGCGCCCTGGCGACGAACTAGTTAAACAAGCAGGTGGCTTGCATAAGTTTATGGCTTGGGATAGGCCTATTTTAACAGATAGTGGTGGCTTTCAAGTTTTCTCTCTTGCAAAACTAAATAAAATTAAAGATGAAGGCGTTTACTTTAACTCTCACGTAGATGGTAGTTTGCATTTTATTTCGCCCGAAAAGGCTATGGAAATAGAAAACAACCTTGGTGCAGATATTATAATGGCGTTTGACCAATGTTCTCGCTACGGGGCAGATTACGCTGAAAGCAAAATAGCAATGGAAAGAACGCTTAAGTGGTTAGATAGGTGCTATAACTACCACAAAAACGAAAACCAAGCATTGTTTCCAATAGTTCAAGGTAACGTTTTTAAAGATTTAAGGTTAACTAGTTTAAAAGAAACGTTGCCTTACGCTAAATACGGCATAGGTATTGGTGGGCTTTCAGTTGGCGAACCAAAAGAAATAATGTACGACGTTATGGATGCGCTTTTGCCATACTACCCAAAAAACATGCCAAGGTATCTAATGGGCGTGGGTAGTCCAGATTGTTTGGTAGAAGGTGTTAAACGTGGTATAGATATGTTTGACTGCGTTTTAGCAACAAGGGTAGGTAGAAACGGCACGGCAATGACTTCTAGTGGTAAAGTGGTTGTTAGAAACGGCAAGTATAAAGAAGATTTTACACCGTTAGATGCAGAGTGCGATTGTTATGCTTGCAAAAATTATACGAAGGCATATCTTCGTCATTTAATTAACGTAGGCGAAATGATGGGCGGTATGATGTTAAGTTTACACAATATAACTTATCTAAACAAACTTATGAGCGATATGCGTGAAGCCATTTTACAAGATAGTTTTTCTGAATTTTGCGAAGAGTTTTACGCAAAAACCAATAATACCTATAAATAACGACAAAAGGTTATTAAAAAAGGCTTGCAAAAATAATTAAAATGTTTTACAATATAATAGTAATTTGAAATAAGGAGATAATTAAAATGATTTGGAATTTATTAGATGGTAGTTCAACCACACCAAACAACGATGGTGGCGCTGGCTCTATTGTTATGTTGGTTGTAATTGCAGTAGCAATTATAGGTTTATTTGTTTGGAGCAGTATTTCTAACAAGAAAAAACAAAAACAAGCACAAGAAATGGTAGATAACATTAAACTAGGTTGCAGAATTAAAACCATTGGTGGCATTTGTGGTTTTTTAGTAGAAATTAATAAAAAAGACAACACTATTGTTTTAGAAACAGGTACAGCAAGCAACAAATCTTACATTAGATTTGATAGAAACGCTATTTACCAAGTAGGCGATGCTAACGGCGAAAAAACCGCAGTTAAAGGTGTTACCATAGAAGCAGAACCTGTTGAAGCAAAAGTTGAAACTAAAGAAGTTAATGCTGAAGAAAAGGCTACAGAAAAAGAAGAAGTTAAAACTGAAGTAGCAGAAAAACCAAAAAAAGCAAAGAAAAGCAAAAAGGCTACCGAAGAAGAAAAGTAATTCTTAAAAATTAACATAAAAAAACAACCCTCGTCATATCTATTAATATAGGTTTAACGGGGGTTTTTATTTTGGAAAAAGCAAATAATAAGTTTTTTTCAAGCGTAGTAAAGGGTACGCTTTTATCAGTTATAATTGCACTTTTTTTAGTTTTAATTTTTGCACTAGTAATTAGGCTTTTAATGCCTGCAAATAGCATAATAAAAGTTGTTAACCAATTTATTAAAATAGTTGCAATTTTTATAGGTTGCTTTATATTTATTAAAAACAATTTAGGCTTAATAAAAGGTGGGCTAGTGGGGTTAGGTTTTGCCTTACTAATAAATTTAGTATTTTTAATAATAGGCGGAAACGTAACTTTTAGCGTTAACTTTTTATTAGATTTAGTTTTATGTATTATAATAGGTATTGTGTGCGGAGTTTTAAGTGTTAATATAAAGGGTAAAGAAAGTTAAATAACCCAATCGCCATCAACGAAAACGGCAGTTTCTTTGCCGTTTTTTTCTATGCCGTAAACTTGTAAATCTTTAGTGCCTATCATAAAATCTACGTGTTCAACAGAATCGTTTACACCAAGAGATTCTAGTTCTTTTTTGCTTAAATTTTCACCATTTTTTATGCAGGTAGGGTATGCCTTGCCAATTGCTAAATGGCAACTTGCATTTTCATCAAAAAGAGTGTTAAAAAACAAGGTGTTAAGTTTGGCAATAGGCGAACTTTTACCAATTAACGCAACTTCTCCAATATATTTTGTTCCCTTATCTGTTTCTATAATATTCTTTAGTGTTTTATAGCCTTTTTCAGCATCAAAATCTACAATTTTTCCGTTCTTAAAAGTAATAGAAAAATCCTCAACTAATTTGCCGTTTTCAGCAAGGGGTAAAGAACTTTTCACAATGCCGTTTACTTTAAACTTGTGTGGGGCAGTAAATACTTCTTCGGTAGGCATATTTGCTACGAAATCTATTTTATCCATAGCCATTTCTTTTGCCGAAAGCCAAACGTGGTTTTCTGCTAAGCCAACGGTTAAATCTGTGCCGTTAGAAGATTTAAAACGCAAATATTCAAAGTTTTTCTCGTTTAAAAATTTTGCCCTTTTTTCTAAGGTAGAAATATGTTCTTCCCATGCTTTAACAGGGTTAGGAGCATCTAATTTCATACACTTAATAATTGCATCTTCTAAAAGTTTTTCAGGCTCTACTTCGTTAGGGAAAACTTGTTTTGCCCACTCTAAAGTAGGCACGGAAACAACACACCACCTAATTTTATTTTTCATAACTGCATCTGAATATTTTTTTAGCGCTTTACTTCTAGCACGCATAACGGTAGAAATTCTATCAGGCGAAACGTCTTTTAATAACGTTGGGTTTTCGCTTGCAATAGCAACGTAGCAAAACCCTTTTTCTACTAAATAGTTTTTGCTATCTACAAACCACTTAGGAACTTCTGCAAGAGTAGAAAGGTTAGCATACTCGTAGTCTAATTTTTCGGTAATTTCATCATCCCAACGAATTTTAACAATACTAGCACCTAAGGAGTAGGCAACTTTGCTAAACGCATAAGCCACTTCTTTTTTTTCTATAGGGCAAGCCAAATAAAGCCCTTGTTCTTTTTGTAAATTAACGCCTATTTTTAACACTAATTCGGCGTAGTTTAAAAGCATATTTTCAGTCATAAAAAACTCCTTTCGTTAATTGTATATCTTTAAGCAAAGTTAGTCAAGCCGAAAGAAAGAAATAAGTTGCAAAAAAAGTTGAAATATGAGTAATATGCAGTGTTTTTGCACTATTAGACTTTTAAATTGCGTATTGACAAGTATATAAAAATAGTGTAGAATATAATAGATTTACTATAAAAAAGTTATTTTTTTAACTTTTTGTTTTCGTTTAGGAGAGTTTAATGAACAAGCACGTTAAAAGAGGGTTACTTATTATTGCTGACTTTGTGTCTATAACTCTTGCATATTTTTTAACCTGCCTAATAGTTTCTGGGTACGATTTATTTATTCCCTTAGTAAAAAGCACTTGGTACTATTGGTTAATAATTACGGGTGTAATGTACGTAGCGTTTAGCATTTTAAAATTATACGATTGCATGTTAAAATACGCAGGCTTTGTAGAAATAGTAAAAACCATAGTTGGAATATTTATAGTAATAGTTGCAACTATAATATGTACTTTACTTCCAAATTCTTTTTCTCTTCAATGGTTAATAACTTTTGCATTATTTTATATGGTGCTAACCTGTGGGGCAAGGTTTATAACTGCGTTAGTGGTTTTATTAAAGAATTATTATAGGCTAAAAACAACAAAAAGCAACAAGGTTAGAGTAATGGTTATTGGCGGTGGCGCAGCAGGTAGAAAGTTAATTCAAGAAATGCTTTCTTCTCGCAACCTAAATTACGACCCCGTTTGTGTTTTAGATGATAACCCTAATTTATTATATCAATACATAAACGGCGTTAAAGTTGTTGGAAAAACGTTAGAAGTTGTTAAATTTGCAAAAGAATATAAGGTAGAAGAAATATATATAGCAATGCCTTCGGTTAGCGAAAGCATAAAAAGTAAAATTGTTGCCGAAAGTAAGAAAACAAAATGCAGGGTTATGATAGTTCCTAGCATCTGCCAATTCGTAGAATATGGTGTTACAATTGCCTCCGCAAAAGAAGTTAGCGTGCAAGATTTACTTGGAAGGGAACAAGTAAGCGTAAACTTAGATGAAATTATGACTTATATTGAAAATAAAGTTGTAATGGTTACGGGTGGCGGTGGCTCTATAGGTAGCGAACTTTGTAGGCAAATTGCAGCACATTCTCCACAGCAACTTATTATATTAGATATTTACGAAAACAATGCTTACGATATACAACAAGAGTTGCTAAGAAAATTTCCGCAATTAAATTTATTAGTTTTAATTGCTAGCGTAAGAGATAGTAGAAGAATAAATTACATTTTTGAAACTTATAAACCAAACATAGTTTTCCACGCAGCAGCGCATAAGCACGTTCCGTTAATGGAAACGTCTCCTAACGAAGCGGTAAAAAACAACGTAAGTGGAACGTTAAAGGTAGCCGAAGCGTCTGGCAAAAACGGAGTAGAAAGGTTTGTTTTAATTAGTACAGATAAAGCCGTTAACCCAACCAACATAATGGGCGCTACTAAAAGAATTTGCGAAATGATTATTCAAACCATGAATAAACGTTACGAAACTAATTACGTAGCAGTAAGGTTTGGCAACGTTTTAGGTTCTAATGGTTCGGTTATTCCACTATTTAGAAAACAAATTGCCGAGGGCGGACCTATTACGGTAACTCATAAAGATATCGTTAGGTATTTTATGACTATTCCTGAAGCAGTAAGTTTAGTTCTTCAAGCAGGAGCGTACGCTAAGGGTGGCGAAATTTTCGTTTTAGATATGGGCGAACCTGTAAGAATATACGACCTAGCAGAAAACATGATAAGGCTTTCGGGCTTTGAACCTAATAAAGACATAGAAATAAAAATAACAGGGTTAAGACCGGGCGAAAAACTATACGAAGAAAGGCTAATGAAAGAAGAGGGGTTAAAAAGAACTCCAAATAAACTTATTTCAATAGGTAAGCCTTTAGAAATAGATGAAGAAAAGTTGTTTTCTAAAATTAAAGAACTATACGACGAAGCGTATAGCGAAACAGACAATATGAAAGAACTAGTTCACGAGTTAGTTCCTACATATAAAATAGATAAAGGCAACGCAAAATAAATTAATTTAAAACAAAAAAACGGGTTGAAATCAACCCGTTTTTTAATATTTTCGTATTACGCATTATAAAGTTAACGGTAAAGTTTCCGTTTTATTTTCATTGTTTCTTTCTACAACAACTAACATTACTATAACCATAAGCATTAGTGGAATTGCAACGAAATCGCAAACGTCTACCATTGCGTGGCATTCATATAAGGCAAAGGCAATAAGCATCATTACGTTAAAGGTAGAATTATTTTTTGTAAGTATTCTAATTCTATTTATTAAGTAATAAGTATGAGCAACTAAACCTACCGAACCCATTGTTGCAAGGGTATGGAATAGTGTAGAGTGGAAATTGCCCGTTCCACCAAAACGTTGTTCAGTTTCACCAAAGGCATTAAAGCCAACACCTGCACCAAATATTGGAAATTCTTTAAATAGTTGCATTGCCTTTTGGTATAGTTTTGTTCTACCAGAGTCGTCCTCAGCCTCTTTTTTTATTAAGTCTATTATTAAATAAAGTTTATCGTAAAACACAATACAGACAACTAAAAGTGAACCTATTATTAAAATGCAAAATTTAATTAAAAAACTTCTATTGTGTGGGCAGGTTTTTATGCAAGAGAATAATACCAATATAGGTAGAAAAACAAAAGAAAGCCCTAAAACGCTTTGGCTATGAGTTAGCGTTATAAAAATAAAAGTTAAAATTATAGTTGCTAAGCAAGAGTAAACGTGTTTGGTTGTTGTAAATAGGTAAAAACTTGCAGGTAACGAAAATAATAGTAGGCAAGCAATTGCGTTAACGTTACCCCAACCAAGTTCACTAGTGCCAGCACGTATAGCCTTAAAAGAATAAGGTTTGCCATTTTGCAAAAGAACAAAAAGGTTTTTAGACATTGCACCTACAAGTTGAAGGCTTGCTAAAAAAGCAATGGCTATTAGTAGAATGCACAAATATTTCTTAATATCAAAATTCTTTGGTGGTAAAATATATTGTGTGAATACAATATAAACAATAATCATACCAGGCCCTAGTGCAATTACCGAGGCAAGCCCAGCCATATAATCTTTTAGGTAAGGGGAAAAAACACCACCTAATGCAAGGGCAATAGAATAGACTATTAAAGGAAGAATAAGTTTACCACAAATAAATTTTCTTCTAAACTTAAAAAAATGTATTATTAACGTAACTGCGGCGGGAGATAAAACAATGTAAAAATAAAATTCTGCTGCAACGGTTAAATCTTTAAATAAAAATATTACTGAAAAAAGAAGTGGAAGAATAGGAGTTAGGTCTTCTACTTCATAAAAAAGATAACTTGCAAAAACCACCATAACCCCCAACATTACAAGAGGAAGGTTTACGGCGTAAAAAGTTAAAACAAACAACGCCACTATAACTATGTAGAAAGGCGAGTAAACAAAATTTAGTATATAGTTTTTTATGCGTTGGTAAACGCTATTTATTGTATTAATGTTTTCCATAACTAAATTATATATTAAAAAGCAAATTAAAGCAAATAAAATATTCAAAAAAGCAATTATTTATAACAAAAAATGGCTAATAACACATTTAGCCATTTTATATTTATGTTTACGTTAACATATATTAACTTTAACAAGTGTACATATGCAGGTTAGAACACTTTTCTTATGGCTAGAACTTCACCTGTAAAGCCGTCTAAAAGCATAGCCTTAGTGCTGGTAGGGCTTTCTACTATTCCAACGTAGTAGTAAGGGTGGCCGTCTTTAACTAAAACTCTTTCTATAATTTCAGCTGTAAACTCGTTGTTTTCATTTACGTAATTTTTGATTAAAGAAGGTTGTTGCTCTTGCAGTTTTTTTAGCGCCACAAAAGGCGAAATAGTGTTTTTTGGCAAAATAGAAGAAAGCGCAACAGTTTCTTTTTTAGTAGAAGTTATGGTTATTTCAATACTATCGGCAATAAACGGCTCAATAAAAATAGTAGCCGAAAAACAGTTGCTAATAGGGTTTAGTTCAAATTTTTTATTGTATTCCTTGTTTTCTTGGCAAAAAGTTAGGGTGTAGGTGGAATAATCTATTTGTTTATTTAAAATTTTAACGGTTAAATAGTAGTTTGTTGTGTTAATTTTGCCATCTAAAGCCGTTTTGTCTTCTATAAACCCGTAACTTGCTTTTAACGAATAACTTTCCGTACTGCCTTCGTATATATTGCTTTTTAATTGGCTAACGTATTTGCTTAAATCTAGTTGGTTATTGCAACCACATAGGGTAAATAAGCCTAAAACACAAACCATAATAATTAACGTTTTTAATATTTTCATTTTTTCACCATCCTAAAATATTTTATGAAAGATAAAAAACAAATATATCTAATATTTTCACTTATTTTATTGACAAAAGCTTTTTTATGTTTAAAATTAAAATTATTAAAGGTGTTTTATGAAAAAAGAGAGCGTTTTAGGTAATTCAAAAATAGGTGGAATAGGCTATTCTGCGCTAATATTCTTATATATTCTTCTTGCTTTTGTGTTGCAGGGGGTTATAGATAGTTTTATACAAAGTTCTAGCCCATTAAATACCTTGTTAAAAGGGCTAATTAGTCCTTTAGTAATTACCATAACACTTTTAGGTTTAATAAAGTATTTTAACTTAAGTTTTAAAAAAAGTTTACAATTTAAAAAATTTAGTCCAATATCTTTAGTCGTGGTAGTTTTAGTGGCTTTTGGTATGTTTTTTGGGCTTGGTTTTGTTAACGACTTAATTGTAAAAGGTTTGCAAAGCATAGGTGTTAAACCAAATGGAATAGCGTTAAATATGCCAAACTTTTTAACTTATTTAGCCTACGTAATAGTTTTAGCAATTTTACCCGCTATTTTTGAAGAATTGTTTTTTAGGGGCTTTATTCTTTCTACCCTTTTTAATTGTGGAGGGGTGTTTAGTATAGTTGTTTCAAGTTTATTTTTTGCACTATATCACGGCTCTTTAGCGCAGTTAGTTTACCAATTTATTTATGGAATATTTTTAGGGGCGCTAGCAGTACAAAGTAAAAGCGTTTTCCCTAGCATAATACTACACTTTATTAATAATTTTTTAGTAATAACTTTTGAATATTTTAGCATTTACGTAAACTTCTATGCAGTAGAAATAATAGCATTAGGCATAGTTTTAATATGCTTTGCAACAATTATATTTTTGTTGGTGCAAAAAGGTGGCAAAACAATTTTTGAAAAGTCTAAACAAACGGCTTCTGGTAAGTGGGCGTTAATTTACGGAGTGTTTGGAATTTTATTTTGCTTACTACTTTTAATAGGTGGGCTAATATGATTAAAATAAATTTAGTAGCAGTTGGAAAAGTAAAAGAAGAATATTTTTCAAACGGAATTAAGGAATACGCAAAAAGGCTAGGTAGGTTTTGCGAATTTAAAATTATAGAAATTGAAGAAGAAAATTATACTAAGGTAGACGAAGGTATAATTAAAAACATTTTAGAAAAAGAAGCCGAAAGAATTTTGCCACATCTAAAAGGACATATAATAACCTTTGAAATACAAGGCAAAAAATTCTCTAGCGAAACCTTTGCCGAAAAACTTAAAAATTTAGTAGATAACGGCACGGGTGTTATAACCTTTGTAATAGGTGGCTCTTATGGTATGAGTAAAAGGGTAAAAGAAAAAGCAAACATAAGCCTTTCTTTTTCAGATATGACTTTCCCCCACACTTTGTTTAGACTTATGGTAACCGAGCAAATTTATAGGGCGTTTACAATAATTTCTGGCACGGCATACCATAAATAATCATACTATTAAAGTATGAACGTTTTAGAAAAATTACATAATTTTTACTTAACTTTTAACGGGGAAAAGGGGAACATTGGTTATACTGAAAAGGGTAAGCCTATTTACTTTTTTAAGGTAGAAAAAACTCCGTCGCCCCACATTATAGTGCAATATGCAATACACGCTAGGGAATATATAACCACCTATTTAGCATTAAAACAAATAGAAGATTTTGTTTGTAACGGCAAGGTTGGTTGTGTTTATTTTATTCCTGCCGTTAACGTAGATGGAATAGAAATTTGCTTAAAAAATAAACCTTTATATAAAGCCAATGCAAACCAAGTAGATTTAAACGTTAACTTTGATGCCGGCTGGGGCAAAGGGCAATATAATACTACCGTTAAGGGTGATGAAAACTATGTAGGTAAAAAACCTTTTAGCGAAAGTGAAAGTAAGGCTTTAAGAGATTTTACCTTAAAAATTAATCCCAATGCTACCATTAGTTACCATAGCAAAGGCGAAGAAATATACTATTCTTTTCATCAAACGGAAAAAATGTTAAAAAGAGATTATTCTTTAGCATTAAAATTAGCAAAGGTAACGGGCTATAAAGTAAAAGAAACGCCCAATTCTTTTGGTGGATATAAAGATTGGTGCATTAAAGAATTAAAAATTCCTAGTTTTACTATAGAAGTGGGGAAAGATAGTTTGTCGCACCCAATAAAAGAAGAAAATCTTAACCAAATATATAATAAAAACAAATTGGTAATAAGCACACTTTTGGAGAACATATGAAAGAAAAGTTTATGAAACTTGCTATAAAGCAAGCCCTAAAAGCACAAGAAAAAGATGAAGTGCCAATAGGCGCTGTGCTAGTTAAAGACGGAAAAGTTATATCAAGGGCATATAATAAAAGAGAAAGTTTGCAACAAGCCACCGCCCACGCTGAAATTTTGGCTATAGAAAAGGCTAGTAAAAAACTTAAGAGTTGGAGACTAGACGGCGCTGAACTTTACGTTACCTTAGAACCTTGCCCAATGTGTGCAGGCGCAATAGTAAATGCAAGAATAAAAAAGGTATATTTTGGTGCTACCGAAGAAAAAAGTGGCTCTTGCGAAAGCAAATTTAACATACTAACTGAAAGTGGCTTAAACCACGTTACCGAATACGAAGGTGGTATATTAAAAGAAGAATGTGCTAGTTTATTAAAGAATTATTTTAAGAATAAGCGCATAAATAGTGAAAAAAAATAGGCAAAAAGTAAACGCCTATTTTTTGTTTTAAATAATTATTTAAAATATTATAAAATGAATGGAAAAAAGCCTTGACTTAAATAAATAATAGTCGTAAAATATAAGCGTACTATATGTACATAATGTTACATTAGGAGAAAAAATATATGATTACACACGGCAACACAATTGAAATTCTATGTGGGAACTCTAACAAGCCATTAGCAGAAGCAATTGCAAAAGAATTAAACCTAACGGTTTCTAATGCAGAAGTTGGTAAGTTTTCTGACGGCGAAATTAGTATCACTCTACCAAGAACGGTAAGAGGTAAAGACGTATTTATTATTCAATCTACATCTGCTCCTGTTAACGATAACTTGATGGAACTATTAATTATGATAGATGCTTGCAAACGTGCATCTGCAGGTAGAATTACGGCAGTTATGCCTTACTTCGGCTATGCAAGGCAAGATAGAAAGGCACGCCCACGTGACCCAATTACTGCAAAGTTAGTAGCAGATATTTTAACTACCGCTGGTGCAGATAGGGTTTTAACTATGGACTTACACGCAGCGCAAATTCAAGGTTTCTTTGAAATTCCTGTAGACCATATGTATGGTGCTCCATCACTAGCAAAATACTACAAAAATAAAATGGATGAAAATTGGGTTGTAGTTTCACCAGACGTTGGTAGCGTTGGTAGAGCAAGAAACTTTGCTTCTAGAGTAGACGCTGCTATCGCTATAGTAGATAAACGTAGACCAAAAGCAAACGCTATTGAAGTTATGAACGTTATTGGCGACGTTAAGGGTAAAACCTGCTTAATGGTAGACGATATGATAGATACTGCAGGTACAATTTGCCAAGGCGCAGAAGCACTTGTTAAAAACGGCGCTAAAGAAGTTTATGCTTGCTGTACTCACGGTGTATTTAGTGGTCCTGCTATGGAAAGAATTACAAACTCTCCAATTAAAGAACTTGCAGTTTTAGACACTATTGATATGCCAGATTACGTTAAAAACAATCCAAAAATTAAGGTATTATCAGTAGCAAAACTAATTGCAAGGGCAATTACAACGGTATTTGCAGACTCTTCACTTTCTGCAATTTACGAAGACTAATATTTTAAGTTTACAAAAGCCGTTTTTTAACTAAAACGGCTTTTTATTTTAAGGTAAATATGAAATTAATAGTAGGGTTAGGTAACCCAGAAGAAAAATATAATAACACCTTTCATAATTTAGGCTTTAGTAGTGTTAATAAAACTGCTAAACTTTTAGGTGTAGAATTTAATAAAACTAAAGGCAAGGCGCTAATTGCCGAAACTAAACTAAACGGCGAAAAGGTTATTTTAGCAAAGCCACAAACGTATATGAACCTAAGTGGCGAAAGCGTTGTTGAACTTATGAACTTTTTTAAGGTAGATAAAAAAGATTTACTTGTTATTTACGACGATTTTGATTTAGATAAAGGTGTAATTAGAATAAGGGAAAACGGCTCTGCTGGAACTCATAACGGTATGAAGAATATTATAGCGTTATTGGGGTATAACGATTTTGCTAGGGTTAGGGTTGGTTTTAACCCGGGTAAAGAAAATAAAATTCCACTTTTAGATTTAGTTCTTTCTAAAATAAAAGGGGAAGATGAAATAATTTTAGAAAAAGCAACCGAAACTGCAAGCAAGGTTGCATATGAATTTGCAAAGGGCGAAAAATTACAAGCCATAATGCAAAAATATAACGGCAAAGCATAATATACTTTAATTTTTAAGCCGTAAGGGTTTTATGCTTTTAAATAAATTAACAAACAATAAAACAAAAAATTCGCTAGTAGAATTCAGCGAAAATATCCACCAAGGCGTGCCTTTGGTGGCATTTGGCGTTACAGAACCTTTTAAGGTTTTACTATCTTCTACCATAAATAACCCTGTTTTATACGTGGTTAAAGATAGCCTTTCTGCGTTATCTGTAACTGCTATGTTAAAGCAAATATGTAACGAAGAAGTTGTAAATTTAACGGCTAAAGATGAAATTTTACTCTTCTTAAAAGCGTTTAGTAAAGAAAGTTTTTACCAAAGGGTAACTGCAATAAGTAAATTAAAAAATGCTAAATTTATAGTTGCTACAATAGATGCCCTGTTGCAAACCTTTCCAAAAGAAATAGAAAGTATAACCTTAGAAAAAAACAAAGACTATAATTTAACAAACCTATTAACTCAATTAACTAGGTTTGGCTATAAAAGAACTGAAGGGGAAATAGTAAAAGGCACTTTTAATATTCGTGGCGATATTTTAGACGTTTTCCCTATAGACCAAACTACCCCTTTTAGAGTAGATTTTTTTGGCGACACTTTAGAAAGTATTAGAATCATAGATGAAAACACCTTTAAAACCATAGGAAATACCGAAAGGTTAAATATAATTCAAGCCGTAGAAACTATTTTTAATGAAGAAGACTTTGAAATTATAAAAAACGTTTTAGAAAAAAACATAAAAAATTCTAACAAAAACAACTCTATAAGGTTAAAGGAAGTTTCGGCAGATATACTATTTGCAATAGAAAATAAAGACTATGCGTTTTTAAGTAATCTTTCTGGTGTTTCAAAAAACTCTACCAATATTTTTTCTTTACTTTCAAAAGATACGGTTGTTATTTACGACGAGCCTAAACGCATTTACGAAAAGGCAACCCTAATAGAAACTGAATTTATAGAAAGAGTTAAATCTTTAGTTGCTAGTGGCGACGTTTTAGAGTGTTCTATAAACCAACTTTTAACGTTAGAAGATTTTACCCTAAAAGCCAACGAGTTTAGAAACGTAGCATTTTCTATGCTTGCTTGTAATTTGCCGTTTTTTAATCCGTTAAAAATATTAAACCCACAAGTTAGCGGAGTTACCGATTATAAACTTGCGTTTAAGGAAGTTTTTAACGACTGCAAGAATTGGTTAAAAACGGGCTACACCGTAATTATTTTTGCTGGAGACGAAAAAAGGCAAGAAAAACTTATTAGCGATTTTTATACCGAAGGGCTTTCTGCAAACAAAAACTACCAAGAAAAATCTATTGTAGTTAGCGAAAAGAAATTTAATAAAGGCTTTATATATCACGAACTTAAAATGGTAATAATTGGTACGGATAATATATTCACCAAATCTATAACCGAAAGAAAAATTAAACCTAAAAAGCAAGCCTACTTTACTGCTCCTGTTGCAGGGGATTATTGCGTTCACGAAATACACGGTATAGGTAGGGTTTTAGGTAATAAAAAAATAACTTCTACCGAAGGGACAAAAGATTACGTTGCCGTAGAATACGCCGGTGGCGACTTGTTGTATATTCCCGTAGAACAACTAGATATTCTAACAAGGTATTTAGGTGGTGCAAAGCCAAGGCTTTCTAAAATTGGTGGTAAAGATTTTGAAAGAATAAAACGTAACGCCAAAGAAAGCATTAAAAAAATGTCTTTTGACTTAAAAAAATTATACGAAGAAAGGCAACAACCCGTTGGTTTTAAGTTTAATAGCGATGCAGAACTTCAAAAAATTTTTGAAGATGCTTTTCCTTTTGAAGAAACTGTAGACCAACTTCAAACTTGTAACGAAATTTCTTTAGATATGGCTAGCGATAAGGTTATGGATAGGCTAGTTTGTGGCGACGTTGGGTTTGGCAAAACCGAAGTTGCGTTTAGGGCAGTATTTAGGGCGTTAATAAACGGAAAACAATGTGCTATGCTTGCCCCAACCACCATTTTGGCACAACAGCATTTTAATACTGCAATAGAAAGGTTTAAAGGCTTTGGCATTAGAATAGAAGTGCTTAATAGGTTCAAAACGGAAAAAGAACAACAAAAAATTCTTGCTGACCTTAAAGACGGCAAGGTAGATTTTGTTATAGGAACTCATAGGCTACTTAGCAAAGACGTTGAATTTAATGACTTAGGTTTATTGGTGCTAGATGAAGAGCAACGTTTTGGCGTAGAACATAAAGAAAAAATTAAACTACTAAAGAAGAACGTAGATACGCTTACTTTAACTGCAACACCTATTCCTAGAACGTTACATATGTCGTTATCTGGCATAAGGTCAATAAGCGTAATAAATACTCCACCAAAGAAAAGATTGCCCGTTCAAACTTACGTTACCGAAGAAACGGAAATGTTAATTAAAGATGCAATAACTAGGGAAATAAATAGGGGTGGGCAGGCATTTTTGTTGTATAACAGGGTAGAAAGTATTTTCACTTTTGCTGAAAGAATTAAAAGCATAATACCAAACGTAAAACTTGCAGTAGTGCACGGAAGAATGGATGAACGCACTATGGAAAAAAATATTTTAGATTTCTATAATGGTAAATACGACCTTTTAGTTTCTACCACCATTATAGAAAACGGAATAGATTTACCTAAAGCCAACACCTTAATAGTTATTGATGCCGACAGGTTAGGGCTTTCCACCTTATATCAATTAAAGGGCAGGGTTGGTAGAAGCGATAGGCTTGCATACGCATATTTTACCTTTAAGCGAGAAAAAGTGCTAACGGAAAACGCTTACGAAAGGCTAAACGCAATAATGGAATTTGCCGAAATGGGTAGCGGTATAAAAATTGCTATGCGAGATTTAGAAATTAGGGGTGCTGGCAACGTTTTAGGTGCAGAACAGCACGGGCATATGGATAAAATCGGCTACGAGTTGTATAGCAAACTATTAAAAGAAGAACTTTCTGGCAAAGAAGAAAGCGTGCTAGACTTAGACGTTAGGGTTTCTTCCTATATTCCAGATGAATATATTCAAAGCAATTCTGCAAAAATGGCAGTTTATAAAGAAATAGCCGAAATATCTTCTATAAAAGATAGTTTAGAAGTTAAAGAGTGGCTACAAGATGCTTACGGAAAAATTCCAAAAGAAACGGAAAATTTAATAACCATTTCAGTAATAAAACTTTTGGCATCAGAACTAAAAGTAGAAAAGGTTATTATAAAGAAAGGACAAGTGGAAATTTTCTTTGCCGATTTTAACGTGTTTAGACGGGAAAGTTTAAAAAGCGCATTAGATAAATTTTCTAACCAAGTAAAAGTGAATATGGTAGGGCAACCTTCGGTTATTTTTATTGAAGAAGATAAAACTAACGAACATATGTTAGCGCTAGTATATTCCTTCTTAAACCACGCCTTAAGATAGAAAAAAGTTAAATGGCAAAAAATATGTAAAAATAACCTTTTTATATATATAAAAAAACAAAAAAACGTTTGCAATTTTTTAAACTATAGTGTATACTAATTTAGAATAGGGAAAAGTGTTTTCCCCATTTGTTTGGAGAATAGATTTTATGAAGAAAAGAATAATTTCAATATTAGTTGTAATGTTAATGTGTTTTACCACCTTGTTTAGCGGGTGTGGTTTAGTTACTGTAGATGAAGAAAAAAATATGGCTCAAACCGTAGCCACAGTAAAATTAAGTGAAGACGTTCCTACTACTCGTAGCCAAATAAAGAAAAGGCACTTGGTTATGGACTATATTAGTTACGGCTATTACTACGTTGTAAATGGAGAAAAAACCCAAAACGAAGTAATTGATATGATAGTAGAAAACCAAGTAGGTACGGAAATTATTCTTCAAAGCATTATGTTAGAACTAAATGAAGACGATAATTACGTTAAAAACACCGAATACGACAAATGGGAAGTTGAAAGGTATTTAACTATTAATAGCGGAATGGTAGAAAATGAATTCGTGCTTTCTGAACTAGATGAAGCAAAATACAACGCTTTATATGCAATAAATGGCATAATAGAAAGTTACGTTGAAGATGAAGAAGCACATTATGGCGACACTATTGCAGAAGAAATTCGTGCTGTTCCAACCGACGCTACTAACGAAGAAAAAGAACTTACCGACGAAGAAAAATTTGAATATATAAATAAAAACGACGAAGAAACTAAAAATGGTATTAAAATTGGTTTAGTTGGTTCTAAAGAAAGAAAGGCTTATAACAAATTTATTAAATTTGTACAAACGAACAAACTTGTTGGCGAAGACTTTATAGAAGATTTTACAACTTCAAATTACTATAAAGAAACCCTTTCTTCTTATATTGAAAACGCACTATTAGAAAAGTATGCAGATGCATATAAAAACGAAAAGAGAAAAGAACTTACCTTTGAAAAACTAAGCGAAAAGTACAAAGAAATGTATGATTCGCAAGTATTTGGTTTTGATGGTAATTCTGCTAACTTTGAATCAGCATTAAATAGTGCAACCGCATCTGCTCCAATTATTTATAGTCCATACGGTGGTTACGCATACGTTTATAACCTATTAATTGGTGTAAATGGTGAACAAACTAAGGCTATTGAAGAATTGAAAAAAGAATATAAAACAGATAGCGTTGAATACAAACAAGGAAGAAGAGAAATTTTACAATCTACCATTGCAAAAGACTTACGTTCTACTTGGATTTTAAGTGGGTACGATTACGACTTTACTAACAACAAATTCACAGGCGATTATACTTTCTTAGAAGATAGTTATGCTTTCCAAGGCAACGTTACTTGCTTAAAAGAAAAAGACGATAATCATTCTGCAGAATATAGAATAGATAGCATTAGAGAATTTGGTCTAAACGAATTTATTGCTGAAATTAACGGCTATATTTTCGGAAAACAAGTTGGTGCGGTTACAAACGAAAAAGCAGAAGTTTATTATGAATATAACTCTAACGGCCAAGTAAAACCTGCTAACTACAATGAAAAGATTAACGAATTATTATTTGCTTTCTCAACTGATGGTGGTTCGTTAAATACCTATAAAGGTTATTTAATTTCACCTAAACCAGATGCAGACGGCCAAGAAACTTATATGCAAGAATTTGCAGACGGAGCAAGGCAATTAATGCAAATGGGCGATAGTTCTTATTTAGCAGTTGCTACCGACTACGGTTACCACTTTATGTTCTATTCAACTATTATAGATGCAAACGTTAACTATGATAGCTTGGATAAATATTTAAGTAGTATTAAAGCAATTAATTGGCAAGAAGAATATGACAATATGCTAAACAATTGGAAAGACTATGAAGATAAAGATTCTTACCTATATAAATTTGTTGAAATGCTTGTAGATGTAGAAAGTTTCTATAGCCAAAAACAACTAGAATTTATTAACGCATATAGGTACAACACAAAAGCAGTTAACATTTATTCTTCTACTTATGCAGATATGCTAAGCAAATAAAAAAATATATTACAGCCAAAACAACAAAGTTTTGGCTGTTTGTTTAAGAAAATGATTTTATTTTTAGATACTGAAACTACCGGTTTATATCCTGGGCAAATATGCCAACTTTCATACGTATGCCAAGAAAAAGAAAAAGTTGTTGCAAAAAACTTTTATTTTTTGGTAGATTACGTAGAGCCTAGTGCGCAAATGGTGCACGGGCTTTCAGTAGAAAAACTAAAGGTTTTATCTAACGGCAAAACTTTTAACGACCATTTAGAAGAAATAGTTAACGATTTTAATAGTGCAAACATAATAATAGCTCACAACGTTAGTTTTGACTTTTCTTTTTTAAGTAAAGAATTTGAAAGGTGTGGAGTAACGTTTAAATATAATAATTTTTATTGTTCTATGAAAAACACTATTGCTATATGCAAATTAAAACGCAAAAATAGTGCAGGGTATAAATACCCAAAACTAGTAGAACTTTGCCAACACTTTTTTATAGATGAAAACGAAATAAAATATAATATGCAAAAACTATTTAATTGCAGGGCAGATTTTCACGATGCTAGGTTTGATACTACCGCCTTATATTTAGCAGTAAATTGTGGAATTGAGGAAGAACCTAGTATGGCTTTTATTAAGGAAAATTTATGATTAAACTAGAAACACATTGCCATTGTAAAATAGGTAGCCCTTGTGGGCAAACTCCACCAAAACAACTTGTAGAAGAATATAAAAATGCTGGTTACGGGGCAATAGTTTTAACTAACCACGCAAACCCAAAAACTTATGAAAGTTATTTAGGAACAACCCATAAGGAAAAAACAGATTTTTTCTTTTCTATATACGAAGAGTTTGAAAAAGAGTGTAATAAAAAAGGCATAAAAGCATTTTTTGGGGTTGAAGTAGGCACTATAGAAAACAATGAGTTTATGCTTTACGGGTTTGAAAAAAGTTTTATGTATAATCATAAACCACTTTTTATATATACCCAAAAAGAGTTGTTTGCTTTAGCAGAAAAACATAATTTATTTATGTACCAAACTCACCCTTTTAGAGATGGAATTATCCTTGGTAACCCAAAACTAATGCACGGGGCAGAGGTTTTTAACGGGCATTATAACCACTTTAACCATAACGAAAAAGCCAAAGAATTTTGTGAAAAAAACAAACTAATTAAAATGTCTGGAACAGATTATCATATGATAGATGAAATAAAAACGGGTGGTATTTATATTCCAGAAACCATAAGCGACGTTTTTGAATTAACCAACTATATTTTTAATAATAAAGTGCAAATTTTTGAAAACGAAGAAGTTTATAAAACAAATCTTTTAAAAGTAAAAAACAAAGGGTAAATTATGCAAATAGATTTTTTAATGGTTTTAATAACCGTATTAAGTTTGGTTATATTAATTATTCCAGGGTTTTTGTTGGCTAAAACTAAACTTATTTCTCAACAAGCAGGTTCTTATTTTTCTACAATGGTTTTATATGGTTGCCAACCACTACTTATGATTATGAGTTTTCAAAAGGCAACTTTTAGCACTCAAATTTTAATAAATATGGCAATAGTTTTTGCCCTTGCATTTTTAGTGCACTTTATTATGATTGGTGTTGCCGTTTTAGTTTATAGGCATAAATATAAGGGCACGGAATTAACAAAAGAAGAAATAGATAAAAAGGCTAAATTAAATTGCGCAAAGTTTGCTACCATATTTGGTAATTGTGGATATATGGGCTTGCCTTTTTTACAAACCTTATTTAGTGGTGAACTAGAAATTTTTCAAGGCGAGGTTATGGCATATTGTGGCATAGTTTTGGCTGTGTTTAACATACTTAATTGGACTGTGGGTGTTTATATTTATTCTAATAATAAAAAAGATATTTCTATTAAGAAAATTATTTTTAATCCAACAATAATTGGTGTTGTGTTAGGCTTTGTAATTTTTGTAATATTTAAGCAACCTATAGTAAACCTTGCGCCAGCAAACACCACTATGGCATTTGTATTAGAAAAATTAATGAGCAGTATAAACTTTTTAGGTAATATGGTAACCCCACTTTCTATGACGGTTATTGGAATTAAACTAGCCAACATTAAATTTTCTTCGTTATTTACTAATAAATTAGCATATAGCGTAAGTTTCTTTAAGTTAATTGTAGCATCTATAATAACAATGTTAGTGGTAGGGTTTTTACCTATTAGCCAAGTAGTAAAATATGCGCTATTCTTTACCTTATCTATGCCTTCTGCAACAAGTACAACGTTGTTTGCAATTCAATTTAAAGGAGATGGCGAAACGGCTTCTATAATGGTTTTATTATCTACAATACTTTCTATAATAACCATACCACTAATGTTTTTAGTGTTTGCAAATCTGTTTGGGTTAGCAATGTAATAAACCACGAATAAAAAACCTTAATAAACGGCACACTTAACTTCTATTTTTAGTAAGTTAGGTGTTTTTTTTGTTATTTTTTACCAAATTGCCCGTTGATTTTTAGTAAAGATTGATATATAATTAATAAGAGTAAAAAACCCTAAAAATAACAATAATAATTATAGGAGTAATTTATGAAAAGCAAACTTTCAAAACGCTTTTATTTAGCGCTAATAATATTTAGTTTGGCAGGGCAAGTAGCGTGGGTTGTAGAAAATATGTATTTTAACGTATTTATCTATAAAATATTTAATGCATCTACAAAAGACATTTCGTTAATGGTAGCGTTAAGCGCAGTTTCTGCCACGTTAACTTCAATTTTTATTGGCGCATTGTCAGACAAAATTGGTAAACGCAAAATTTTTATTTGCGGTGGGTATATTCTATGGGGTGTTTCAATATTAAGTTTTTCACTTATTAGGTTAGATATTCTAACCGCACTATTTCCAACAGCCGTTTCAGTTGCAAGTATAGGCGTTTCATTAGTTATTATTTTTGATTGCGTTATGACGTTTTTTGGTTCAAGCGCAAACGATGCCGCTTTTAATGCTTGGCTAACAGACGCAACCGATTCTTCAAACCGTGGTAGTGCAGAAGGCATAAACTCTATGATGCCTTTAGTTGCAATACTAGTTGTGTTTGGTGGCTTTATGTCGTTAGATTTAGACAAAAGTAGCAGTTGGACAATTGTGTTTATAGTTATAGGCGCAGTAGTAGTTTTAATTGGTGTTTTAGGCATTTTCTTAATAGAAGAACCTGTTAAAGAAAAAGAAAACACAAAATATTTGCAAAACATTATTTACGGCTTTTTGCCAAGTACGATTAAACAAAACGTTAAATTATATATAGCCCTTTTGGCATTTATAGTGTTTAATATTTCAATACAAATATTTATGCCGTATTTAATAATTTACTACGAAGTTTCGCTAAAAATGGCAGACTACGTTTTGGTTATGGCTCCTGCAATAATATTAGCGTCGGTAGTAACTTTCTTCTGGGGCAAAGTTTACGATAGAAAGGGCTTTACCTTCTCTATTACCTTTGCTCTAATTTGGTTAACACTTGGCTATTTAATACTATTTTTCTTTACGAACAAAGTTGTGGTATTTATAGGCTCACTTCTTATGATGAGTGGCTACCTTGCAGGTATGGCAGTGTTTGGCGCTACTATAAGAGATAACACCCCTGTTGGTAAAGCAGGTAGGTTGCAAGGGGTAAGAATAGTTTCTCAAGTATTAGTTCCAGGTGTAGTAGGCCCTTATATAGGTAGTTTGGTATTAGCCGGCGCAGAAGTTATTACTAATAGCGATGGCACAACTTCTTTCGTGCCTTCATCAGATATTTTCTTGGCTTCGTTAATTGCTCTTATCGTTGCAATTCCATTTGTAATTTTGCTTGCTAAAAGGGGGAGGGCAAATGCAGAAAAACAAGTTTAATCAACTTAAAACAGATTATAAAGTTGGCAAAATTCCTTTTAACGAATATCCACGCCCTAGTTTGAAACGCAAAAACTTTACAATATTAAACGGCGTTTGGGATTTTGAAGTTGTAAAGAAAGGCAAAACTATTTATAGTGGCAATATTTTAGTGCCTTTTGCACCGGAAAGTGCGCTATCTAAGGTAAACAGAATAACTAAAAAAGGCGAAGTTTTAGTTTATAAACGCAAAATAAATATAGAAAACCTTTGTAATTTAACCATTTTACATTTTGGCGCAGTAGATTGTGTTTGCTCCGTTTACGTTAATAATAATTTTGTTTATAAAAACGAAAACGGCTATTTGCCTTTTAGTATAGATATAACTAACCAATTAGTAGTTGGCGAAAACGAAATAAGGGTTGAAGTTATAGATAATTTAAATAAAAACTACCCTTACGGCAAACAAACAAATAAACGTGGTGGGATGTGGTATACGCCAATTAGTGGCATTTGGCAAACGGTTTGGTTAGAAAACGTGCCAAAAAACTATATTAAAGGCTTAAAAATAACCCCTACGTTAAACAGCGTTACAATAGAAGTAGAAGGTGGCGAAAGAACTAAAAAACTAACGTTAAACGGCGTTGATTACGAGTTTGAAAATTCAATAACTATAAATATTAAAAACCCTAAATTATGGACGCCAGAAACACCTAATTTATATAATTTTACTATTGTTAGTGGTGAAGATAAAATTGAAAGTTATTTTGCTTTAAGAGAAATTGGCTTTAACGAAAAAGGCTTAACTTTAAACGGCAAAAATTACTTCTTTAACGGGGTGTTAGACCAAGGGTATTTTCCAGACGGAATTTACCTTCCACCAAACGAACAAGGGTTTATAGACGATATAAAAAATATGAAGGAATTAGGGTTTAATATGCTTAGAAAACATATTAAAATAGAGCCTGAAATTTTTTACTATTATTGCGATAAAATTGGTATGGCTGTTTTTCAAGATTTCGTTAACAACGGCAAATATAGTTTTGTTGCAGATACGGCGCTTCCTACAATAGGTTTTAAGAAGTTTAAGTTAGGGTTGCCAACTAAAAAGCAAAAAGAAATATTTTTACAAGTTTCTAAAAAAACGGTTGAACACCTTTACAATTTTCCTTGTATAGTGTATTACACTATATTCAACGAAGGTTGGGGGCAACACAATGCAACGGAAATATATAAAGTGTTCAAGAAATTAGATTCTACTAGGGTTTACGATACGGCTTCCGGTTGGTTTAACAATTGCGAAAGCGACGTTAAAAGTGAACACGTTTATTTTAAGAAAATAAATATTAAAAAAGATGGCAAAAAACCACTCGTTTTAAGCGAATTTGGTGGTTATACCTATAAAATAAACGAGCATAGTTTTAACCTATATAAAACGTACGGCTACAAAAAATGCACGAAAGATACTTTTATGCTAGATTTAGAAAGCCTTTATATAGACCAGGTTGTTCCTTGTATTGAAAAAGAAAATTTATGTGCCTTAGTATTAACCCAGTTGAGCGACGTAGAAGACGAAACTAACGGCTTATATACCTACGACAGAAAGGTATTAAAAGTAGATAAAGAAAAAATGTTAGAAATTTCTAACAAAATATATAATGCTTATAATAGTGCAATAAATAGAAAGAATTAAATTAAAAAAGTTAGCAAATCAATGCTAACTTTTTATTTTATTGATGCTGTTTTTTATATTGCATAGGCGAAATTTTATACCTATTTTTAAATGCTTTACTAAACGAATAGGGGGTAGAATAGTTTAGCCTTTCTGCAATTTCTTTAACGTTTAATTTTTCTTTTTTAATAAGGTTTTTTGCCTCTTCTAGCCTAATCATATTATAATAATCTATTAAGGTTAAAAAGGTTGTTTTCTTAAAAACGTAAGATAAATAGTTATATGAATAAGAAAATATTTTGCTTAGTTCTGTTAGTGAAGTTATTTTATATAAGTTAAGGCTAATATAATCTTTAATTTGCGTGCATAGTACGTTGTTTTTTGTTAGAAGAGAAGAACTAACTTTGTTATCTTCAAAATCTTTAATAGCATAAATAACTATTTGCATAAAAATGCTGTTTAATAATGAATGTGTTAAAGGGTTGTTAATATTATCTATTTCCTTTACGGCAGAAGAAATTAAATTAAACAACTTATCGTCGTTAAACAAGCGGTCTTTTGCAGAAGGGTAGTTAATAGTAATATTATGTAACTTTTCAGCAATTTCAGGGTTTGTAGGGTTAAAAGCAAAGTAATCGTATTTAAGTGGAGAAATTTTATCAGATTTTATTTTATGTATATCGTATACGTAAGAAATATAAATATCTCCCTTTTTAACTTCTACGGGAGTATTGTTAGTGTAAATAGTTCCTTTTCCGTCGGTAACAAAGGTAAATTCATACCAATTTTTGTGGTAATGGTTTTCAAAAACAGTAGTTTTATCGCAGTAAATTCTGCCAAGTTGAATTAATTCTAAATCGGCTAAAGGCGTGCTAAATATTGGGCTAGAAAAATTTAATCTATACTTATAACTCATATTACTATAATAGCAAATCAAAATATCAATGTCAAATAAAAAAATATGCTTTTGAAAGTAAAAAAGGGTTAAAACTATAAAAAAATCGTAAATAATGATATGTTTTTATTAAATAAAAATATTGTTAGCAATAGTTTGATGTGCTATAATTAAAAAAAAGAAAAAATGGGAGGATTTATTATGAAAGTAGTAGCAATTATTGGCTGTGGAAGAATTGCAAATAACGCACACCTTCCTGCATTATCTAAAATTGAAAACGTAAGAATTAAATACGCTTGCGACTTAATTGAAGAAAAGGCAAAATTGGCAAAGGAAAAATTCCCTAAAATAGAAAATATTATAACCGACTATAAGGTTGCTTTAAACGATAAGGAAATTGATGGCGTTTACGTTTTAACACCTAACTACGCTCACTATACAATTACTATGGATGCTTTAAAAGCAGGTAAACACGTATTCTGCGAAAAGCCTATTACTATTAACTACGAACTATCTGTAGAAATGGCTAAAGAAGCAGAAAAACAAGGTTTATTACTTAACATTGGTGTAGTTAACCGTTACCACAAATCAGTAGAAATGCTACGTGAAATGGTTGCTAATGGCGAATTTGGTAACGTTTACCACGTTTACTGCTCTTTTAGAAGTTTCCGTTCTATACCAGGTCTTGGTGGTGCTTTCACAACTAAGAAAGAATCTGGTGGTGGTGTACTTATTGACTGGGGCGTTCACTTCTTTGACTTAATTTATTACGTATTAGGTGGCTTTAACCTAAAGAACATTACTTGCGATGCTTATAACGAAATGGCTAAAGATATGAAATCTTATAAATATAAAGAAATGTGGGCTGAAGATACTTCTAACGTAGAAACAGGTACAAACGACGTAGACGACTTTATTACAGGTTATATTAGAACAAACAAAGCAAACATCTCTTTCAACGGCGCTTGGGCACAAAACATTAATAAACCAGAAATGTTTATAGATTTCCTTGGCGATAAAGGTGGTGCAAGGCTTGCATATGGTGGAAAATTCGTTTACTGGAAAGGCGACACATTAGAAGAAATTGCTCCTGAATACGAAATTCCAAGTATGTTCTTATGCGAAGATACCGACTTTGTTAACTCTATGGAAACAGGTGTAAAATCTAGAAACTATATAGATAACGTTTTAGAAACTGCTAAACTATTAGATGGTTTATATCAATCAGCAGACAAGAAAGAGGAAATTAAATTATGAAAAAAATAGGTTTTGTAGATTTATATATTGCAGAATGGCATGCTAACCAATATCCTGGTTGGATAAAACAAATTAGCGAAGAAATGGGTTTAGATTATGAAGTTTGCTATGCTTATGCAGAAGAATATCAATCTCCATTATACCCAGAAAATACAGACCAATGGTGCGAAAAATATAACGTAGAAAAATGCGAAACTATTAAAGAACTTTGCGAAAAAAGTGATAATATTATAGTTTTAGCCCCATCTAATCCAGAAAGCCACTTGCGTTTAGCAAGCGAAGTATTTAAATATGCTGGTGGCAAAAGAATTTACATAGATAAAACCTTTGCTCCAGACTATGCAACTGCAGTAGAAATTTATAGATTGGCTGAAGAACAAAATATTAAATTCTTCTCTACTTCTGCACTTCGTTACGGCGAAGAAATTCAAGGCTTAGAAAACGTTACTAAGGTTTATACTAGGGGTAACGGTAGCAACATGGAAGAATACATTATTCACCAAGTTGAAATGATAGTTAAAATTTTAGGTGTTGGCGCTACTGAAGTTTGTGCCGAAGTTAACGACCCAGAAGAATATATTTGCCACGTAAAATATAACGACGAAAGAGTTGCAAGAGTTAGATGGTGTAAAGATGGTTTCTTAGTAACTGCAACTAAAAAAGATGGTTCAGTTTACGAAACCAAAGTTGCATCTGCTTTCTTTATGAAACTTATGGCAAAAATACTTAACTTCTTTGAAACGGGTGAAATAGACTTTACTAAAGAACAAACCCTTGAAGTAATGAAACTACGTGAAAAAATTATAGAGGCTAAAGGTAAATTAGGGGAATGGATAAAATTATAAAAAAAGTAGCCGTTATCGGCTGTGGTAGAATTTCCGTCATGCATTTTGACGGAATTTTCTCTGTACCTAACGTAAAATTGGTTGCTTGTTGCGATATTAAAAAAGATAGGGCAGATTTTTATGCCAAAGAATACAATATAACTGCTTATTACGACTATAAGGAAATGCTAGATAACGAAAAGTTAGATGCAGTTCACATTTGCTTGCCACACTATTTACATACGGTTGTGGCTGAATATGCTTTTTCTAAGGGCGTAAACGTATTAAGCGAAAAACCAATGTCTATTGACTATGAAAGTGCAGAACACGCAGTAAAAGTAGCAGAAGAAAACAACGTTACTTACGGCGTAATTTTCCAATGTAGGTATAATAATGCACCAAAATTAGTTAAAGAGGCTGTTTTAAGTGGCAAATTAGGTAAAATTATTTCTTGCCGTTCAGTATTAACTTGGTCTCGTTCAGACGAATACTATAGCGGTAGCGATTGGAAAGGCACTTGGGATAAAGAGGGTGGCGGTGTTATAATAGACCAAGCCATACACTCTATAGACCTTGTTAATTGGATAGTTAATAGCCCTGTAAAAAGCCTTGCCTGTTCAATAGCAAACCACGGGCATAGCAAAGTTAACGTAGAAGATAGTGCAGAAGGCTATATCGTTTACGAAAACGGCACTACATACGGCTTTTATTGTATGAACAATTATGGTTGCGACGAGCCTATTGAAATTAAAATGTATTGCGAAAATGGTAAAGTTACATTTGGTTACGACGATGCTTATATAGAATATAACGACGGAACTAAAGAAGAAGCCCACCAAGCAACCGACTTAAAAGAAGTTGCTGGCGGAAAAGACTATTGGGGATTCCAACACGCAAAACAAATTTCAGAATTTTATAAGGCTTTAACAGGCGAAAAACCACTAGAAATTAGCGGAAAAGAATGCTTAAAAACGCATAAATTAATATGTGATTTATATAAAAAAGGCAAAGAAAACTATAAAATTTAGCAAAAACATTTTAAATTTTTGCCAAAAATTTACAAAATTAGCGAAATTTATGTAATATGCTTGATTTTTCATTGTAATAATTATATAATATATAACGTAAATATTTATGGAGGAAATATTATGGCAACTATCGATAAAGTAAAAGAACTTCTTGCTGAACAACTTAACAAACCTGTTGAAGAAATACTTGAAGATAAAGAAGTAGTTAAAGATTTGGGTGCAGATTCTTTAGACATGGTTGAAATGTTAATGACTTTAGAAGAAGAATTCGGTATTACCGTTCCAGAAGAAGAAGCAGTAAACATTAAAACCGTTGGCGATATAGTTAAGGCTATAGATGCTCAAAAATAATTGAATAATAAAAAAGAAAAGGCTTAAAATTAATTTTAAGCCTTTTTGTTTTTTAAAATTATTGTAGAAAAAAATAAAAATCATTGACTATTTTGTATTAAAGTTATAAAATAAAAAAGGAAAAAGAAATATTTAAAGGGGGCAAAAAATGTCTATTTTTCGTGGCGATAAAATTAGCGTAGAAATATTTGGTGAATCTCATTCTAAAAAAATAGGCGTTAATTGTACTGGCTTTCCAAAAATTAAAATAGATTTAGAATACCTAAATAAAATAATGCAAAGAAGAAAACCTAGTGCCAACGCATATTCAACTAGTAGAAAAGAGCCAGATGAAGTTAATTTTACTTTAGGTGTTAATAACGGCGAAATAGTAGATTATTATTTTACTGCCGAAATAGAAAATAAAAATGCCAAAAGTGGCGACTATAATAACCTGTATGGCAAACCAAGGCCTTCTCATGCAGACTATACTTCTTTTACCAAAACGGGTAATTTGAACTTTAGTGGTGGTGGCAAGTTTTCGGGTAGAATGACAGCACCTTTATGTATTGCAGGTGGTATTGCTAAACAATATTTAGAAGAAAAAAATATTAAAATTTATGCTTACGTTTCGCAAGTAGGTAAGGTTAAAGGGGCATCTTATTTAACCAACGCAATAACTGAAAAAGACTTGGAAAATAAAGGCGATTTATACGCTTTATCTAACCAAGAAGAAATGGATGAAGAAATTAAAAACGCTAAAGTTAAAGGCGATAGTGTTGGTGCTATTTTAGAGTGTATTGTATTCAATATGCCTGTAGGTTTTGGCGACGGCATTTTTGATGGTTTAGAAAGTAAACTTTCAAATTTATTATATTCTATACCAGCAGTAAAAGGGGTAGAATTTGGTAGTGGCTTTAGTTTAGCAAGTATGCTAGGTAGCCAAGCAAACGATAGTTTATATTACGAAAACGGCATAGTAAAAACCAAAACCAATAATGCAGGTGGCATAAATGGTGGTATTTCTAACGGCATGCCAATAACTTTAAGGGTAGCGTTTAGACCAACGCCATCTATATTAGTTGAACAAAGCACAATAGATTTAATTAACAAAGAAAACACCAAAATAGTAATAGGTGGCAGGCACGATAGTTGTGTAGGAATAAGGGCTGTGCCCGTTGTAGAATGTGCAGTAGCACTAGCACTTTTAGATGAAATTTTAAAGGGTTGAAATTTACAAGTAGGTGAATATGAAAATTTTAGTATTAAACGGCCCAAACATAAATATGCTTGGCATAAGAGAGCCTAATTTATATGGCAAAAATAACTACAAAAGCCTAGTTGAATTATGCAAAAAAACGGCTAAAGAACAAGGTGTAAAAGTTACTATTAAACAAACCAATTGCGAAGGCGAACTAATTACTTTTATTCAAAAGGCATATAATAAATACGATGGCATTGTGATTAACGCAGGTGCATATACGCACACTAGCATTGCTATTTTAGATGCGTTAAAAAGCGTTAATATTAAAACGGTAGAAGTACACATTACTAATATTAACGAAAGAGAAGAATTTAGAAAAAATTCTTTCGTAGCTTTATTTGCAGAAAAACAATTTATAGGCTTTGGTTTAGATGGCTATAAAATGGCAATAGAATATTTAGCAAAAAATTAATAAAAAACAAAAAAAGCCCTTAATTAGTAAGGGCTTAATTTTTTTAAGTCTTTTTTCTGACAACTTTTTTTGATAATTTTGGATTTTTTTGAATAAAATAACTGTATGTGATAATACTTTTAGTATCTAAGAAAGGGGTTTTTATGAGAAAAAAGAAAACATTTGTTACCTACGAAGAAAAGTACTTAGTTTCTGAACTACTCCAGACCAGAAACGCTCTCGCCGCCGCCTATTCTAATTTTGAAAATGTTACTGATCCGGATTTAATTGATTCATGTATTTATCAAGTCAATTCAGTACAAAAAAGATACAAATTTTTATTAGACAAAGCAAAAGAAACCAATCTTGCCATTCTTTGTGAAATTGCCGGAAGAGAGTATTAAAAAAGCTCGCTTATAGAATGAAATCATTCTACAAGCGAGTTTTTTATACCTTATATCCTCTATTCGTAGCCGAATATATATTTTCATTAAGCGAATCCTTTGAATAAGTTAATCCTGCATATA
>JAZOOP010000097.1:0-11125 GCA_045655065.1 Christensenellaceae bacterium
GCAATGAACATTGATGATTTAATCGCTAAACTCGTTGAAGAAGACAAGTCTAAAAGGGTATAATTTAACCTAAGAACAAAGAAAAATCGTTAGTTTTTTACTAACGATTTTTTTATATTACTAAACATATAAAGCAAGCGAAAACGCAAGAGCAAAATGATGCGAAAAGTGATATTAAAATTGGCGCTGTTAACTTCTTTGTTTTTGCACCTGCAAAGTAAACGGCCGCAACGTAAAAAACCGTTTCACTACTGCCGTAAATAACGCAAGCACACCTAGATATGTAACTATCTACACCATATTTGGTAAAAATTTCTGAAAGAAGTGCAAGTGCGCCACTACCCGAAAACGGCTTAATCAAAACAAGTTTTGTTAGTTCTGTAGGAATACCTAAAATGGTAAAGAAAGGCGATAAAATGGTCGTAAACATGTTAGAAAGCCCACTAACTTCAAAAAGTTCAGTTAACACAAATATGCTAACTAAGTAAGGGAAAACGCTTGTTGCAAAAGGTATTGCTTGTTTTGCGCCTAAAGTAAATGCTTCGTACGGCTTGACCTTTTTAATAAAACAAAAAATAAAAATAATTATAAAGAAAATAGGAATAAAGTATGCAAACATTTTTCACCTTTTAACAAAAATTTTAACTAGTAATACACCCACAATTGTAGAAATGCTTGTTGCTAAAATAGTTGGTAAAATTATATCTGAAGGGCTTTGCGATAAAAATGTATTTCTTAGCGCTAAAACAGATGAAGGAATTACTTGTATGCTAGTTGCATTTATAACAAAAAACATAGTAATAGCGTAGTTAGTATTTGGGTATTTTTCTAATTCTTTAACGGCTTTTATGCCCATTGGTGTTGTTGCACCACTCATACCTAAAATATTTGCAGAAATATTAGTTGAAATAAACCCTTCAGCACTTTCGGGTAAAGTGCCAAATAAAAATTTATTTATAGGTTTTAGTAGTTTAGAAATTTTATTTGCTAAGCCTGTTTGTTCTAATAATTCTGTCATTCCCATCCACACGGCGTATATTACAACCATTTTTAAGGTAAGGTTTAAAGCCTTTTCGCCCCCGTTTAGCATTGAAGATAAAATGCCCTCTGGGTTAGTAAAAGTTAAAAATATGGTAGAACAGGTTATTAAAATTATAAAAATAATATTCATATATAAACTTTATGCCAAAAATTTGTTGAATATACTTAATAAATATGTTAAAATAATATAAATATAATATCTTGTAAGAGAGAGTAATAATGAAAGAAAAAATTTATTTAACAACGGCAATTGCATATGCATCTAGTAAACCACATATTGGCAACACATACGAAGCCATTTTAACCGATAGTTTAGCAAGGTTTTTTAAGGCTAGTAATTACGACGTGTTTTTTCAAACAGGCACAGATGAGCATGGTCAAAAAATAGAGGAAAAGGCTAAAGGCGTTAATAAAAACCCACAACAATTCGTAGATGAAGTTGCAGGCGAAATAAAAAGAATTTGGGATTTAGTTGGCGTTTCTTACGACAATTTTATTAGAACAACCGACCCTTACCATAAAGCGCAAGTTCAAAAAATATTTAAAAAACTTTACGAGCAAGCCGATATATATAAAGGCTCTTATGAAGGTTGGTATTGCACTCCTTGTGAAAGTTTTTGGACAGAAAGTCAGTTAGTAGATGGCAAGTGCCCAGATTGTGGTAGAGAAGTTACAAAAGCAAAAGAAGAAGCATACTTCTTTAAAATGAGCAAGTATGCCGAAAAATTAATGAAATATTACGAAGAACATCCAGATTTTATTCAACCAATTTCTAGAAAGAACGAAATGGTTAATAATTTCTTAAAACCAGGTTTACAAGACCTTTGTGTTTCTAGAAGTTCGTTCAAGTGGGGTATTCCTGTTGATTTTGACAATAGGCACGTTGTTTACGTTTGGTTAGATGCATTAACCAACTACATTACGGGTTTAGGATATGACGTAGATGGTAATAACGGCGAAAAATATAATAAATATTGGCCTGCTTACCACGTTATTGGTAAAGATATTATTAGGTTCCATACTATTTATTGGCCAATTTTCTTAATGGCTTTAGGCGTAGAATTACCTAAAAAGGTTTACGGACATGGCTGGCTATTACAAGATGGTGGCAAAATGAGTAAATCTAAAGGTAACGTAATTTATGCCGACGACTCAGTAGATTTCTTTGGTAAAGATGCCGTTAGGTATTTTGTTTTAACTGCAATGCCATTTGATAACGATGGTTTAGTTTCTTGGAAACTAATGATAGAAAAAATTAATTCAGATTTAGCGAACGTGTTTGGTAACCTTGTTAGTAGAACCATTGCTATGATAAATAAGTATTTCGGTGGAACTATTAACAATTTAGGAGATAGTGAAGAATTAGATAACGAACTAATTAATTTAGCAACCTCAACCTTTAATAAATATTCAAATAATATGAAAGAATTTAAGGTTGCCGACGCAATTGAAGAAATATTTACACTATTCCGTAGAGCAAATAAATATATAGATGAAACTATGCCTTGGGTGTTGGCTAAAGACGTTGCTAAACAAGGCAGGTTAAATAAGGTTTTATATAACCTTGTAGAAACCATTTTAATTGGTATTAGTATGCTTGCGCCAATTATGCCGGAAACTTGCAATAAAACGGCTGAAATGCTAGGTGCAAATGTTAGAGAGTTTACCGAACTTAATAAATTCGGCTTGCTAGAAAATATTAAAGTAACAACCACACCAGAAATTTTATTTGCTAGAATAGATGAAGAAAAAGAAACGTTAAGGATAGAAAAACTTATGGAAGAAAAATATGCAGTTAAAGAAGTAAAAGAAGAAAAGCAAGAAGTTGAACAAATTTCTATAGAAGATTTTGCAAAGGTTCAACTAAAAATAGGCTTAGTTATTGCTTGTGAAAAAGTTGAAAAGAGTAAAAAATTACTTAAATTAACTGTTAAACTAGGCGAAGAAACAAGAACGGTTGTAAGTGGCATTGCCCTAGAATATACTCCAGAAGATTTAATTGGCAAAAAACTAACTATGGTTACAAACCTAAAACCTGCTAAATTGTGTGGCATTGTTAGTGAAGGTATGATTTTATGTGCAGAAGATGAAAACGGCAAAATTGCCTTTTTATCGCCTGAAAAAGATATGCCAGATGGAAGTTTAATTCGCTAATGTTTATAGATACTCATTGCCATTTAGACGACGAAAGGTATACGAATATAGAAGAAGTTATAAACAACCTAAAAAACGAAAAAATTAGTTATGCAATTAATATGGGTTGCAATTTAAATTCTTCTATTCGTGGCAAAGAATTTGCTGAAAAATTTAATGAAATTTACTTCGCTTGTGGCTTTCACCCGTGTGATGCAGATAAGTTTAATTTAGATGTAATTGAAACAATAAAAAAACTAGCAACGCACCCTAAATGCGTTGCTATTGGAGAAATTGGGCTAGATTATCATTGGGAAGATTACCCAAATAAAGCAATTCAAAAACAATGTTTTATTGGGCAATTAGACCTTGCAAAAGAATTAAAACTACCCGTTTCTATTCATTGTAGAGACTGCACGGAAGATATGCTAAAAACCCTAAAAGACAACAAAAATAAACTAATTTACGGCGGGGTAATGCATTGTTTTTCGGGTAGTGTAGAAACTGCAAAAGAGTTATTAAAATTAGGTTTATATATTTCTTTTGCTGGAACACTAACATTTAAAAACGCATCTAATTTACAGGCTGTTTGCAAGGAAATTACGTTAGACAGAATTTTAACTGAAACAGATAGCCCATTTTTAGCACCACACCCGTTTAGAGGAACTACCAACGAACCAAAAAATATTCCTTACATTGTTGGTAAAATAGCCGAACTAAAAGGTTTAGAAGTAGAGTTTGTTGCAAGTTCAGTATTAAAAAACGCAAAAGATTTATTTAATAAATTAGTATAGCAAAACAAAACCAAATTTCTTTGGTTTTGTTTTGAAATTTTATCATTGGTAAATGATTAGTTTGTAAGAATTAACTCCTTACAATAATAGTTTTAGCAAAGTAAAACCAATTATGCAAAAAAGAAATAGGTAAATAATGGAAAATAACGTAAAAAATATTTTATATAAAAACGGCTTTTCTTTTAAGAAAGCATTTGGTCAAAATTTCATACTAGATACCGAACTATTATCTAATATAGTTAAGAAAGCAGGAGTTACTAAAACAGACGTGGTTTTAGAAATTGGCTGTGGCGCAGGAACTCTTACCAAAGAGTTGGCAAAAAACTGTAAAAAAGTTATTGGTTATGAAATAGATACAAAATTAAAACCTATTTTAGAAGAAACTCTTAAAGACTGTTCTAATACAAAAATAGTTTTTAAAGACGTAATGAAAGAAAACCTAGCAAACTTAGAAAAAGAGATTGGCGAAGAATACTTTTTGGTTGCAAACTTGCCATATTATATTACAACTCCTATAATTATGAACTTTATTGAAAATGCTAGTAAAATTAAAGGTATGGTTGTAATGGTTCAAAAAGAAGTTGCCGAAAGGTTAACTGCAAAAGAAGGAACAAGCGACTATGGTGCTATAACAGTTGGTATATCTTTAAGGGGAGATGCCGAAATTGTTGAGTACGTAGATAGAACTTTTTTCTTGCCACCCCCTAACGTAGATTCAGCCGTTGTAAAAATAATAATAAATGATAAAAAGCACGAAAATTACAATAGAAATGCTGTTAGAAACGTTGTTAGAACAGGTTTTTCTAATAGAAGAAAAATGCTTGCAAATAACCTTATTAAAACCTATAAAATTTCTAGGGTTGAGGCTGAAGAAATTTTAACTGAAATAGGGGTGGATATAACCGTTCGTGGCGAGGCGTTAAGTAGCAAAAATTATATAGATTTATCTAACATATTATTGAAAAAAGGGTTAATATAAATGGAAAAAACAATAGTTGTTGCATCTTCAAATAAGGGTAAAATTAAAGAAATAACCGAAATGTTAAAGGGTTATAAAGTAGTTTCTGCTAAAGATTTAGGTTTTACTGAAGAAATAGAAGAAAACGGAAAAACTTTTTATGAAAATGCCTTAATAAAGGCAAAAGCAGTTTCTGTTGCTTTGAATTTGCCTGCATTAGCAGATGATAGTGGAATTTGCGTTGAAGCGTTAAACGGAGAACCAGGTATTTATAGTGCAAGGTACGCTGGAGATGGCATTGACGAGCATAACAATAACTTACTATTAAAAAATTTAGAAAATAAAGAAAATAGAAATGCAAAATTCGTTTGTTGTATGGTTTACTATAAACCAAATGGCGAAATAATTACTGCAAACGGCGAAACTTATGGCAAAATTCTATTTAAGGCAGAAGGTAATAACGGCTTTGGGTATGACCCAATTTTTTATAGTTTAGACCTTAATAAAAGTCTTGGAATTGCAACAGATGAAGAAAAAAACTCTATAAGTCATAGGGCAAGAGCGCTAAATAAAATTAAAGAATTAATTAAATAAAATTATGAAATTTTATAATAAAATAGAAGAATTAGTTGGCAAAACGCCATTATTAAAAGTAAATAATATTATTAAAGAATTTAATTTATCTGCTAATTTATTTGTTAAATTAGAAAGTTTTAATCCCGCAGGCTCTATTAAAGATAGGGTCGCCATGCAAATTATTAATGACGCTGAAAAAAGCGGTCTTATTAAAAAAGGTGGCACTATTATAGAAGCAACAAGTGGTAACACGGGTATAGGTTTAGCAAGTATTGGCGCATCTAAAGGTTATAAAGTTATTATTGTTATGCCAAATTCAATGAGTGTTGAAAGAATTAAGCTTATAAAGAGTTTTGGCGCAGAAGTTATTTTAACCGATGGTAAATTTGGTATGCAAGGCGCAGTAGATAAGGCAAAAGAAATATATAATTTAACCGAAAATTCCTTTATTGCTAGCCAATTTGAAAACCCTTCTAACCCAAAAGCTCATTATAATACTACAGCAAAAGAAATTTTTGAAGATACAAATGGACTTATAGATTTTGTTGTAGCAGGCATTGGTACAGGTGGAACTATAAGTGGTATAGGTAAATACCTAAAGGAACAAAATAAAAATATAAAAATTGTTGGTGTAGAGCCTTATTCTTCGCCTTTAATAACAAAGGGTGAAAGTGGTAGCCATAAAATACAAGGTATTGGAGCAAATTTTATTCCTAATAATTTAGATGCAACCTTGTTAGATGAAATAATTCTAGTAAAAGATGAAGATGCTATTTTGTATTCAAGGTTATTAGCAACAAAAGAAGGGGTTTTAGCAGGTTTCTCTTCAGGGGCTAACTTATTTGCTGGGGTAGAACTAGCAAAACGCAAAGAAAACAAAGGAAAGAATATTGTTGTTATTTTACCTGATACAGGCGAAAGATATTTATCTACAAACCTATTTTTAGACTAAATTTTATAATAAAAAAAGGAAAGATTAAAATTTCTTTCCTTTTATTTTTTTAAAAATCCCATTTAGGAATATATTTTTCATCTGCACTTTTATATTCTTGGTAGAACATTTTTTCTATGCCTAAAGAAAGGGCATAATTTATAATACTTTCGTATTCTCGTTTAGTTATTTTTCTGTTTAATTCTGCAAACTTTTCTATGTTTCCAAAAGGTGTATATTGGCTCATTAGGTTAATATACGCTTTATCTTTTATTGTAGCAAACCAATCTAATATTTTTTTGCTGTCGTTAACGTTTAGTGGCAAGACTAAGTGCCTAACTATAGTTCCTGAAAGCATTTTTCCATCTTCGCTAAATACTATAGGTTTATTTGCCATAAACTCTATTGCTTTACTAGCATATTCAAAATAGTTTTCTTTGCCACAATACCTTTTAGAAACAGCGTTTTCAAAGTATTTTATGTCTGGTAAATAGATATCTATAAACTTATCTAGTTGTTGTAAAACGCTTAATTGCTCATATCCGTGAGTGTTATAAACTACGGGTATATTTGGTTTATAAATAGACAGTGCTTCTATAATTTTATCTACAAACTGAGTAGGGGTTACTAGGTTAATATTATCTGCGCCTTTATCTTCTAGTTCCTTTATAATATTAACTAATTCGTTAACACTAATTTCCTTGCCTCTTAAGTTTCTAGAAAGTTCGTAATTTTGGCAAAAGACACATTGTAAAGAGCACCCACAAAAAAATATTGTTCCCGAGCCGTTTTTGTGGCTTATACAAGGTTCTTCAAAAGGGTGTAGGTAATATTTTGCTATTTTTATTTTATCGTTTACGCCACATAAACCTATAGATTTTGCTCTATTTATTTTGCAGTTGTTTGGGCATAAAGAACAACTATTATTCAAGTTCAAATGCCCCCGTGTATAATTGGTAATATTTCCCTTTTTTAGTTAATAGTTCTTCGTGTGAGCCTCTTTCTATAATTTCACCATTTTCTAAAACCATTATAACGTTTGAATTTTGTATAGTAGAAAGCCTATGCGCAATAACGAAAACCGTTCTACCTTCCATAAGCCTATCCGTACCTTTTTGAACTAACGCTTCGGTTCTTGTGTCAATAGAAGAAGTTGCTTCATCTAAAATCATAACAGGAGCGTCTTTAACAGCCGCTCTTGCAATAGAAAGTAGTTGCCTTTGCCCTTGAGAAAGGTTAGCGCCATCGGCAGTTAATAGGGTATTGTATCCGTTTGGTAACCTTGTAATAAAGTCGTGAGCGTAGGCAAGTTTAGCAGCCTCTATACATTCTTCGTCGGTAGCAGTTAGTCTACCATACCTAATGTTTTCCATAACCGTTCCGGTAAATAGGTTAGTATCTTGTAAAACAATGCCTAAGGAACGCCTTAAATCTGCTTTTTTAATTTTGTTTATATTTATTCCGTCGTATCTAATTTTGCCGTCGGCAATATCGTAAAATCTATTTATAAGGTTTGTTATTGTAGTTTTACCTGCACCCGTTGCGCCAACGAAAGCAATTTTTTGCCCTGCGTTAGCATAAAGAGTAACGTCTTTTAATACTATTCTTTCAGGAACGTAGCCAAAATCTACGTTAAACATTTCTATATTGCCTTTTAGTTCGGTATAGGTAACCGAGCCATCTGCTTTGTGTGGGTGTTTCCATGCCCAATGGCCCGTGCGTTCTTCGGTTTCGGTAATTACTCCATTTTCATCTATATTACATCTAACTAAAGTAACGTAGCCTTCGTCAACTTCTGGTTCTTGGTCCATAAGTTCAAATAACCTAGATGCACCTGCTAAACCCATAACTATTGAATTTATTTGTTGCGAGCATTGTGAAACGTTACCTGTAAATTGCTTACTGATTGGTAAGAAAGATATAATTATTATTAAAAATTCAGTTGCGTCGTATTCTAAACCACTAAACGAAAGGTTAGGTACGTTAAATGCAACTAAAACACCACCTACAAAGGCAAGTAAAACGTATAAAATATTGCCAATATTGCCCATAATTGGCATTAAAATATTTGCAAAAGTATGGGCGCTTGTTGCATCGTGGCAAAGTTGGTTGTTCTTTTTGTTAAAATCTATTTTAGATTGTTCTTCGTGGCAAAAAACTTTAACAACCTTTTGCCCTTGTATCATTTCTTGAATAAAACCTTCTTCATCTGCTATAGATTTTTGTTGTTTAATAAAGTATTTAGCACTATTTCCACCAATGGATTTTGTAACCATGCTCATAGAGAATACGCCCAAAAATATAATTAAAGAAAGCCAAATACTTTTTGAAAACATAATAACTAGTAGTGTTACTATGCTTATTGATGCCGAAAACAAATGTGGTATAGATTGAGAAACAAGTTGGCGTAATGCATCGGTATCGTTTGTGTAAGAACTCATTATATTACCCGTTAGGTTTGTGTCAAAAAACTTTATTGGCAAAGTTTGCATTTTATTAAATACTGTAGTTCTTATTTGGTGTAGAAAGTTTTGTGTTAGAGTAGCCAAAAACCTTGCCTGTAAGAAGTTGCAAACAATGCTAGTTAAGTAAACCGTTGCCATAATTACGAAAAGGGTAATTAAACTACCCAAAACTGAATTTAAACCATTAGCTACACCTGAATTTATTAGTCTTAAAAGATGTTCTAAAAAAATAGAACTTGAAACGCCTGTAATTGCAGCAATAAGCAAGCAAATGGCTATTGAAAAAATACTACCTTTATTATTAACGAATAACATTTTTAAAAGCCTTGGCAGTGTACCTTTTTTTGCTTTTTGCATTGGTTTGCGCATACCTTTTGGGCCTTTGCCCATGTTTATACCTCTAGCCATTAAAATCACCTACCTTTTTACTAGCATTTTTCTTACCAGAAGGCTTATTTTGAGAATAGTATAATTCTTTATAAATTTCATTGTTTTCTAGTAGTTCTTTATGAGTTCCTACGGCAACAACCTTGCCACAATCTAATATAATAATTCTATCGGCATCTTGTACTGAAGAAACCCTTTGAGCAATTATAATTTTTGTAGTAGTTGGTATATATTCTTTTAATGCTTTTCTTATTAAAGCATCTGTTTTAGTATCTACGGCACTAGTGCTATCATCAAAGATAATAATTTTTGGGTTTTTAAGTAACGCTCTTGCAATGCAAAGCCTTTGCTTTTGCCCACCCGAAACGTTTGCGCCTAGTTGTTCAATTTCTTTGTCTAAAGCGAAATTGCCTATTTGTGCAAGGTTAAGTGCGTTTATAATTTCATCGTCTGTTGCGTTTTTATTTCCCCAAAGCATATTTTCTCTTAATGTGCCAGAAAACAAAACGTTCTTTTGTAATACCATTGCAACTGAATTTCTTAAAGCATCTAAATCATAGTCTTTAACGTTTATTCCTGCAACTTTAACACTACCTTCCATTACGTCGTATAACCTAGGTATAAGTTGTACAAGCGTGCTTTTACCTGTGCCTGTACTACCTAATATGCCTATTGTTTCGCCACTTTCTATTTTTAGATTAATATTTTCTAAAGTGTATCTTTCGGCATTTTGGTAATATTTAAAGTTTACTTTTTCAAACTCAATACTTCCGTTTTTAACTTCAGTAATAGCGTTTTCTTTAGAAACTATTTGGCTTTTTTCGTTTAATACTTCAACTATACGCTTAGAAGATGCTACCGACATAATTAACATAACCATAATCATAGAAAGCATCATTAAACTCATAAGCATTTGGAAAGAATAGGTCATAAAACTCTGTAGTTCCGTCCATTTTAATAAACTTTCTTTAGAATTAATTATTAAAATAGAACCTATAACGTAAATTGCAACAAGCCCACCATAGGTGCAAAAATTAAAGAGTGGGGTATTAAATGCTATAATTTTTTCTGCTTTAGTAAAATCGTTTTTAACGTTAGAAGAAGAAACGTTAAATTTTTCTTTTTCATAATCTTCACGCACGTAAGATTTTACTACACGCATATTTCTAATATTTTCTTCTACGCTTTCATTTAACTTGTCGTATTTTTTGAAAATTTTATTAAAGAAAGGAATAGCCTTTACCATTATTAACGTTAAACCTATTGCCAAAAGTGGAATTGTGCATAAGAAAATTAAAGCCATTTTTGCATTTAATATAAAAGACATAACTAACGAAAATATTAGCATAAATGGTGAACGAACAGCCGTTCTTATTAACATCATATAACTCATTTCTACGTTAGTAACGTCGGTTGTCATTCTAGTTACAAGGCTTGAAGATGAAAATTTATCTATATTTGAAAAAGAAAATCCTTGAATTTTTTCGTACATATCTTTTCTTAAATTTTTAGCAAATCCACTAGATGCTATTGCGCAAAATTTACCTGCTAAAACACCGCAAATTAGCGAAAGAAATGCAAAAATTACAAGAACTAGCCCAAAAAATAAAATTGCGCTAATCAAAGATGGTTTTCCGTCGGCAGAAAGTATATAACACACTTTATTGACTATAAGAGACGGCGGGGTATCCGAGGTTTTAGATAAATACCTCATTGCTTCTAATAATAGGCTCATTATGTAAGGAATTAAACATTCTAAAATAACTTCTACCATAATAAACATTGGTGCAAGAATAGATGGCTTTTTATATTCCCTAATAGAGCCGGAAAGTTTTTTAAT
>JAZOOP010000098.1:0-2372 GCA_045655065.1 Christensenellaceae bacterium
TTTTTATTAAATTTATGTTATAATTATTATATGGTTAAAGTATTTTATTGCTTTTTAAATGATTTTGAAAGGGAAGTGGACTTTTCTAATTTTTCTTTAGAACGAAAAGAATATATTAATTCTATTAAAGATGATAATAGAAAACTGCAGAGCATTTATGCTTGGAAATTGCTTTTATTTGCCCTTAAAGAATGTGGCTATACAAATACATCATTTATGCAAATAAATGGCAAATGGGTAGATATAAGCGGTAAAATTACTATTTCTTTTTCGCACTCTAAAAAACTTATTGCAATTGCTGTTTCTACTAGTGATTTATTAGGGATAGATTGTGAAATTATGCGTGATAGAAAAGCAGTATTTAACTATAAAAATAAAATTATTAATTCTAAAGTAAATACGTTAGAAGATTTTTATTTAGAATGGACAAAAAAAGAAAGTTTATATAAAATTGGCAATAATATTTCTATAGAAAAATTAAACGAAAAGCATTATGTTCTTAAACAGGGTACCGAAAATTATGCTTTATGTGTTTTATATAATTCTAACCTTAAATTAGATATAAAAGAAATAGATATAAATTTATTAAATTAGGAGTTTATTATGGGTGAATGTTCACACAACTGTTCAACGTGTTCAAAAGATTGTGCAGAAAAAAAAGATTTAAAAGAAAAAGCAAACGAATTTAGCAAAGTTAAAAAGGTTATTGGTATTGTAAGTGGTAAAGGTGGTGTTGGTAAATCTTTAATTACCTCTTTATTAGCAGTTACAGCAAATAAACTAGGCTATAAAACGGCTATTTTAGATGCCGATATTACAGGTCCATCTATTCCAAAAATGTTTGGTATAACCGAAAAAGCATATACGGAAGACGGTAAAAATATATATCCAGCCCAATCATTAAACGGCATAAAAGTTATGAGTGTTAACTTATTATTAGAAAACGATTCAGACCCTGTTATTTGGCGTGGACCTGTTATTGCTGGAGTTGTTAAACAATTTTGGCAAGACGTTATTTGGGGCGACGTAGATTATATGTTTGTAGATATGCCTCCAGGAACGGGCGACGTACCACTAACAGTATTTCAATCTTTACCGGTAGATGGCATTATAGTTGTAACGTCACCACAACAACTCGTTTCTATGATAGTTGGTAAAGCAGTTAAAATGGCAAAATTAATGAACGTTAAAGTTAACGGCATAGTGGAAAATATGGCTTATTTTAAGTGCCCAGATTGTAATAAAATTGTTAAAATCTTTGGCGAAAGCAAACTAGAAGAAATAGCAAAAGAATATAATATAGAAAATATTTTAAGAATTCCTTTTAATACTGAAATTGCTAGTTTAAGCGATAAAGGTAAAATTGAAGACTCTACGGTAGACTTAACTGAAATTTTTAATAAACTATAAGGTGATATATGGAAATTTTTGGTAAAGAACTTTTTTTAGAAATTTATGATAAATTTGTTACAAGAGCAGGGGCTGAAGAATTAAAAAAATATTTACTTTCTTCCGACTTTTTTACTGCTCCTGCAAGTTCTAGGTTTCACTCTGCATTTGAAGGTGGGTTATGCGACCACTCTGTAAGAACTTACTATAGGTTGCTAAACAACGTTAAATTAGAGTATGGCGAAAATTTTAATAGCGTAATTTCTAATGAATCAATTGCAATAACTGCACTTTTACACGACCTTTGTAAAATAGATTTTTATAAAATAGATTATAGAAATGTAAAAGAAAATGGCGAATGGGTTAAAAAACCATATTATACAAAAGAAGAATTAATGCCTTATGGCCACGGCGAAAAATCTGTTTACATTATTAATGGTTTTATTAAGTTAACTAGAGAAGAGGCTATGGCAATTAATTGGCACATGGGTGGTTTTGATTATAGAACTAAAGGTGGCGACCAAAGTATAAGTGATGCATACTCTAAATTTCCGCTAGCAATTTTATTGCACGTTTCTGATTTGGAAGCAACTTACATAGACGAAAAAAGGTCGTAAAATAAGTTATTATAAAAATTAATATGTTTTATTATATAAACGCTGGTTTTTCCGGCGTTTTATTTTTTTGTTTTGTTATATTTTTAGGCTTGTACTAATATTTTATAATGATGGATTTAAACTTTTTACCAACTGAATATTTAAACGCATTAACTAAAGTTAATATAGAAAACGTTTATCAAATAAGAATTAGGCAAAATCAACCGGTAATTATATATTATTTAAACAATATATATTATCTTTCTGAAATTAGTGGGCTTAGTATCAAAAAAGAGAACATTATTGTTGCTACCGAAGAAGATATTTCTTATATATTAGAAATCTTAACGGAAAGGTCTTTATATGCATTTAACGAACAAATAAAAA
>JAZOOP010000099.1:0-3322 GCA_045655065.1 Christensenellaceae bacterium
TATCGCCCACCATTAGGACTTGGTGTTTTTGCACCTTAAATTTTTCTATTAATTCATCTATCATAAAGGTGTTAGGCTTGCCAATAATAACGTCTGGCGCTCTGCCACTACTTGCCTTAAATAGTTCTATAAAAGCGCCAAGGTCTGGAATAGAGCCTTCTAAAGTTGGGCAAACCTTATCTGGATGAGTGGCAATATATTTTACACCTTTTTTAAGAAGTTCATCTACCTTTTGAATTTGGCTATAATTTGCTTCTAAACTAAATGTTAATAATAAAATTTCTGCATCTTCAGTTAAATTAACGCCGTTATTTTGTAAATATTTTTTTACCTTTTCATTAGCAAAAGCGTAAACCTTTTTACCTTTTTCGTTTTTTTGCAAATAGTTAAGAGCGCAATCTAACGAAGAATAAGAAAAATCTCTTCCATCGTAAATGCCAATATTTTTATATTTCTCTTCGTATTCGTCTGGCGTTCTAGAAGAATTATTACTAACGAACACTACCTTTACACCCTTTTCTCTTAAATGTGAAAGGGTGTTTTTCATATCGCCAATAAGTTTATCTCCTAAATAAATAGTGCCATCTAAATCAAAAAGAATTACTTTAATATCTTTATAAAAATTTTTAATATCTTTCATGTTTTCCCTATTACTCTGGTAATTTCATATCGCCAAACTTAATCCAACCTTTTTTACGCATAAATTCGCTGATTACAAGGTTTAACACGGCTGGTAAAACTACCATAAGAAGAATTATTCCTAATACGCCAAGGAAATCTAACGGTGTATATTTGAATAAATCTATAATTCCAACAAAGCCACTTGTACCCATACCACCACCAGAATAGCCACATTTTAGGGCAAACACGCAAGTAGAAATAGGGCCTAAAATAGCACTTGAAATAATCATAGGTAGCATAATTATTGGCTTTTTCATTATGTTAGGAATTTGCAACATACTTGTTCCAACCCCTTGCGCAATTAAACCACCAAAGCCGTTTTCACGGTAACTTGCAACTGCAAAACCTACCATATGGCAAGCGCAACCAACCGTTGCAGCACCGCCTGCTAATAGCATTGCATTATATAGTTCAATACTAACCGTACCCCCTGCATAGTCGTTTATAACGGGAGATGCAACTGCAATCCAAATAGCAGCGGAAGAAGTTGGCATTGTTAAAACTATACCCATAATAACTGAAATTATAACACCCATAACGAAAGGGGTTGCATTAGTTGCAATAGCAATAAGTGCGCCTAATTGATTTACTAACCAAATAAACGGATATGCAACGAACACACCTGCAAAAGATAGTAGTAAAGTTCCCAATGGCACTAGCAAAATATCTAGTTTAGTTTTACCTGCGTAAAGTTCCACTATTTCAATAACCAACATAGTAACAACGTATGCGCCTATTGGATTACCTGGTGTACCAAATGCTAAAGTGGTAATTGGTGTTACGCCTATAAAAAGTTTATCGGCAAAAGCGCCAACCATACCTGCTACAGATGCAGAAAATATTAATAGTTTGTTCTTGCCTAGCGCATACGCAATGCCAACGCCAATGCCTGCACCCATTAAAGATTTTGCAATGTTAGCAATATAATAAAGAGTATCTGTAAAATAATTGCCAAGTCCAATTAAATCTTTTGCTATAGTAGACAAAATCGTTCCCGCAATTAACGTTACGAATAACCCTTGCGCCATACCCGAAAACGCCGTTATAAAATAGCGTTTAGGAAGTTCTTTTAAATACTTTTTCATTTTGTTCTTCATAATAAAATCTCCGTAAGTTTATTATTAACTAAGTCACAAGAAGTGAGGTAGTATTTTATTCCGCCTTTGTTAACTAATTTATCTGCCCTAACGTCTTTACCGTGCAAATGCCCGTAAACTACGGCGTCTACTTTATTTTCTTCAAAAATTTCAGTAAAAATAGAATTATCTCTTAACGCATTAAATGGTGGAAAATGAATTAGGGCAATAACTTTATCGCCTTCTTCCCTTATTTTATTAACTTCTTTAAAAGAAAGTTTAAGTCTTTCGCCTTCTCTTAAATAAATTTTTCTATCTTGTTCATTAAAATCTGGGCTACCAGGGGTTGACCAACACCTTGAACCACAAATAATAACGTTGCCTATTTTAACGCAATCGTTTTGAAGGGCTAAAGTGTTTTCTGGTAAAATTTCTCTAACACGGCTAATAGCACTCCACCAATAGTCGTGGTTGCCTTTAATTAGCACCTTTTTACCTGGCAAATCGTTAAAAAAGGCAATATCGCTTTTAGCGTCTTCAATATTCATAGCCCAACTAATGTCGCCACCAATTAGAACCAAGTCGTCTTCGCTAACCTTATTTAGCCAATCTTCTTTAATTTTTTCTATATGCCCAACCCACTTTTCGCCAAAAATATCCATAGGCTTATCTGTAGTTGTAGACATATGCAAATCGCTTATAGCAAAAATTTTCATACCTTAATTATACAACTATTAAATTAATAATTCAACAAAATTAAAGCACAAAATAAAAAAGCACAGAATTCTGTGCTTTTTATTTTATTAAATTTTTGTTATTGTGGGTACATAGGCAATTCAAAAAAGCCTGCACATACTTCTTGCGTATATTCTTGGCATGGTGGCATAGCAGCATAGCCATAAGCAGGAACTAACAATTCTACTTCCATAACTATTTTTAAAATTATAGAACTACAACAATCTATAGTAAACGTGTTTGTAGCAGTATAAGTACCTTGCGTAGACACAATAGAAACTAATGCCTCTACCGTATATGGCATAATTGATGCCGAAGGTAAATTTAATATTACGTCTTTAGAAATTGTTAAACTAGAAGTGGCAACACCTTCTACACCATTGGCGTCGGTATAGGCAACGGAAATAGGCACTATTATATCTGCCTTAACCCTTGCGCAGTTTGGCCTTTCTGGCAATGGTTCTACTAACAAATTGCTAATAGTTCCAACAGAAGTAGTGTTTCTTGCACTTATGAAAGTTAACGGATATGTAGGGTTTGCTGGCGTATTATTAGAAAGTGGTAAAACTACATCTGTTAATTGCCCTTGTTGCATACACGCATCAAAAACTTTTTTCGCTTCTACACAAACTTTTTCACATAACCCGTTAAGCGGATTTCCATTAATAGGACCTGGACATCTATCCGATTGAAAATTACAGAAAAACGACATATATTTCCTCCTTATAGGTTTTCTATAATCAATATATGCAATCGAATAATATAAATGTCAAAAAAAACGATTGACATTTTTATCAATCGTTTTTTAAATTTAATTTTTAATTGTTTTG
>JAZOOP010000100.1:0-5265 GCA_045655065.1 Christensenellaceae bacterium
TAAATAAATTTAATTTCCGTTTATTAAATGTTAAAAAACAGGTCTATGGCAAAATAGTTGACTTTTTTTCAAAAAGGAGTATTATTAATAATATGAATATTATTATTGTAGGCATTGGTAAGGTTGGCGAAACCTTGGTGCAAGATTTTGTTAATGAAAATTTTAACGTAACCATTATAGACACAAACGAAAGTTTAGTAAGCGCTTTTGTTAATAAGTACGATATTAAAGGCGTTGTTGGTAGTGGTTGTGAAAGGGAAATTTTAGAAAATTGCGAAGTTTCTTCAGCAGATTTCTTTATTGCTTCAACTTCTCATGATGAGTTGAATATTTTGTGCTGTGTTCTAGCAAAAAATTTAGGTGCTAAAAGCACTATTGCTAGAGTTAGAGCGCCAGAATATTATAGAGAAATGGATAATTTAAAAGAAACTCTTAAATTAGATTTAGTTTTTAACCCTGAACTAGATATTGCAATGGAAATTAAAAAGATATTAAAGTTTCCTTCTGCAGTTATGGTTGAAACATTTGCTAAAGGTAAGGTTATTATTGCTGAATATACCGTTACTAAAAATAACCCTATAGTTAACAACTCTATAATGGATATAATTAAAAAATTTAAGTTAAAAGTGTTGTTTGCTATTGTTAAACGTGGTGAAAAAACCTTTATTCCTAAGGGCGATTTCGTTATAAAAGAAAACGATAATATTTTTATTATTGCACCTGAAATAGAAATTGCTAACTTTACTAAAAAATTAAATATTTATAAACAAAAAGCAAGGTCTGTGTTTATTATTGGTGGTGGTAAGGTTGCATATTATTTAGCAGGCGAACTTTCTAACGACGGGGTTTCGGTTAAACTATTAGAAAAGAAGTTAGAACGTTGCGAATTTTTAAGCGAAAACTTGCCACATGTTAACGTTTTGCAAGGTGATGCAACTGAACAAAATTTATTAGAAGATGAAGATGCTTTTCTTTCGGATGCGATTGTTTCACTTATGGGCGAAGACGAGCAAAATATGGTGTTATCTATTTTTGCAAAAAGTAGTTTTAATAACAAAGTTATTACTAGAATAGATAAACCTGCTTTATATAATATTGCTGAAAAAATTGGTTTAGATACAATTGTTTCGCCTAGAATTGCAATATCTAACCACATTTTAAAATTTGTTAGGGCAAGACAAGGCGACTATGCTACAATGGTTAAATCTTTATATAAAATAGATGAAGAAATTGAAGCAATAGAATTTTCTATTAATGAAACTTTTACCAAAATAAATATACCAATTAAAAATTTGCATATTAAAAATCAGGTTTTAATTGGTGGAATATTTAGAAATAACGAATTTATTTTGCCTAAAGGCGATACTACTTTGGCTATTGGCGATAGGGTAATTATTGTTTCAAAAGAAAAAGTATTAGAACTTTTAGATATTTTTAATTAGATATTATGAATTTTAGGGCAGTTATTAATGTAATAGCAAAATCTATGGTGCTAGAAGCAATATTTATGTTTGTTTCTATGTGTGTTGGGTTTTACTATGGCGAACAAACATATTTAGCTTTTTTAATACCAATTGCTATTTTACTTGCAGTAGGTATTCCTTTCAGTTTTTTAAAAATTAATAATACATCTATTAGGGCGAAAGAAGGCTTTGTTATTGTTGCGCTTGTTTGGGTTATACTATCTTTATTTGCATCTTTGCCGTTTGTTATAGGTGCATATATCCCTAATTTTTTTGATGCATATTTTGAAGCAACCTCTGGGCTTACAACAACTGGTGCAACCATATTAAACAATATTGAAGTATTGCCAAAAAGTATTTTATTTTGGCGTTCATTTACTCATTGGATAGGCGGTATGGGCGTACTTGTTTTTATTTTGGCTGTTTTACCTTCCGATAAGGGTGCAATGCATATTTTCCGTGCAGAATCTCCAGGTCCATCTGTTGGTAAATTTGTTTCAAAATTAAAGCACACTGCAAGAATTTTATATTTAATTTATATAGTTTTAACTATTATTGAAGTTATTGCGTTGCTTATTGCAGGTATGGGGCTTTACGATAGTGTTGTTCATTCTCTTGCTACGGCAGGAACGGGTGGCTTTAGTTCTAGGCAAGATAGTATTGCTAGTTTTAATAGTGTTGCTATTGAAATGGTAATAACTGTTTTTATGTTTTTATTTAGTATTAATTTTAACGTTTTTTATTTAATTTTAACCGGCAACGCTATTAAGGCATTTAAGGGTGAAGAATTTAGAACTTTTTTAATTATATTGCTTTTTGCAATAATTGCAATTTCTGTAAATCTAATTACTGTTTACGGAAATTATTGGGAGGCATTAAGGTATTCTGTATTCCAAGTAATTTCAATTAGTTCTACAACGGGTTTCGTTACTGCGGATTTTAATACTTGGCCTGTATTTTCACAAATTATATTATTGTTCTTAATGATAGTTGGTGCGTGTGGAGGCTCTACTGGTGGTGGAATTAAGGTTTCTAGGTTAATTATTTTAAGTAAATCTAGTTACTCAAACCTAAAATCACTTACTTCTACAAGGCAAGTTTTAACGGTAAGGCTAGAAAACGAAAAACTTTCTAATGAAGTTATTAACAACGTAAAAACCTATATGATTTTTTGGGCGTTAATTGTATTTGTTGTTGCTTTAATATTATCTATAGATAATTTCCCTGGAACAGACTTTTTTACTCATTTTTCAGCAAGTATTACTTGTATTGGTAACGTTGGGCCAGGGTTTAATGGAGTAGGGCCTATACAAAACTTTGCAAATTATAGTAGTTTTTCTAAAATTATATTATCGTTTGAAATGTTGATTGGTAGGTTAGAAATCTTTCCTATATTCATAATGTTATCTCCAAAAGTTTGGCAAGGAAAATAAAATAAATAAAACAAAAAAAGGCTTGTATTTTACAAGCCTTTTTCAATTTTGTATAAATATTTTTTAATTTTTTCAACGGGTAACCCTATAACGTTATTTAGTGTGCCTTTAATTGTTTTTACTAAGTAATAATCGTCTTGAATACCGTATGCTCCCGCCTTGTCTAGAGGAGAACCCGTTTCAACGTATTCTTTTATTAATTTAGGCGATAAGTTATTAAATGTAACCATAGTTTCGTCGTAGTCGTTAATAGTAATTTCTTTTCCTACAATTGCAAAACCTGTATATACATAGTGCGTTTTATTAGATAATTTTTTAAGCATTTTAGTTGCTTCTTTTTTATTTTTAGGTTTTCCTAAAACTTCATCATCTAGGTAAACAATTGTATCTGCACCAATAACTAGAGCATTTTTGTTATTTATTCTTTTATATACTTCTTTTGCTTTACTTAAGGCAAAATATTTACATATTTCAATTGGGTTTTTTAATGTGGTTACTTCATTAAAATTACTTTCTATAATTGTAAAAGTAAAACCTTGTTTTTCTAAAATTTCTTTTCGCCTTGGCGATTTGCTTGCTAGAATTAGTTCCATATATACTTCCTTAATTTTAATAAACTATACACCTATGCTTAAAAAATGTCAATATTTTATAATAAAAACCGAACTAAAAAATTAGTTCGGTTTATAAGAAAATATAATATTTTAATTACTATGCTTTATAACCATTTTTTCAACTATAGCAACTAAAGAATACATTAAGGTAGCCAGAATACATAAAATTACCGTAGATGCCATAACTAAATCTAATTTAAATACTTGCCCGCCGTAAACAATTAAATAACCTAACCCTGCACGAGAAACAAGGTATTCGCCCATAATAGAGCCAATCCACGCCATACCAACGCTAATTTTTAGCATACTAATAAAGGTAGGTAAACTGCCGGGAATAACAAGTTTTTGCATTATTTGAAATTTATTTGCTCCCATTGTTTCTAACAATAAAATTTTACTTTTATCTATTGCCAAAAATCCATTTAACATTGTAATAATTGCAACTATAATGCTTATTAAAATTGTCATAAAAACTATTGCTTTAGTACCACTTCCACACCATACAATTATAATTGGGCCTAGCGCTATTTTAGGAAGACTGTTTAGAACTACTATATAAGGCTCTAGTATGCGTTTTGCTCGGTTAGACCACCATAGTGCTAGTGCAATTCCATACCCTATAGAAACTGCTATTAAAAAGCCTAATAACGTTTCATATAAGGTTACTGAAATATGGTATAAAAGTTGGTTTTCGGCAAATAGGGAATATATTGTAATAAAAATTTTAGAAGGGCAACTTGTTATAAAACTATCTATTACGTTAAGGGTAGCAAGAAGTTCCCATAAGCCTAAAATAAAAAGTATTATTAACCCCCTTAGTGAGTATACTAAAATATTTTCTTTCTTTACCTTTTTAATGTATAAAAGATGTTCTTTAGAGTAGTTTAAGTTTTTCATTTGTTTAGGTCCTTCCATATTTTTTCAAATAAAACACCAAAATTTTTACTTTCTCTTTTTCGTAATGGAGTGTCTCCAGAAAGTTCGGGTTTATATATTGATTTCACTTGTGCAGGTCTTTCGGTTAGCACTATAATTTTGTCAGACATAGATATAGCTTCAGATATATCGTGGGTAACTAAAATTGTAGTTTTATTTTGTTCTTTAATTATTTTATAAACGTCGTCGCAAACGTGTAATCTAGTTTGAGAATCTAGTGCAGAAAAAGGTTCGTCTAGTAATAATAATTTAGGGTTGCAAACTAGTGTTCTAATAAGTGCAACACGTTGGCGCATACCACCTGAAAGTTGGTTAGGGTATTTTTTCTTAAAACTTATTAAACCATATCTTTCAAGTAATGAATTTGCGTACTCTACGTTATTTTTAGTTATTTGTTTTTTAATTTCTAATGGTAGTAAAACGTTTTTTTCAATAGTTCGCCAAGGAAATAAATGGTCTTTTTGTAACATATAGCCAAGTTGTTCTTTGGTGTGTTTTTCTACGTTTCCATTAAATATAATTTTGCCACTTGTTGGACTTAAAATACCAGCAATTAACGAAAGAACGGTTGTTTTACCACATCCTGATGGACCAATTATAGATACAAATTCTCCTTCGTTCACGTAAAAACTTAAACTATCTATAGCCTTAATTTCATCTTTTAAGGTATAATATGTTAACGAAACGTTTTTTAATTCTAATAGTTTATTCATAAAATTCTTCTACCGTTAAAATAAATTTTTTATCCAAAAATTTCTTTTGCTATTTTGTTATCTACAATTTTATTAAATGGAACTCTTGCGCTTAATTCGTTTGAAT
>JAZOOP010000101.1:0-1723 GCA_045655065.1 Christensenellaceae bacterium
CAGCAAAAGATTCGTGACCTGCTAAGAAGCAGAAACATTCTGTTTCTTCACTAAGTAGCATTTTACCTAAATTGCCGTGACCTAAACCAACTTTTCTGTTTTCTGCAACAGAGCCTGGAATACAGAAAGATTGTAAACCAACACCAATGTTAGCAGCAGCAGTTGCAGCAGACTTGTCGCCAGTTTTTTCTGCAGCCTTTAGGGCGATTGCAGGACCTACTACGTATGCCCATTTAGCATTTTCAAAGCAGATAGGTTGTGTTTCTTGTGTGATGGTATATGGGTCTATACCATATTTATCGCATATTTCTTTACATTCATCTATAGAGTTGATGCCGTATTCTTTAAGAGTTAAAAGAATTTTGGCTTCACGTCTTTCATAACCTTCAAATTGTGCCATAATTACCTTTACCTCCTATTATTCTTTACGTGGGTCAATATACTTAACCGCACCGTCTTCTTTCTTAAAGCGACCGTAAGTACCTTTAGCCATTTCGTACGCTTTGTTTGGTTCTTCGCCTTTCTTAATTAAATCTGTCATCTTTCCAAGAGAAACGAATTCGTAACCAATAACTTCGTCGTTTTCATCTAGAGCCATTCTTGTACAATAGCCTTCTGTCATTTCTAAATATCTAACGCCTTTTGCTTTAGTACCGTACATTGTACCTACCATTGAACGAGCGCCTTTACCAAGGTCTTCCATACCTGCGCCGATAACTAAACCGTCTTCAGAGAAAGCAGATTGTGAACGACCATAAACGATTTGTAAAAATAATTCTCTCATAGCCGTGTTGATAGCATCGCAAACAAGGTCTGTATTTAACGCTTCTAAAAGAGTTTTACCAGGTAGAATTTCTGCTGCCATTGCTGCAGAGTGAGTCATACCAGAACAGCCTATTGTTTCTACAAGTGCTTCTTCTATAATACCGTTTTTAACGTTTAGAGATAGTTTACAAGCGCCTTGTTGTGGTGCACACCAGCCTACACCGTGCGTATATGCAGAAATATCTTTTATTTCTTTTGCTTCTACCCATCTACCTTCTTCTGGAATAGGAGCAGGTCCGTGTTTAGGACCTTTTGCTACACAGCACATTTCTTTAACTTCAGTTGAATACTGCATAAATATATGCCCTCCATATTTATTTACATTTTTTATCTTTTTAAGTATAACATACTCTTAAAATTTTTTGCAAATATTTTAACTTAATATTTTATTTATAATTTACTTTATTTTAAATAATTTCTTTTGTAGTGGAACAAATACTGCTGAAAATAGCCAGAATCTTCTTTAAACCTATTGGTAAAATATTGGCTTTGCTTTTCACGGGTTTTTTCTTTTCCGTTAAAATCTTCTTTATAAACCTTTTCTATCCAAGTGTCTACGGGGAAGGAATTAGTTTTATTAAATGCAAATAATAAAACGCAATCTGCAACCTTTGGGCCAACACCTTTTATTTTTAATAACTCTTTTCTTAATTCGTTGGTATCTAATTTTTTTAATTCGTTTAAGTTTAAGCCGTTTTCTATTTGCTCTGCTAAGGCCTTAATATAACTTGCCCTATACCCTAAACCAACTTCGTAAAAAAACTCTATTTCTTTACTTGCCAATTTTTTGGCAGTTGGAAAAGTTTTATATTTTATTCCGTTAAATTCTTTTTCTTCACCTAATCTTTCGCAAAGTTTTTCTATTATACTTTTTATTCTTGGAATATTGTTGTTTTGA
>JAZOOP010000102.1:0-12556 GCA_045655065.1 Christensenellaceae bacterium
TGGTGCTAACTTACTAAAAATTAGACCACAAATAATTGTTAAAAATGGAAAAATGGTTTCAGGCAAGAAGTTTAGGGGAGCATTTAACTACGTGGTAGATGGCTATTGTAGGGCAGTATTAGAAGAAAATGCTAATCCAGATTTAAGCGTAGCCTTCGTAACCTATACTACTGCTGAAAAAAACGTTATAGAGTGTGCCTATAATCACCTAAAAAATGCAGGATTTAAGGAAATATACGTTACTCAAGCAGGTGGAACAATTACTAGCCACTGTGGCGAAAATTGTTTAGGCATATTATTCGCTAATAAGAAATAACTTTGTAAAAATGCACTATAATTAATAGACTAATTTTTGTAAAAGTAGTATAATTCTAATATAAATTTAAGTAGAGAATTATATGAGAATTAGAAGAAGAAAACATCTAGATGAAAGGTTAGAACAAGTTAACGATTATATTATTGTTGCAGATAAAAAGCAAGTAAACGTTATAGAAGCGTTAAAAGAAAAAAAGTATATAGATTTTACCAAAGAATTTGCTAACGAAAGACCTTTATGTTTAGAAATTGGTTGTGGTAAAGGCGGTTTTATTATAGAAAAAGCCAAGCAAAACCCAAACGTTAACTATATTGCTGTTGAAAAAATGGAAAATATAATTTTGCTTGCATGCGAAACTGCAAAAAGAGAAAATATAAAAAACGTTAAATTTATAAATTCTGGGGCAGAGTATTTAAGAAGATACATAAAAGAAAATAGCATAACGGAAATTTATTTAAATTTTTCTCCACCATTTCATAAAAAGGGATATGAGAGTAGAAGGCTTTCTAACGAAAGGTTTACAAAGGCTTATTACGAAATGTTAGTAGAAGGTGGAAAACTTATTCAAAAAACCGACGATAAAGTTTTTTTTGAATATTCTTTTGAAAAATTTGTAGAAGCAGGTTTTGAAGTAATAGACGTAAGTAGTAAATTGTATTTACCAGAAACGAAAAACATAATAACCGAATATGAAAACAAGTGGCTTTCACTTAATATGCCAATATATTCTTTAGAAGCAAAAAAAGTAAAATAAAAAAAGGGTTCTTTTAGAACCCTTTTGCTATATGTTTTAGTTTATTATTTGTTTTTTCTATGCCTATTGATTTTTAGTTGAGACCATAATATAATTGCTATTTGCCCAGGTATTCCTATAATAAAAATTGCCCAAGGATTATATGGTAAAAAGTAAAAATATATAGATGATAAAGTAGTCCAAACAAGTACAGAAATAATTATATAGTTATAATATGGCCTGCCCCAAATAGAGTTGAAAATTAATAGAATTATGCAAGAAACAGGTATGGAGCATACGAACAAAATCCAATAATGTACGTTGGTGAATAATACGCCGTAAATGTATAAAACGGTTGCAATTAACCATATTAACGAAACTGCAAGAAGGGTAATTGCTACTTTATTATACCTGTTTTGCCTATTGTTATATTTCCTATCGTAAGTTTCTTCGTAGCCTTCATTTATTAAATAATCTACCGAAACCTCATAAATTTCTGCTAACTTTTTAAGAACTTCAATAGGTGGGGTAGTTTCGCCGTGTTCCCACTTAGATACCGTTTTATCGCTATAATTTAGTTTTTCGGCAAGTTGGCTTTGGGTTAGGTTGTGTTCTAACCTTAATTTAGTTAAATTGCTTGCTATAATGTCTTTAGTTTCTTTCATATTTACATTTTAGCATTTTTTTATAGTAAAATCAATTAAATTTGTATCTTTTCTACTGTTGGTAGATAAAAAATTTTGTATCTCGGGGATTGAGAATAGGGGTAGCGAAAACTTCAACCTTGTTTTTTTAATAATAGAGATGAATAGGCTTGTATATATTTTTGTTTTGTAATAAAATTATATTGCAATATTTTTGCAAGCATTTTGTGCTTTGGAGGGCTAAATGAACTATAGCGAAAATAAAGAAATTCCAATAGTCTTTGCTGTTGACGATAACTACGCACCATTTTTAGCGGTTACGTTAACTTCTATTTTAGAAAAATGTAATAAAAATAATTTTTATAAATTTTTTGTTCTTAACACAGGTTTAAGCGAAAAACACATTAATAACCTTAGTGCGTTTAACACTAACATTTCTTCTATAGAATTTATAGACGTTGTTAGTAGGCTAAATAACATAGGCTATAAATTACATTTAAGAGATTACTATACTCAAACAATTTATTACAGGTTTTTTATTCCTGCATTGTTTCCTGAATATGAAAAAATTCTTTATTTAGATTGCGATATTGCGTTACTTGAAGACGTATCTAAACTATATAATACTGAATTAGGAGATAACGTTATTGGGGCAATACACGAAGAAACTATGTCTAACGTGCAAGTTTTTGGCGACTATTCTGAAGAATTTTTAGACGTGCCTAGATTAGAATATTTCAATTCAGGCGTGCTTTTAATTAATACGAAAAAATACATTGAAATGGATATTGAGGGAGGTTTTATTAAACTTCTTGCAAAGCATAAGTTTGAAGTTGCACCAGACCAAGATTATTTAAACGTTTTATGCTACGGGAAAGTGCACTATTTAGATATTGGTTGGAATAAAACTCCTTTTAAGAACATTGTGTATAATGTTAATGACCTAAAATTAGTTCACTATAAATTGAATTTTAAGCCTTGGCATTACGACGACGTTTTATACGGAGAATATTTTTGGTATTATGCTAAAAAAACTATTTATTATAACGACTTAATAGATATGCAAAAGGCATTTAGTGAATTAGATAAAAAGAAAGATGAAATTGCATATGAAAAACTTCAACAAATGGCATATAACTATATTCATTGCGATTTAAACTACAAAAAAATAAAGTTAGGAAATATATAATGCAATCACCAGAAAGGCTAAAAGTTTTAGAAAAAATTGAATATTTAGAAAAAACACGCCAATGGGATAAAGACGTTGAAGACGACCCTGTTTCTTTAGAATTAAAACCAGATAAAGTAGATTATCTTAACGAAAAGTTTGGTTCTAAATTTATAAATAAAATTGCAAATAGGGTTGCTATAAACCATTTTGAAAAGCAAATAAAAAACGGTGCATTTACTATTAAAGAAGTTTTAGGTCTTGAAAATTATTTAAGCGTTAAAGGTGGGGCAATTTTAACTTGCAATCATTTTAGCCCGTTTGATAATTACGCAGTGTATAGAACAATTAAAAAACATCTTGGACCTAGCAAATGTTTATATAAGGTTATAAGGGAAGGTAATTACACAAACTTTAAGGGTCTTTACGGGTTTTTGTTTAAGCATTGCAACACCCTGCCACTTTCTAGCAATATAAATACAATGAAAAAGTTTATGTCTGCATTAAAAATATTGCTTTCTCGTGGCGAAAAGGTCTTAATTTATCCAGAACAAGCAATGTGGTGGAACTATAAAAAACCTAGGCCAATGAAGAACGGGGCTTTTCAATTAGCAGTTAAAAACAACGTTCCTATAGTGCCTGTATTTATTACTATGGAAGATAGTAAAATTTTAGATAACGACGGGTTTTATAGTAAAATTTATACAATGCATTACCTAAAACCAATCTATCCTAAGGAAGAATTAACCCAAAAAGAAAATATAGAATTTCTTAAAAACGAAAACTATAGGGTTTGGAAAGAAACCTACGAAAAGGTTTACGGAATTAAATTAGAATATTTAGAAGAAGAAAAATAATGTTGTATTTAATAGTTATATTAGGGGCAATGGCTGTTATTTCCATTGTAAACGTAATTATAGACCAATTTTTATTTAATTTAGGTTTGTGGTATATATTGCTTGCCGTTGTTATTAATACGGTGGCTGTAATTGCTATTTCCGGTGTATTTGCCTTTATAATTAGGCATATGTTGCCAGAAAAATGGTTTTCAGTTGATAAAAAATTCTTTTTCGTTGGTAAAAAAGAGTGTAAATTTTACGAAAAACTTGGCATAAAAAAATGGAAAGATAAGGTTTTAGAACTTGGTTTTTTTACAGGATTTAGTAAAAGCAGTATGAGCGATACTAATAACAACGAATTTGTTAAACGTTTTATACTAGAAAACAACTATGGTATGGTTGTTCATTTTGTTGGTATGGTGGTAAGTTTTTCTATAATTTTTATTTATCCATTGCGTTTATGGTGGATGTTTGGCTTACCCGTTTCGCTAGTTAGCGTATTTTTGCATTTTTTACCATTTTGTATTCTTAGGTATAACAATTATAAACTACTTAGGTTATACCAATTAAATTTAAGAAAAGAACAAAGAAAGCAAAATAAAGAAAGTAATTAAACTCAATATTTAAAATAAAAATAAACCGGTATTAAAAATATCGGTTTTTTTTGTCTTTACTTTTTTAAATTATTAGATTATAATATAAACATATTACTTTATTGGAGTGCTTATGAAGTTTATTCATTGTGCAGACCTACATTTGAATTCTTATATGGAAACTCTCCCTTTAGAAATTTCTAAAACCAGAAGGGAAGAAGTTTTGCGCACTTTTGAAAAAATGTGTGAATACGCTAAAGAAAACGGCATAACAGCCGTAATAATTTCTGGCGATTTTTTTGATAAAAACACCGTTTCAAAACAATTATTGTTGCGTGTTAAAAACGCAATATTAAAGGCGTGTAACGTAGAATTTTTATATTTACCAGGTAATCACGATAACGATATTCTTAACCTATTAGAAGATTTTCCAAAAAATTTAAAGATTTTTAAAAAAGATTGGACTTATTTTTCATTTGGCAACGTTGTGATTTGTGGCGCAAGCGGTAGCGATATAAAAGAAGATTTACTTATAGATAAATTAAATTTAAGTGCGGGAAATTTTAATATAGTATCTTTACACGGCAGAGTTGCAGGTTATAACAGTAAAGAAGATGCTTCAACAATTAGTATACCAAAATATAAAAATAAAAACATAAACTACCTTGCTTTAGGGCATTACCACTCTTATTCTAACGAAAAATTAGATGAAAGGGGGTATTTTGGTTATTCTGGTTGCCTAGATGGTAGGGGCTTTGACGAAACGGGGGAAAAAGGGTTTGTTTTAATTAACGAAGAAAATGGTAATGCAACCTATACTTTCGTTCCGTTTTGCTCTAGGCAATTTATAGAATATAAAATAGACCTTTCTTCTTATGTTAATTTTTTTGAGGCAAAAGATGCTATTTTTAATATTTTAGTTAACGAGTTTAATAAAACTTCACTTATTAAAGTTGTTTTAACGGGCGAAGTTTCTAATGATTTTAATATAGATTTAGTTAGCCTTAACCATTTACTTAACGAATATTTTTTCTATGCAAAGGTAGTAGATAAAACTATTTTAAAAATTAACGCTCTAGATTTTCAATACGATAAATCTATTGTTGGAGAATTTGTTCGTGCAGTTTTGGGTAGCGATATAAAAGAAGAAGATAAATCTAAGGTAATTGCTTTAGGATTAAAAGCATTAAGGGGGGAAAAGTTATGAAATTATTAAGTTGTTACGTTTCTTCCTTTGGTAAACTAAAAGATTTTAAGTACGACTTTAACGAAGGCTTAAACGTATTTAATTACGAAAATGGTTGGGGTAAAACTACTTTTGCTACTTTTATTAAAGCAATGTTCTACGGCTTAAACGGAGATAGAACTAGAAGTGTAAAAGACAACGAAAGAACTAAATATAAACCATTTAATTCAACGGGGCTATTCGGTGGCTACGTAGATTTTATTAAGAACGATAAAAAGTATAGAATAGAACGCTTTTTTGGTAATAAAGAGGCTGAAGATACCTGTAAACTAATAGATTTATCTACCGGAAAAGAGTATTTAAACAACTTTAATTATGGTAATAAACTTTTTGGAATAGATGAAGAGGGGTTTTTATCTACTACCTATTTTTCTCAAAAGGATTTAGAATCTAAAAGCAATGCAAGTTTAACTGCAAAGTTTAATGAAATAACTGAAATTGAAGAATTTTCTAATTTTGAAGACGTTTTATTAAAGGTAGAAGAAAAGGCAAAAACATATAAATATCGTGGAAATAAAGGTCTTATTGCTGAAGTAAACGAAGAAATTTTATTGCTTAACGAAAAAATTAAACAATGCGAAACCGCAAGCGAGAATATTAGTTTATTAAAAAAAGAAATTGAACAATTAGAAAAAGAAACTATTTTAGTTAAACAAGAAATAGATGGCATTTCTAAACTGCAAAAAGAACTTTCATTTAAGAAAGAGTATATTTTTAAAAAAGAGCAGTTTAATAAAATAAACGAAAAAATAAATTCTTTAACTAACAAATTAAATTCTGTAGAAGAAATTCTTAACGGGCAAAATATTTTAGAAAATGAGTTAGATGCATATTTAGTTTGTATTAAGGATTTAATGGAAATTCAATCTAAAATAAAATCTACTAAAGAAAGCATAAATTTATTAGAAAATACACTTGCTACAACAAAAAAAGAGAGACCTAAAATAAAACCACAATGGTTATACTTTTTAGGTGGTTCAACCATTATTTTTGCACTTTTATCTTTTATTTGTATTTTTAGTTTAATTTTAAGTGGTGTTTCTGCCTTTGCATTTATTGCTTATTTAGTGGTGTTCGCTAGTAAAAATTCGCAAAAAAGCACGGCTAATAACCCTATAATAGAAACTATAAACAAAGCCAAAAAAGAACTAAATGGTTTAGTGGAAATAGAAAGTAAATACAAATATAAAATTAATCAATTTTGTTCTAGGTTTAATTTACCTAATACAGACTATTATTCTTTTATAAATATCCTAAAAAATGCAATAAATACTAAAGAAAGCATTGCAAAAGATATTTTAGAAAACCAAAAAATATTAAAAGAACTTAACTTTAATTTTAACGCTAGTTTAGAAGTAGAGAATAACGATACTAGTAATTTTTCTTACGAAGAACAAATTAAAGAAAAAATGTATTTTGTAGAAAGTAGGGCGTCTAAAATTTCTTCACTAAAAAATGCATTAGAAAGGGCAGAAAGTACGGCATTAGAACTTGCTGAATATAAGGTTAGAAAAAACCAATTATTAGAAAAACTAAACGATTATGCCGAAGAGTATAGGGTTTTAAATTTAACCTTAGAGTATTTAAATATTGCTAACGATACGTTAAAAACTAAATATAGAGAACCACTTTTAAATAGTTTTAATAAATTTACCAATAGAATTATAAACAAAAACGAACTTTCTGCAATGGTAGACATTGATTTTAAGGTTTCTGCGTTAGAAAACGGAATTACAAAAGATTTAAATTATTATAGCAAAGGGCTTGTAAATTCATTTGAAATTTGCAAACGATTTGCCTTAATAGAAGTTTTGTTTAATAAAGAAAAACCTTTTATTATATTAGACGACCCTTTTACCAATTTAGATGAAGTTAAAATTAAAGAATCGGTTGCCGTGCTTAAGGAATTTTCTAACGATTACCAAATTATATATTTCGTTTGCCACGATAGCCGTGCTATTTATTAATGTATTATGAGTAGAAAGTTAAATTTTGAATTAGTTCCAGATGGCTGTTGGCATAGTAATTTAAGGTATATTTTGCCAAAAGGTTATTGGGAAAAAATTAAACAAATTTCAAGAAAAAACGCAAATGGTAAATGTAAGGTTTGTGGTAAAACAACAAAATTTTTAGATACGCACGAAAGATGGTTTTTTAATGAAGAAACAAAAACGCAACAACTTGTTGATATTGTTGCCGTTTGTAAAGATTGCCATAGCGTTATGCATATTGGTTTTACTTCTTTAAAAGGTAATTTAGAAAGGGCAGAAAACCATTATATGAAAGTTAATAATTGTTCTTATGCGGAATATAAAAAGGAACTAAACCTTGCAACTATTAACCACGCAAGGCAAAACAAGGTTGAAAATTGGTTGTTAGATATTTCTTTTTTAGAAAAGTTCTTAAATGAAGGTAAGTAAGGGAAAATAAAAAATAAAAAAATAAAAAAGGTCTAGCAAAAATGCTAGACCTTAACTTCATAAAAAAATTAGTCTGCTTGTTTTAATTTCTTTAAACATCTTGTACAAACGTATTGGCTTTTTAAGGTGCCGTTTTCTTGTTTTACTTTAACTTTTTGTAAGTTTGCTTCAAATAAAACAGGTGTTTTACGGTTAGAGTGGCTAACCAAATTACCAGATTGTTTACCTTTACCACAGATGCTACATACTTTACTCATATTAAACTCCTCCCAATAGGAAATTATTTATATTTTAACTGTATAATACTCTAACACATTTATAAATAAAAAGCAACAGTTTTTTGGTTAAGTTTGCAAATTTTTTTAATAATTTATTTTTTGACTAAACTTTTTTAGTAAAATTTTTAATATTTTATTATAAAGGGTTGCCAAATTGAAATAAATATTGTAAAATGATAGTAGTTTATAGTGAGGTAATTATGTCTGCCAAAACAAATAATATATACGGCAAAATAACAATTTCTGATAGAACTATTGCAAAGTTTGTTTCGCAAGTTGCTACAGATTGTTATGGCATTGTAGAATTTGTACCGAGTAGTTTGTACCACTCGGTTATTGGTTTTTTAAAATTTCACGGCGAAGAAAAGGGCATAAAAGTTCGTTCTACGGGCGATAGAATTTATATAGATTTCTCTGTTATTGTTAAATATGGGGTATCTATTAAAGCCGTTGTAGAAGCGCTTAAAGAATCTATAAAATATAAAGTAGAAAAATTTACGGGTATGATTGTAGATACTATAAACGTAAGTGTTAAAGGTGTTAAACTTTAAGAAAAATAAAATTCTTTTTGAGTAGGAGTTTCTTGTGCAAAAAACAATAAATGGGGCTATGCTAAAATCCATGGTGGTTACGGCAGCAAAGCTTTTAGAAATAAATAGAGTAAAAATAGATGCATTAAACGTGTTCCCTGTACCAGATGGAGATACAGGTACAAATATGTCGTTAACGTTCCAATCAGCAATGAAAGCGTTAATGTCTTGCCAAAACAATTCTGTAAGTGAAATTACAGAAAACGTTTCAAAAGGTGCTCTTCGTGGGGCAAGGGGAAATTCTGGTGTTATACTTTCACAAGTTCTTCGTGGTTTTTGTAACACCTTAAAGAATAACGAAGAAATAGACACTAAAAATTTCGCTCAAGCATTAATGGCTGGCGCAGAAATAGCATACGGGGCAGTATCTAAGCCAAAAGAAGGCACAATGCTTACCGTTGCTAGAATGGTTGCCGAACACGCAATGAGCATTAAAAATAAACATAAAGATTTTGAATCCTTTTTGCAAGAAATAGTTAAAAAGGGCAACGAGGCAGTAGAACTTACCCCAACACTTTTACCTGTACTTAAAAAAGCAGGGGTTGTTGATGCAGGTGGTAAAGGCCTAATGTGTTTGTACGAAGGTATGTATAAAGCCATTATGGGCGAAACCGTTAGTGGCGACGTAGTTGTTCCAGACACTAAATCCTCTGAAACTGCTATGGAACATGCAGACATTATGAGTTTAGGTCATATTGAATTTGCATATTGTACAGAATTCTTTATTGTTAACTTAAAAAAGAAGACAACTTTAGCAGACATTGAAAGATTAAGAGAAACTTTAATGACTTTAGGCGACTGCGTTATTGTTATTGGCGACCTAGAGTTAGTTAAAGTTCACGTTCACACAAATCAACCTGGTATTGCTTTAACAAAAGCGCTAGAACTTGGTGAACTAGATAAACTTAAAATTGAAAACATGCTAGAACAAAATAGGGCACTAATGCGTAAATACGAAGAACAGAAAAAACCTATGGGTATGATGTCTGTTTCTGCGGGCGAAGGCATTAGCAACATCTTTAAAGATTTAATGGTAGATGCCGTTATAGAAGGTGGCCAATCTATGAACCCTTCTGCAAGCGATATTGCCGATGCAGTTCAAAGAATTAATGCAGATAATATTTTCGTTTTCCCTAACAATAAGAACATAATTCTTGCTGCTGAACAAGCCAAATCGTTAGTAGAAAACAAGAAATTACACGTTATTCCTACAAAGAATATTCCACAAGGTTTTTCTGCTGCAATAGTGTTTAACCCAGAACTTTCTGTAGACGAAAATAAAACAAACATGATACACGCTATGGATGCTGTTACGGTTGGCCAAGTTACCTATGCTGCAAGAAATGCTAAAGTAGATGGTTTTGACTTAAAGATAGGCGATATTATGGGGCTAGATAATAAGAAAATTCTTGCAAAAGGGCACGATATTAGCCTTGTAACCTTAAGTTTAATAGAAAAATTACGTAGTGGCGAAGAACTTATTACTCTTTATTACGGGCAAGACGTTAAGGAAGAAGATGCAATTGCATTGCAACAAATTATTCAAGAAAAATATCCTAGTTGCGATGTTGAGGTTCACTATGGCGGACAACCACTTTACTACTACTATATAGCATTAGAATAACAATTAGGGAAAGTTTTCTTTCCCTTTTTTATTTATAAATTTTAAAAATTTTTAACAGGAACTATTGGGTATGGAATTAACTAAAATAAAAGGAATAAACGAAAAAAGAGAACAAGAGTTAAACAAACTTGGTATTTTTTCTACTGCAGATTTTATTAAGTTTTTTCCACGCACCTATTTAGATATGCGTGAGTGCCAACCCCTAAAATACGCCTACCATAACGATATGGTTTTAACAACGGGTAAAATTGTAAGTATTCCTATAAATAGGTTTACGGCAAGGCGAGGGTTTGTTAAGGTTATATGCGAACAAGAAGGGCTTATTTTTAGTGTTATTTGGTTTAACCAACCATACGTTTTAAATAAATTAGTTACGGGGGAAGAATACCTATTTTTTGGTAGAGTTCAAAACAGGTTCGGCGAAATAAATTTAGTTAACCCAACCTTTGAATTATGTGAAAAAAACTATAGGCTAAAAGGTATTGTTCCTGAGTATAACGTTAAGGGAAATCTTTCGCAAAAAGTTGTTAGAGATAGCGCTAAACTTTCTGTTAATCTTGAAAAACCAAAGAGTATAATCCCTAGTAATTTACAAGAGAAATACGGTTTAGCAGATTTATATAATTCTTATAAACAAGTGCATAATCCAGAAGATTTTAACACCCTAAAAACAAGTGCAAATAGAATAGCAGTTGAAGAATATTTTGCCTTAATTTCTGCATTTAAATTTATTAAAGGAGATAGAAGTTCAGTTAGAGTAAATAACTATAATTGTACTTCAAAAGACCTAGTTGAATTTATTAAAACAAGGTTTTTGTTTGAATTTACCGAAGGGCAAAAAACTGCCGTTAACGAAATTTTTGCCGATATGACTAATAACACGGTTATGAATAGGCTTATGCAGGGTGACGTTGGTAGTGGAAAAACTGCCGTTAGTATGTGTGCTATTTTTATTTCTGTTTTTAGTGGATATCAAGCGGTTATGATTGCCCCAACCGAAGTTTTGGCAAGGCAAAATTATATGGCAGTTAAAAATGCATTTCCTAACTATAACGTTGGGTTACTTACCGGCTCTATGACGGCAAAAGAAAAACGTGAAATTAAAGAGCAATGCGCTAACGGGTTTATAAATATTTTAGTTGGAACTCACGCCGTTTTAGAAAGTGATTTGCAATTTAAAAAACTTTCCTTATGCGTTTGCGACGAGCAACAAAGGTTTGGTGTTGCACAAAGAAGTAGCCTATTAAGTAAAGGCATTTCGCCAGACGTACTTGTTATGAGCGCTACGCCAATTCCAAGAACTTTAGCCCTAATTTTTTATGGTGATTTAGATATTACCACCATACAAGATAAGCCTAAACAAAGAATTCCTATACAAACTAACATAGTTCCAATGGAAAAATATAACGATATGTTAAGGTTTATAGAAAATGAAATACAAAATGGTAACCAAGCGTATTTCGTTTGTCCACGAATTGAAGGAGATGAAGAAGGCTCTGTAATTAGTGCTACCGAACTTTACGAAGAAATTAAACAAAAACTACCTAACGTAAACGTTGCTCTTTTACACGGGAAACTAAAGGAAAAAGAAAAAAACGCCGTAATGGAAGATTTTAAGAACGGCAAAAGCCAATTATTAGTTTCTACTACCGTAATAGAAGTTGGGGTAGACGTGCCAAATGCTACAATTATGTTAATTTATAATGCAGAAAGGTTTGGGCTTTCGCAAATACATCAATTACGTGGCAGAGTTGGTAGGGGCAACAAAAAAAGTTATTGTTTTTTAACTACTGCAACAAACGGCGCTACTGCATTAGAAAGGCTTAAAATTATTAAGGATAATTCAGATGGTTTTAAAATTAGTGAATTAGACTATAAACTTCGTGGTGGTGGCGACTTTTTGGGTAGTAGGCAAAGTGGAAAAACTATTAATGATTTAGGTTATTTAGATTATTCTATAGAATCAATCTTCTTAGCAAAAAGAATTTGCGACGAGGTTTTTTCTGGCTCTTACGACCTAAATTTAATTAAAAACGTAGCAATAGAAAAGTATAATAAATTAAAAGATATTGTTCTAAACTAGTTTTTTTGCCACGGTTTTTACC
>JAZOOP010000103.1:0-2988 GCA_045655065.1 Christensenellaceae bacterium
TATAAATTAAGTTTTCATTTATATCAACGTTAAACCTTTCGTTTATACTATTAGAAATTGCCTTTCTAACTTCTAAATCGCCCGTAGCAGACGTATAGCCGTGTAGCGTCGTAGAATTGCAAGAATTAATTAACGAAACTATTGTTTCATCTACTTTTTTAGGTGGCTTTACACTTGGGTTACCTAAACTAAAATCGTAAACGTTTTCCTTACCTATTTCACAGGCACGTTGTTTTGCAAATTCAAAAATTTCTCTTATGATAGAACGTTTACTACCTAGTTCTAACATTTTTTTATTTATTTCCATTTTATAACCCCAATAGTTTTAATGCGTTTTTATAAAATATTTTTTCTTTTGTTTCATTAGGCAAATTAAAAGAATTTAATCTTTCACTATCTAGTTTAATACTACTCCAAGGGCAGTCGGTTGCAAATAAAATTTTATCTTCGCCGTGTTTTAATAAAATTTTATTAAACAAATCAAAACTAATAGTCCTAAGCATGCAAGCAGTATCTAAATAAACGTCTTTTCCTGCAATAAGTTCTAAAACTTGTTCCCATTGATGTTTTGCACCATAGTGTGCTAAAACAAACTTATTATAATTTACCTTATCTATTACTTTTGCTAACCTATCTGGAGGGCATTTTTCAGGTTGGTCTTTATATGCCCCGTCTATACCAGAGTGCGTAACAACTATCATATTAAGTTTTTTTGCACTTTCTAAAATTTCTATGTACCCTGGGTGGTCTATAAATTCGCCTTGATAATCTGGATGTATTTTAACACCTTTTATGCCGTTATCCTTTAAAAATTTCATTTTTTCAAAGATGTTTTCACACAAAGGGTGTATACCACCAAAAGCAATTAACTTGTTACCATTAAACATTTCATTAGTTTGAATTGTAAATTGAGTAACAGAATCGTATTGGCTAGGTTTAGTTAAAACAGGCAACGTAATTGCTAAATCGCAATTACCTTCTTCCATTGTTTTTAACAAACCTTCTATAGTGCCGTCGGTTGTAGGTGGTTCGTCGTTAGCAGGTGCAAGTTTAGCAATAGTGCTTCCCGCAATTTTTTCAGGGAACATATGCGTATGAAAATCTATAATCATATTACATATCCTTTAAATCTTCACAAGTTAAAGTATCTATATTTTGAGTTTTTAATATTTCCATTGCTTTTTCTGGATTAGATGTTTTAATAACAACAGAAGCCTTGTCGCCATCTAAAGAAAGACCATACATGTATTCTACGTTAATGTTTTCATTAGATAAAATTGTAAGTAAGCCTTGCAAACTACCACACTTATGGTCAATTTTAACAACTAATACGTCTGAAACTATTGTTGAAAAACCTTCTTCAGATAACTTTTCTTTACCCAGCTGAGAATCGTTAACAATTAAACGAAGTAAGCCGTATTCGGTTGTATCTGCCAAACTTAACGATAAAATATTTACACCATTTTTCTTTAAAACAGCCAATACTTCGCCAAGTCTACCTTGCCTATTTTCAATAAAAACTGATAATTGTTTTGCTACCATAATAGCCCCCTTTTAATATAATTTTCTCTTATCTGTAACGTGTACAGATTTACCCTCAAACCTAGTTAATGATTTAGGTTCTACAAGTTTAATTTTTGCATTTAATCCAAGTGCTTGATTAACTGCATGAGCAATCTTTTTAGTTAATAATTCTATACTCTTAATTTCGTCGGTAAAATATTCTTCTTTTACTTCTACTTGAATTTCTAAAGTATCTAAATTATTTACTCTGTCTACGATAATGTGATAATGAGCAGAAACTTCTTCTAAACCAACCAATGCGGCTTCTATTTGGCTTGGGAAAACGTTAACACCCCTAATAATAAGCATATCGTCTGCTCTACCTTTAAATTTACCAATTCTAACACTCGTTCTACCACATTCACAAGTGCCATGGCGTAATTCAGTTAAGTCTTTTGTGTTATATCTTATAAGTGGTAAACCTTCTTTTGTTAAGGTTGTAAATACTAATTCACCTAGCTCACCATCGGCTAAAGGTTGTTTAGTTTTGCTATCTACAACTTCTGGGTAGAAATGGTCTTCGCAAATATGTAAGCCAGTGTGATATTCGCAGTCGCAAGCAACACCTGGGCCCATAACTTCTGAAAGCCCGTAAATATCAAATGCAGAAATATTAAGGCTATTTTCAATTTGTTTACGCATCTCTTCCGTCCATGGTTCAGCCCCACAAATTGCAGTTTTAAGTTTAATTTTATCTACTAAACCTTGTTCGTGAAGAACTTCAGAAAGATGTAGTAAATAAGATGGAGTGCATGCAATTGCAGTTGCCTCAAAGTCGTTCATCATAGTAATTAATTTTGTTGAATTACCGGTAGACATTGGAACTGTCATAGCCCCAATTTTTTCTGCACCGTAATGTGCACCTAAACCACCTGTAAATAAACCATAGCCGTATGCAACTTGCAAAATATCGTTTTCGCCAATACCTGCCATAGAAAAACATCTAGCAACGCATTCTGCCCAATTTTCAATATCTTTACTAGTATAGCCAACAACGGTTGCCTTACCTGTTGTACCACTAGATGCGTGCACCCTAACTATTTTAGATTTTGGCACGGCAAAAAGACCAAACGGATAGTTATCTCTTAAATCGTCTTTAGTGGTAAAAGGTAGTTTACTAATATCTTCAATACCTTTAATATCGCTTGGTTTTATGCCTATTGCTTGCATCTTCTTTCTGTAAAATTCTACGTTATTATACACGTATTCAACAAGTTCAACAAGCCTTTTGCTTTGCAATGCAGTCATTTCTTCTCTAGACATACATTCCATTTTTTTGTTCCAAATCATATTAACATTCAACCCCCTTTAAAAAAGCTTGTTTGTTAATTTCAATAGTTTTATTTGGAACTTTTGAAACTAACGTTTCTAACCAAAGTTCTTTTGTAAAACCAATATATTTAGAAGCAACACCTAACATAATTG
>JAZOOP010000104.1:0-2213 GCA_045655065.1 Christensenellaceae bacterium
TATTCGTATTAACCTTCATTTAATTAATTCTTAGTCTATTTTTTTCTTTGCTCTATTTGCCTTAATGTACTTTAATTAAAGTTTCTCGAGATATATTAAACTATATCTCACATTTTTTCTATGCAGTTGTGAATCTACAATATACGACAAACGGTCGTATTTTAGCCAAAAAACTTTGGCTACAAAAAAGGCTACCATAAAACGATAGCCTATACATATTATCATTTATAAACCTTTAAGTCAAGCAATTTACAACGATTTTTACACTTTTTTTAAATTTTTTTTCGGTTTATAAAATTGACTTTTTTGGTGTTATTTTTTATAAAAAATTGTTGTTTTTTTGTTATTTATTTAACTTTTTTTCAAAGTCTTGCTTAACTTTAATAAACAATTTTTCTGCAATTTCTTTATTTTCTGCCCTTAAAGAATAGTAAACCTTTAATTTTGGTTCTGTTCCACTTGGTCTAACGCAAATAAACCCGTCGTTACCTAATTCGTAATAAACGGCATTGTTTTTAGATGACTTTATTTCTTCAACTTCGCCCGCATCAGTTTTTCTAGTTAAGGTAGCATAATCTCTTACTGCAGTAATTTTTAACCCGCCAATGCTTTTAACTTTTAGTTCTTTAATTTTATCTACGGTGGCGTTCATATCTGCCATAGCGTTTAAGCCACTATATTTAATACTAACGTTAGTGTCGTAAACGTAGCCGAACTTTTCGTAAAGTTCTTGTAAGCGTTGGTAAATACCTTTACCGTTATAGTTATAATAACAAACCATTTCGGTAAATAGCATACTAGCAACTACGGCATCTTTATCTCTACAATGAGTACCCCTTAAATAGCCACAACTTTCTTCAAAGCCGAATACGAACTTTCGTAAACCCGTATCGTCTAATTCCTTAATCTTTTCGCCAATAAACTTAAACCCAACAGGAACTTCTAAAAGTTCTACGCCGTAATCGTCGCAAATAAGTTTTGCCATTCCCGTTGTAACGAAGCTTTTAACTGCAAAGCACTTAGCATCTAGTTTATTAGCCTGTTTTAGCCTTAACAATATATAATCTAATAATAATATACCCGTTTGATTACCAGAAAGAACTTCAAACTCGCCATCATCGTTTCTTACGGCAACACCTAACCTATCGCAGTCTGGGTCGGTGCCAAACACTACGTCTGCATTTTTAAAGTCTGCTTGTTTAATACCAAGCGTTAGCGTTTCTTTAACTTCTGGGTTAGGAACTTCTACGGTAGAAAATTCAGGGTCTTTTTTAACTTGGTCTGGAACTACTATTGGCGAAACTTTCATTTTCTTTAAAATAGTTGTTACAGGAATATACCCACTGCCGTGAACAGGTGTGTATACTATATTAATTTTTTTTGCTATTTTTTTAACTTCTTTTGGAGAAAGCAACAATTTTTTTATTGCTTTATAATATTTTTTATCTACTGATGCGTTAACTTTTATAATTTTGTTAACCTTGCTATCGTCGTATAAAATTTCATCGGAAAAACAATCTTCTATTTTATTAATAAAGTCAACTACAACTTTGGTGGCTTCGGGCGCCATTTGAGCCCCGTCTTCACCGTAAACCTTGTAGCCGTTATATTCTTTTGGGTTATGGCTTGCAGTAATCATAACCCCTGCAATAGCCTTTAACTCTCTAACGGCAAAAGATAGCATTGGAACGGGATGCACTTCGTTAAACAAGTAAGCTTTTATGCCATTAGAAGCCAAAACTACGGCGGTAGTAAAGGCAAACTCACAAGACATACGCCTTGTATCGTAAGAAATTACTACGCCCCTTTTAATAGCTTTTTTACCTAACGTTTTAATATAGTTAGCCAAGCCTTGAGTTGCCCTTTTAACCGTATATACGTTCATCATATTGGTGCCCATACCAATAATACCACGCATACCAGCCGTACCAAAATCTAAAAACTTGCCAAACCTGTATTCTATTTCTTTTTCATCTTTTATGGCTTGTAGTTCTTTTAAGCCATCTTCATCTAACTTATTGTTTTGCACCCAAGAATTATATAGTTGCTTATACATACAATCTCCAATGAATAATGCTAACTTTAAACATTATTTATATTACTTTAATATTATACATATTTGCATAATATTTGTCAAGGATTTTAGTTTTTAGAATTAAAACAAAAACTTTAAAATATAAAAATTGAAAAATTTAATAAAACATTAGGTAAAT
>JAZOOP010000105.1:0-9329 GCA_045655065.1 Christensenellaceae bacterium
CTTAGGTTTATACGATAACCTTTTAGGTGTATTCTTTATGAAATGCCACTTCCTGGGAATGTATTTCTTAATATTCTACGCAATATTTAAGTCGCTTTCTTGGGGGTATGCTGAAGCAGCGTTTATAGACGGGGCAAGCCATTTCCAAGTTATGGTTAGAATTATGTTCCCACTTGTAATTAATACTTATTTAGCAGTAGCAATATTATTCTTTATTCAATATTGGAACGAATATACAACGGCAATGCTATATTTACCAACGTTCCCAACTATTGCTTACGGTTTGTTCTATTTAAGATTTGCTAGTGGTGGTACAGAATTTACTCAACCAACAAAAATGATTACTGCTGGTATGTTATCTTGTCTTCCAATTTTAATATTGTTCGTTACTTGCCAAAAACAATTAATGGGCGACTTAAAAGTTGGTGGCTTAAAAGGTTAATTTTAATAAAACTAATAAGGGCGAATTTAATTCGCCCTTTATTTTTTGTATAAAACCCCTAGAAAAACATAGGGGTTTTATTGTTTTATTTAGTTGTTTGTTGTTTTATATGTTTATGTGTCTTTTTATGTGCAATAAATATTTCCATCTAGTTGTTGAAATTGGCTCAATAACTGCATAGTCGCTAGCAGTATGTAAAATGTAGTTGTCGCCAAAATAAATTGCTACGTGCCCAATTCTTTCCGTTCCAACTTTGTTATACCTTTGTGCGTTGGTAAAAAACATTAAATCTCCACGCCGTAATTGGCTTTTATCTTTTATTTCCGTGCCTTGTTTAACTTGTGTTCTAGTGGTTAAATCTAGCAAAACGTTTGCTCCATAGTAATACAAGTATTGTGTAAATGAAGAGCAGTCAAAAGCGCTTGTTTTAAACCCTGTTAAGAATATTCCGTTGCCATTATGCAACCTAGTTGCTCCATAAACATATTTAGTGCCTAGTAAACTTGCCCCTAGTTCCATAATAGTTTCTGTAACGCTATCTTCATTATTAAACGTGCAAAGGGTAGTGTATGAATTGTTTGCCGAAACGTATGCAGTTTTTCCTTTGTAAACTGTTTCGTGCCAAGAACCATTAGTTTCTTTTAGCAACACCATATCGTTTTTATTTATAACCCCAACAGAAGTTGAATTGGTGCTAGGTTTTTCCCTTATGTTTAGCCCGTCTACCTTTGCCTTAATATAAGTAGTTACGTTTTTTAGCGCTGGAATATTGTCTTCTAAAGGTGGAGTTTCTTCTATATTTGGTGGTGTAATAACCACGTTGTTCTCTGGGTTTTTATTGGTTGAATTTTTGCACGCAATTGTACTTAAACTTGTAAATAAAATTATTGTTAAACATATAAAAAAACGGCTTATTTTATTAAGTGTTTTCATATTTTCCTCCCACATATATTTTACCAAAAAAGTGTCCTTTTTTCTATATATTATGCACAAAAAAACTTGGTAATTAGTGCCAAAAAACGCTACATTTTGGTGTTAATTTTATAATTTTTTTGTAGGCGTATTAATGAGCTAAATTTAGGAATATATATAAATATATATTAATTAATAAAATTTTAAAAAAAATGTTGATTTTTACAAAAAAAAGTGATAAAATATAATCATTAAAATAAAAAACTTTTTTAAATCCAATTTTTGTTTTTAGGAGGATGAAATGGAACTCAAAAAAATGTTTAAGTATGAAGGTAACAATGAAGAATTGTTCCGCAAACAATGTATGGACGATGGCTATGCAACAGATGCAGTAATTATCGTTCCAGATACGCATAATGCAATCGTTGTAAGAGATGGGCAAGCAATGCCTACGCTAGATAGTGGTAGCCATAAAATATTTGAAACGAAAAAGAGTGGTTTATTTGGTTTAGGTAAACCTAAGAAATTAGATTTTACGGTAGACGTAATTTATATGTCTAAAACCTATAAATTAAGAGTTCCTTGGGGAACAAGAAGCAAATTTGATTTTGTTGATTCAGTTACAGACGAAGCGTTCAAAATTGGCGCAAATGGTGAATTCTACGTTCAAATTTGTAACCCAAGAAAAGCATACTTAGAATTAATTGGTGCTTCTAAATTATATAAGGTAGAAGACCTTCAAGAATACTTATTAAACCAAATGCTTGCTGTTATTAACCCTGCAATTTCAGCAGCAATGCGTAGAAATTGTATTCGTTACTACGAAGTAGTTGAATACACCAAGAAAATTGAAGAAGATGTATTCCCAGAATTAAACAAAATGTTTGAAGAGCAATACGGCTTAAAATTATTTAAGTTTATTATTAATAAAATTTTCATTTCAGATGAAGATATTGCTCGTTTAGAACAAGCAAGAAAGGCTATGAGCCAAGAACAAAAAGATGAAATTAAGCAAGCAAGAGAAGAAGAAAAGGCAAGGCAAAAGAAACTAGAAGAAAAAGCAGATGCTAAGGAAATTGCTGCTGAATTAGAACGTTTAGGCGACAAAGAATGGGAAAGAGAAAAGTGGCTTCGTGAACTTGAAAGTAAAGACTATGAAAAATATTTAGAAGTTCTAAAAGTAATTGGCGCAACAGCAGATGCAAAAAATCCAAAGGGTGCTCATTTCTGTAGTAAATGTGGCCATAGCTATGAAAATGGCGATAAGTTCTGCCCAGGTTGTGGTAAACCTGTTGGCAACACTAAAATAAGGTGCCCAAAATGTAATAAAGAAATTACAGCAGACGCTGCTTTCTGTAGCGGTTGTGGCGCAAAATTAGGTTAATAGGAGAATAAATTATGTGCTTTTTTAGAAAGAAAAAAACTATTAAAGAAAAAGTTGTTAACGATATAGATTTAATAAAAGCAAACACCCAAGCTGTAGACGTGTTGCTAGTTTATGCGCAAGGCCAAGAAGGTTTAACAAAGAAACTTCTTGAACTACAAGAAAAAATTAAGTACTTAAATCCAAGTGAAGAAGAAAAAATTCAACACTTAGACAAAAAGATTGGCGACAAACTTGGCGATGCAAAAATTGCACTAAGCAAATTTAGCCAAAAAGGCAATTTTGAAGGGTGGGAAAGAGTTACTGCCGAACTAGAAATAGCCGTTGCTGAAAGAAAAGCAAAACTTATATAAAATCTAACAAAAGTCGTACATCAAATAGATGCACGATTTTTGAATTTTAATAAAGGGGAACAATTATGTGGCCATTTAAAAGTAAATATCAAAAATTAAAAAGAGAAGACGTTGTAGATTCTATTTGCCAACTTGAAAAACAAGAATCTGATATTGAACAAGGCATTATAGAAAAAACTAAACAAATAGATGATTTAATGAGAAGAGGCAAGGCTGAAAAGAATAGAGATATGCAACTATTCCTTGCTAAAAAAATCACCATGCTTAAAGAAGAAAAAGAAGCAGATATTAAACGTGGTATGTACTTGCTTTACAACATTAAATTAGCCAAAAGGTTAAAAGATGCTATTGACGACAACCAATTTATAGCAAATACGGGCAAAATATCTATGCGTAATCTTTTAGCAGACCAAAAAGGTTTGGCTAAGTTCTTAAACAAGGCGTTAAATACTAAAGTTAAAGATGAACAAATTTTAACTTCAGCAGACGAAATATTTAACGAAATTCAAGATAGTTACGAAGCAAACGACACTATTTATGGTGTTCAAAAGAACGACGATGCTTTACTTGCCATGTTTGAAACAGATAAGGCTTTAGATGACGATTTAGATATTGAACAAAGCCAATACGAAGAAACAAAAGACGCAGATTCAAGTGCAAATTAATTTTTTAAGGAGAAATTACTATGTGGGGTAGAAAAAACAAAGAAATTGAAAAGAAAATGCTTATTAAAAAAACTATAAATGCAATGAATAAGCAAATTGAAACTTTAGAAGAACAAAAGAAAGTTTTTATTGATAAAGCGAAAGAAGCTAAAAAACACGGGTTAGATTCTCAATATAATCTTGCATTAACTGGTTATAAAATGACTTTAACTCAACAAAAAAGAGCACAAGAAATGTTATTAAACTTTGAAATAACCGCTCAAATGAAAGATATGACTATGATGACAACCGAATTCTTGGGTGGTATGAGTGTTTTAAGTAAACAAATGTCTAAACTTGCTAATAAAAAAGAATTTGTTAAAGTTCAAAAAGAGTTTGAAACTGCTATGGCTAACGTTGAAACTCAAACTCAACAAATTGAAATTTTTATGGAAACAAGTAAAGATTCTTTTGCTAGTGCTGCAAATATTAAAAAGACAGACGACAAAGAAATTGACAGCATGATTGAAAACCAAATTAAGAGTGAAGATTCTACTGACGACGATATTGATGCAGAATTAGAAAAACTACGTAAGCAATTAGAATCTGGCCAAGTTTAACCAAAAAAACAATACTAAAACTCAAGTGAAAGGTAAATTATGGGAGATATAAATTTATTATCTGAGCACTATGAACTTTATTATAGTGCTGCAAAAAAAGCCGAACAAAAAGGCGATTATTTTCTTGCAAAAAGAAACTACCAACTTGCCGCTCAAAAAATGCTTGAAATGGCAAAAGAGAGTTCTCCACAACTAAAAGAAGCTAGAATGACCAAAGCCAAAAGGCTTATTGAAATAGCAAATAGTTTTGAAGTAAATGGTATGCCTAAAAAGAAAGCACCACCTTCAAACGACAATGGCAATGGAAATTCTGGTAACGCAAGTGCTAGCCAAGATAACAATGGAAAAGAATGGAAAGCAGCAAAAATTCCAGACATTTCTTTTGAAGATATTGCTGGCCTAGACGAAGTTAAAAGAACTATTACCATTAGAATGATTAATCCGTTAAAGCACCCTGAAGCATACCAATTATATGGTAAGAAAACGGGTGGTGGCGTGCTTTTATACGGCCCTCCAGGAACGGGTAAAACAATGATAGCAAAGGCTATTGCCCACGAAGTTGGCGCAGTTTTTTATGCTATTAAAGCTTCCGATATTGTTAGTAAATGGGTAGGTGAAAGCGAACAAAATATTAATTCGCTTTTTGAAGCCGCATCTAAAGAAAAACTTGCTATTATCTTTATAGACGAAATGGATAACTTGTTTGGTACAAGGGGTAACGATATTCATAATGACCAAAGAGTTAACGAATTCTTACAACAAATAGATGGTTTTGCAGGTAAAAACCCTAACTTATTGCTTTTAGGTGCTACTAACAGACCTTGGGCAATAGATTCTGCAGCCGTTCGTTCAGGAAGATTTTCAGAAAAGATTTATATTCCTCTTCCAGATTTTGAAGCAAGGCGTTATTTATTTACCCGTGGCTTAAAGAATGATGAAATTCTAGATGGAATTGATTTTGACGTATTGGCAGAACGTTCTTACGGCTATAGTGGTGCAGATATTACTGAAATTATAGATAGTGCTAAAATAGAACCTTTAAACGAATTTATTAGAACGGGCAATAAGGTTAAAATTACTATGGCAGATATGGAAAAAGCCTTTAGTAAAGTTAAGCCTTCAGTTTCTTTAAACGAAATAGAAGTTTTTGATAAGTTTGCTGGTGTAAACACTAGAAAAGAAGAAAAAAGAGTAAAACCAACAGAAGTTGAAAAAGAAAAGATAGTAACAGAAGAACCTGTTGAAACCCCACCTGAAGCACCTGTTGAAACTCCAACAACCGAACCTGTAGTTGAAACTAATTCTGCAATGCCAAAAGTTCTTTTTGCAGAAACAACCATTCAACTTAACCCTTCAGATAAGCCTAAAATAGAATTCTATATTGATGGCGATTATTCGGGAATAACGGTTAAAATAGACGGCAAAAGATACACCTGCAACAAAAGAATTCAAAATTGGGTTACCGAAGAGTTAGAAATAACCGAAAGCGGTAGTTACATTTTAGAAATCTATGCAGAAAAACTTATTAACAAAACTGAAATAGTGTTTACAAAAGGAATTATAGAAAACGAACTTTTCTAAAAATTAAGGAGAAATATTATGAAAACTTGCAATAATTGTGGTTCAGATTGTAAAGAAATAGAAAGAAATGGCGAAACAATATATAAATGTTTAAGTTGTGGTGCAACATTTTCAAAGGTAGAAGCAAAACCTGTTGCTCCAGCTGCACCTTCAGCACCTGCTGCACCTGTTGCTCCAGCAAAACCAAACGTATTAAGTGGTGAAGAAATTTACGATAAAATGCAAGGTGTTGCTGTTGAAATTTACGTTCAAAACAATACTTCTGCGGCAAGGGCTTCTGGTTTCTTTATTACCTCTACAGGTTTAATTATAACAAATGCTCACGCTGTTTTAGATTCTAACGGCTCGTTATTCCCAGAAATATACGTTAAGGTTGGAGATAAATATTATAGGTCTTTAGTTTTAGCGTGTGGTGCACCAAGCAATGGTAAAGACGATTCTTTAGATATTGCTTTAATTTACTCGCCAGACCTAAAGGGTTCAGATATTGCAACTTTAGGCGATTCTTCTAAATTGCGTAATGGCCAAAAAGTGTATTTAATTGGTAACTCACTTGGCGCAGGAACTTGTATTACTTCTGGTATTATAAGCGATGCAAGAAGAAAAATGCCAGGTCTTTCTTACCCTTATATAATGACCGATGCTGCTGCGAACCACGGTAACTCTGGTGGTCCATTATTAAACGAAATGGGCGACGTTATTGGTGTGCTAGTTGCTGGTGTTGAAAACGCAAAGGGTATGAACTACGCTATTCCAATTAATATAGTAAAAGAATTTATTACGTACGTTAAGAGCAAAACTAACCTAAAGAGAAGTATTTTAGGTGAAGTATATTCATTAGGCTTAAGTTCTAATATGTCTACTGTAAGTGGACCATTAAGAAGCGTTAAATTTGCTTTTGACGTTATTGAATACATTAATAAATAATAAAACAAACAACAGATTAAGGAGTTAAATATGGCACAAAAATGTTGTCCTCAATGTGGTGGTACAGTCTTTAAGCAAAAACCTAACGGTCTTGTTTGCGAAAACTGTTTATCCTTAGTAAAAGACGACCACGATTTTAACGAGGCATCTAGCATAAGAATAGATTTAGAAGCCCAACTTTTTGAAAGTGCTGCAAAGCGCTGTGAAGCGGCATTAAGAGAACATCCTACAAATTCAACGTTAAATTGGATGTACTTTTTGGCTAAGAACAATATTCACTACGTTTCAGACCCTGTAACTAAAGAAAGAAAACCAACTTTCTTTAACGATTATTTCACAAGAGATAAGGTTACAGAAGATAAAAACTTAAAAATAGCAATAGAAAACGCAGATGATGAACTTGCTGAATATTATAGAAAACAAGCCGAAAAAATTGAAGCGTTTAGAATTGAAGCCTGTGAAAAAATGGGTGCAAAATACCATTGCGATATTTTTATAAGCTTTAAGGCAAAAGAATCGGTTATTGATAGCGAAGGTAACGAAAGGCAAGTAGATACTGAAGACGTTAAAATTGGTAGAGAATTATACGACTATTTTACAGAAAGAAAATATTCGGTATTCTTTAGCCCTGTATCTATTGGTGAAGGTAACGTTGAAGGTGAAAACTACGAACCAAAAATTTTCGCGGCATTAGCATCTTGCCAATGTATGATTTTAATTGGTACTAAATCTTCTTACGTAGAAAGCGATTGGGTTAAGAACGAATGGACTAGGTACTTATATTTTTCAGATAGTGCTAACGTTCCTAACTCTTCTAGATTACATAAACCAGAAAACTCTTTATTATACGTTTTTGATAGGTTGCCACCAAAAGGTTTACCTCGCCAAATTGAAAGAATTCAAGGCTACAACAATGCAGACAGAGACTTTTTAGAAAAGATTTTTACAAAAGTTAGGTCTATTGTTGGTGCTGGTAAAAGAGGTGGTGTAGAAAAGGTTGATATTAACCGTGGCCCTAAGAAAAAGGTAGACCACGTTATTGGTGAAACACTTCAAACTGCTGAATTAGGTAATTCACAAGTTTCTAAAAAAACTACTACTATAAGTGGCAACTTAGCAGTTAAAAACATTGAAAGTAGAAGCGATTACCACGTTCCAGCCTCAACACAACGTATTATTGAAAACGCTTACGATGCATTAAAAAATAAACGTTACGATTCTGCGTTAAAAAGGTTTAACTCTGTTTTAGCATCTGGCGACAACTTTGATGCATTATATGGTTTAATGCTGTGCTCTATAAGAGCTAGAACGGAAAATGAATTCCAAAAAAATGCTGAAAAATTCAGAGATTTTGATTTGTTCCCACGTGCAATTGAATGTGCCGATAAAGAACAAGTAGTAAAGGTGGCTGACCTATTCTTAAACTCTTGTAAAACTTGTTTTGCAGATTGTGAAATTGAAGAAGGCGTGGCTTTCTTTAAATGTATAATTAAGTATAATATTCCACAAAGGCAAGAAATAGTTTCATTCTTAAAGGAAAGAATTGAAAAACAAGTATTAAAAGATGAATCTAGGGGTTCATATATTCGTGCTGAAAAAGTTATTGATGCATATTTAAGTTCTATAGACGAAAACGACGTAGATGGTTATATTAAAGAATCTATTTCAATAATTGAAATGATACTTGCTAACAAAAACGTTCGTTTTGATGGTAAGCCAAATAAAACCTTTGAACTTGCTGAAAAATACAACAATAAAGTGCTAGAAGTTGACCCTGCTGAACACGAAGCGTTAGTATACAGCATAGTTATTAAATTACGTTGTGGCTTAAATGCAGATGAACTTGCCGATAATTTCTATTTAGGCGATATGAACTTAGTTAAAAGGCTTATTCAAAACTCTTCTGCAGAACACGCCAACGAAGATATTGATTTCTTTAACGAAAGCATATTAAACGCCGTTATTAAATGCGGTAAGAGTGGTTTATATAATAACCCAAGAGAGGCTAAAAACAAAAACCTACTTACAACTTTATTAAAACCATTAGAACAATTTAAGGCTATTTTAGAGTTCAACTTTAAAAATAGAGAAAGCGCTAAAAAGGCTGTTCTAAAAGCAGTTTTAAACAATATTGAACAAAACGGTGTTTTCTATCCTCAAGAATACGTTACAGAGTTTGTTGATTACATATTAAAATCTACCGACGGAAGTTTGGTTGATAACCACATAGAATACGCTATGATGTATGCAACCAATAGGCGTAAATTAAAAGATTTTGCTACGGCTATTCAATATTCAGAAAAGGTTATTTCTATAGATGAAGCTAACGTAGAAGCAAGGTATAACTTGGTTATGTCTAAAATTGGTTCTAATAACGACGATATTTCCGATAATCTTTCTGTTTTCTGCGATAAGCACGGAAATAAAACAGATATATATAAAGATATAGAAGACTTATTAGGTTAT
>JAZOOP010000106.1:0-7675 GCA_045655065.1 Christensenellaceae bacterium
AAATAAATTAATAGAACTTTCTAAAAAATAACGAAGGAAATACTTATGACGGATTTTGTTCATTTACATCTTCATACAGAATATAGTTTACTAGACGGGGCAACCAGAATAGACAAGTTGTTTAAGGCTTGTAAAGAAAAGGGAATGGATACCGTTGCTATAACCGACCATGGAAATATGTTCGGTAGTTTATACTTTGCAGAAGAGGCAAAAAAAGCAGGTATAAAATACATTATCGGTTGCGAAATGTATTTATGCGACGATTATACCCAAAAAAGCGAAAAACAGGGTTACGACCATTTAATTTTGTTATGTAAAAACAAAAAGGGCTATAAAAACTTAATTAAGTTAGATTCTATTGCTTACGTAGACGGCTTTTACTATAAACCTAGAATAGATTATAAGACGCTTAAAGAACATAGCGAGGGCTTAATATGTCTTTCAGCCTGCCTTGCAGGTAGAGTTTCTAAAAATCTTTTAGACGGCGATTATGAAAAGGCTAAAAATACAGCCTTAATGTTAAAAGATATTTTTGGCGAAGATTTTTATTTAGAAATTCAAGACCACGGCCTAGCAGAACAAAAAAGAATTAATCCTTTTATAATACAACTTTCTAACGAACTTAATATTCCACTAGTTGCCACTAACGACGTGCATTATTTAGAAAAAGACGACGCAGAAATGCAAGACGTTGTTATGTGTATAAGCATGAAAACTACCTTAGATGACCCTAAACGTTTAAAAATGGAAAGCGACCAATCTTACCTAAAAAGCCCAGATGAAATGTTAGAGTTATTTAAGCATATTCCACAAGCAATTTCTAACACAAGGCTTATAGCAGATAAAGTTACTGAAGAAGTTTTTGATTTAACTAAGAAAGGTGAACCTATAAGAGACGTTTCGCTTATTCCTAAATACGTACCAGAAGATGGTAGCACTCCAACCGAATATTTAAGAAAACTTGCCGAAGACGGGTTAAAGAAAAGATATTCAGTAATTACCGAAGAAATTAGAGAGCGTTTTGAATACGAATTTGAGGTTATTAGTTCTATGGGCTTTTGCGACTATTACCTAATAGTTTGGGACTTTATTAACTATGCTCGTAGCGTTGGTATTCCCGTTGGTGCAGGCAGGGGCTCGGGGGTTTCTAGTATTATTGCATATTCCGTTGGCATTACCGACGTAGAGCCACTTGGTTATCAATTAATTTTTGAAAGATTTTTAAATAAAGAAAGAATTTCTATGCCAGACTTTGACGTAGATATTTCCGATGCAAGAAGAAACGAAGTTGTAGAATACGTTAGAAATAAATATGGTGAAGATAGGGTTGCTCAAATAGTAACCTTTGGTACGCTTGCTTCTAAGGCTGCAATTAAAGACGTTGCAAGGGTGTATAGCATACCTTATGCCAACGTAGATAAAATTACAAAACTTATGGACGGAAAATCTACCATAAAGCAATCTTTAGGGCTTGAACTAAATAAAGATGGTCAAAACGTAGGTGTTCCAGAACTAATAGAAATTTACAATAACGACCCACAACTTAAAAAAGTTATAGATATTGCTATTAAAGTAGAGGGTTTACCAAGAAATACTTCTATGCACGCAGCAGGCGTAGTTATTTGTGAAAAACCTATTATGGAAAACGTTCCATTGCAAAGAAACGGCGAAGATATTACTACTCAGTTTGATATGATTGAAGTAGAAGCTTTAGGTATGCTTAAAATGGACTTCCTCGGATTAAGAACATTAACCGACGTGCAACTTGCTTGCGAATACGCTAAGGAAGATTTTGGTGTGGATATAGATTTCCACGAAATAGGTTACGAAGACCAAAATACATACGAACATATTGGTGCCGGTTTAACAGACGGGGTGTTCCAACTAGAAAGTCCGGGTATGAAACGCTTTATGAAAGAGTTAAAACCAACCACGTTTGAAGATATTATAGCAGGTATTTCGCTATATAGGCCTGGCCCAATGGATTCTATCCCACAATATATTAAAAACAAACATAATCCAGAAGCCGTTACTTACGACCATCCGTTATTAGAACCAATTCTAAAAAATAGTTACGGCATACTAGTTTACCAAGAACAAGTTATGCAAATATGCCAAAACCTTGGTGGGTTTACTCTTGGCCACGCAGACGTGGTTAGAAAAGCCATGGGTAAAAAGAAAATAGAAATAATGGAACAACAAAAAGGCATTTTCGTTTACGGCGGTATTAACGAAAGTACGGGTATGCCGGTAGATGGTGCTATTAAACGTGGCGTTCCAGAAGATATTGCTATAAAAATTTACGATAATATGAAACCTTTTGCTAGGTATGCATTTAACAAATCTCACGCAGCCGCATACGCTGTGCTTGCTTACCAAACGGCGTACTTAAAAAGGTATTATCCCGTACAATTTTTCTGTTCTATCTTAAATAACAGAATAGATAAAATTGAAGAACTTTCTAAATACTTAACTTGCATTAAAGCAGATAACATTAAGGTGTTACCACCAGATATAAATAAGAGCAAGGCGTATTTCTCTTGCGAAAATGGTGGAATAAGGTTTGGTTTAGTAGGCTTAAAGAACGTTGGGCTTGCTATAATAAACGATATTATTGCAGAAAGACAAAACAAAGGCGACTTTAAATCTTTTGAAGATTTTATTAATAGAACTAGGTATTTAGGAATTAACAAAAGGCTTGTAGAAAGTTTAATACTTTCTGGTAGTTTTGACAATTTTGGTGTTAATCGTAGAACTTTAATGGAAGTTCACGAAGAGTATATGGATAGGGTTAGTGCCTTTAATAAAAAGAAAAATAGTATGCAAATTAGTATATTTGGCACACTATTAGAAGAAGATGAGGGCTTAACTTTAGAATATCCTAACACACCAGAATATTCTTCTAAAGAAAGGCTTTCGCTAGAAAAAACCGTTTTAGGTATTTATTTATCGGGGCATCCGTTAGAAGACTTTAAAGAACAATTTAATAAATTTTCTTTCACTACTGAAGCGTTATCTTACTATGAACTAGATGAAAACGAAGAAAAGATTTATACTGAAATAAAAGACGGCGAATACGTTGTTATGGGTGGTATAATTTCCGACTTTAAGCGTTTAGCAACCAAAAGTGGTAGCACAATGGCTTTTATAACGGTAGAAGATATTTACGATAAAATTGAAGTTATTGCTTTCCCTAAAATTTTTGAAAAGGTAAAAGAAGTAGTAAATAAAGAAGAAATTGTAAAAGTTTCGGGTAGGCTACAAATTAAAGAAGGTACACCACAAATTATTGCCGATAACATAGAAAAAATGGAAATAAAAGAAGAAACCGAAACTACTTCTGAAAAGGAATATTTAGGTATTATAATACCTAATGGAAAAGAAAACCAAGTGGACGATATATTAAGTATTTTAGAAAATTTTCCTGGTGAAATTAACGTAATCGTTGCTATTAATGGCAAAAAATTTAATACTCATATGTCTATTAGAAGATGCGAAGGCCTTATGGCTGAACTTAAAAAATACGTAAATGAAAAAGATATTATATTTTTTAAGAAAAAAGTTTAAAAAGTGCATTAAAAATCGTGGTATTTTTTAAAGTTATATGGTAGAATTAAAATAAATATTGGTGCAAATAAAAGTTTGCATAAATTATTTTAGTTACTTAAAGGAGAGTTTTTATGAAAAGAATTGCAGTGTTAACAAGTGGTGGCGACGCACCTGGTATGAACGCTTGTATTCGTGCGGTAGTAAGAACGGCACTTAATAATAATATAGATATTTATGGAGTAGAAAGGGGTTATGCAGGGCTTATAAAAGGCGAAATTACAAGGCTTGGAACTCGTTCTGTTTCTGATATGATTCATAAAGGTGGCACTTTTTTAAAAACCGCAAGGTGTCCAGAATTTAAAGATATAGAAGTTCAAAGGCAAGCAGTAGAAGCGCTTTCTGCTTATGAAATAGATGGCCTTATAGTTATTGGGGGCGACGGAACTTTCCGTGGCGCAAAAGACCTTTCAGATAATTTTGGGGTTAAAGTTATGGGTATTCCAGGAACTATAGATAACGACCTTTCTTATACAGATTTTACCGTTGGTTTTGATACGGCAGTTAACTCGGTTCTATGGGCGATTAATAATTTAAGAGATACTATGCACTCTCACGATAGAGTTTCTCTTTTAGAAGTTATGGGTAGGCATTGTGGGGATATTGCTCTTTACGCAGGTGTTGCAGGTGGTGCAGAATACGTTCTAGTGCCTGAAATTCCATTTGATTTAGATGAAATTGCTAAAAAAATTAAAAAGAGTTATTTAAGGGGCAAAACATCTAACATGATTATTTTAGCAGAAGGTGCTGGTAACAGAGATGAAATTGCCGAAACCTTAAGAAATAAAAGCGGAATTAACGTTAAAGTTACCAACTTTGGTTATATTCAAAGGGGTGGCTCTCCAAATATGAACGATAGAATTTTGGCGGCAAGGTTTGGTTATAAAGCAATAGAATTGCTTAAAAATAATAGCGAAAGTAGGGCGATTGGTATTAAAGATAATAAGGTTATAACTGTTCCGTTTGAAGAAGCAGTTAAACACAATAGTAAGTTTGATAAAGAACTTTACAACATTGCCCACGTTTTAAGTTTGTAAAAAATATATTTAATATACAAAAGGAGTTTTACGATGAAGGGATTAAAAGGAGCATTAATGTTTGCTCAATCTGGCGGACCAACGTCCGTAATTAACGCAAGTGCAGCAGGTGTATTTATTGAAGGTTTAAATTCTGAATTAATTACTGCAGTTTATGGCGCAGCACACGGTATTAGGGGTATTTTAAACGAAGAACTTTACGATATGAGTAAAGAAGATATTAAAGAATTAGAACGTTTAAAAAACACTCCTTCTTCTGCATTAGGTTCTGTTAGATATAAACTAAAAGATGCAAGTGTAGACGATACCGATTATAAAAGATTATTAGAAGTATTCAAGAAATACAACGTTCGTTATTTCTTCTATAACGGTGGTAACGACAGTATGGATACTTGCAACAAAATTAGTAAATATATGGCAAATAGTGGCTATGAAATGAACGTTATTGGTGTTCCGAAAACTATAGATAACGACCTATTTGGTACAGACCATTGCCCAGGTTTTGCAAGTGCCGCTAAATATATTGCTACAACAATTATGGAAATTAATCTAGACGCTAAGGTTTACGATACGGGTATGATTTGCGTTATAGAAGTAATGGGTAGAAATGCAGGTTGGTTAACTGCTGCTGCATCTTTAGCAAACGCAAAGGGCTTAGGTGCAGACCTAATTTATTTACCAGAAATTCCATTTGACGTAGACAAGTTTGTTAAAGACGTTAAAGAAGTTTGCAAAAACAACAACAATAAGTGTATTGCAGTTGTTTCTGAAGGTATTAAAGATAAGAATGGCGTTCTAATTGGCGAAGTTTTAGGACAAGCAGGCGCAAGAGATAGTTTTGGCCACGCTCAATTAGGTGGTGTAGGAGCAATGCTTTCAAACATAGTTAAAGCAGAAACAGGCTTTAAAACAAGGTCTGTAGAACTTTCTTTAATGCAAAGATGTGCTGCTCACTGCGCAAGTAAAACAGACGTTGAAGAAACTTTTGAAGCAGGCAAAATTGCTGTTAGAGCAGCAGTTAATGGCGAAACAGATAAAATGGTTTGCTATGAAAGAAAAGCAGGCGACAAGTATGAAATAGAATATAAACTACTTCCACTAGAACTTGCAGCAAACACCGAAAAAACCGTTCCGCTAGAATGGATTATTAATAACGGCACAGGCATTTCTGAAGAATTCGTTAAGTATGCATTACCACTAATTCAAGGTGAATGTGAATTAGAAAAAGAAGACGGCTTGCCAAGGTTTGCACGCCTAAATAAAGTAAAAGTTGAAAAGAAATAATAAAAAAATCTTTTTCCATTTTTTACAAAAAAATATAGTTTAATAAAAAACAAAAAAAGGCTTAAAAATTAAAGGAAAACTCGGCAGTTTCGTTGCCGAGTTTTTTTGCATGAATTTATTAAAAAAAAATTAAATTATTTAATAATATATTATTAAAATTGTTGACATAAAAAATAAAAATGGTATAATAATATTTGTTATTCTCTAATATTATGGTTATTGGGGGAAATATAACATTTTATTTTAACATTTCACGAGGGATTTTTATGGCAAAAGCAAAAAAATGGGATAAAAGTAAAATTCTGTTTTACTTTGGCATTGTTATTATACCATTGTTGCAATTCCTAATATTTTACGTTGGCGTTAATATTAACACTATAGTATTGGCGTTCCAAACGTATTATAGAGGCGAATATATTTTCAATGGTTTTAATAACTTTACGGTGTTTTTTGATAGTTTCTTTGTAGGTGAATTAAGTTATGCCTTTCAAAACTCATTACTAGTGTGGGCCGTTGGTATTGCATCTGGTACAGTTCTTTCTATATTATTCTCATACTACATATTTAGAAAGTATTTTGCATATAACTTCATAAGAATTGTTTTATTCTTACCATCTATTTTGCCAGGTATGGTTACAATGCTTCTTTATTGGAACTTGCAACATTATATAATTCCAGCAATAGGCGGTACAAACTTATTAGATCAAACCGGTCCTATATCCACGCAGTTGTGGGGTGTTATAGTGTTTAACATATTTATGGGCTTTGGTTCTAACGTTCTATTGTATTCAGGTGCTATGGGTAACGTTTCTACCGATATTTTAGAAGCCGCTCAAATAGATGGGGCGGGTAACGCAAGGCAGTTGTGGAGTATTATTTTACCATCTATATATCCTACAATGACAACCTTCTTAGTATCTAGCGTTGCACACTTATTTACTAACCAAGCAAACCTATTTACTTTCTATGCACAAGGGGCAGACGAAAGAATGAGAACTATAGGGTATTATCTATTCATACTTGTTCAAGAAGCCGATGAAACTGCGTATCCAAAAGCGGCTACTGCCGGTTTAATGTTTACGTTAGTTGCTGCACCACTAACACTATTTGTTAGATATTTATTAGAAAAATACGGGCCAAGTGAGGATTAATTATGGAAAACGTAAAAAATGCTACATTTTTAAGTAAATTAGGTAAATTCCTAAAAGATAATCTTCTACTTATTATAATAGGTTCAATATTAGCAGTTTACGTATTTATTATGTGTTTCTGCTTAATTTGGGGCTTTAGGGTTTCTTTAACCCCTTATGCACCAGACTTCTTGTTCCACCCAATCTGTTTTGGTCAGGGTTGGACTTTTGAGCACTGGACATATAACTTTATAAACTTCTTCATACCTATTACGGTAAATGGTGAACGTACTTTCGTTTATTTTGAACAATTAATTCTTAACTCATTAATTTACTCTATTGGTTGTACACTAGTACATACAACGGTAGTTATGTTAGTTGCATACCTTGTTTCAAAATATCCTTGTTGGTTAAGCTCAACTTTATATACTACGGTTATTATTACAATGATTATACCTATAGTAGGTAGTTTGGCTTCTGAAATGCGTATGGTTCACGCCTTAGGTTTATACGATAGCCTTTTAGGTGTATTCTTTATGAAATGTCACTTCTTAGGAATGTATTTCTTAATATTCTATGCAATATTTAAGTCGCTTTCTTGGGGGTATGCTGAGGCGG
>JAZOOP010000107.1:0-2055 GCA_045655065.1 Christensenellaceae bacterium
ACTGGTGTATTGTCTTCCTAAGACCGCTTGGCCTCCGACTTAATGCAAGTATCAACGTTAAAAGATTTAACGTAAAATTCGCCCGTTGTAATATCTGCCCACGCCATAGATGCCGAAGTTTTGTCTATATAAACAGAACACAAGAAATTATTACTTTTTTCATCTAATAATTCGTTGTTTGTAATTGTACCTGCGGTAACTATTTTAATAATATCTCGTTGAACTAGTTCGCCTTTTTTTGGTTCGGTTAATTGTTCGCAAATTGCAACCTTTTGACCTGCTGAAACTAGTTTAGAAATATATAAGTCGGCAGCGTGAAAAGGAACGCCACACATAGGCGCACGTTCTTCTAAACCGCAATCTCTACCCGTTAGAGTTAACCCTAATATACCAGATGCCGTTACTGCATCTTCAAAAAACATTTCATAAAAATCGCCAAGTCTATAAAAAATTATACAATCTTTATAATTTTCTTTTAGGCTTAGATAATGTTTCATCATTGGTGAAAGAGCCATATTTACCCCACTATTTTACAATTTCGCCACAGAGAGAAATGCCCCCTGTTTCAGTAATTAATACGTTAACAAACTTACCAATTAGGTTTACGTTTGAACTAAAGTAAGCCATTCTTCCATAGGTATCTCTACCTAAATATTTGTTTTTCTTTTCGTCATAACCTTCGCATAAAATTTCTACAATTTTTCCGTTATATTGCAAAGATTGTTCTCTGTTTATAGCATTTTGTAAATCTATAAGTTTCATTATTCTAGCCTTAGAAACTTCTTCGTCTACTTGCCCGTCCATAATAGAAGCAGGTGTGCCTTTTCGTTTAGAATATACAAAAGTAAATGCACCTGCATACTTAACTGCCTTAACTAAATTAAATGTATCTATAAAATCTTCTTCAGTTTCTTGTGGGAAACCTACCATAATATCGGTTGTAATAGCAATGTCTGGAATATATTTTCTTAACAATTTAATTTCTTCTAAATAATTTTCTCTAGTATATCTTCTATTCATTAATTTTAACACGTGGTTTGAACCAGATTGTATTGGCAAGTGAATAGATTTACAACATTTTTTAGAGTTGGCTAATGCAATAATTAAATCTTCTGTTAAATCTTTTGGGTGGTTGGTCATAAAACGCAAACGGAAATCGCCATCTAAATTAGAAATCTCAGTTATTAAGGTAGCAAAGTTAGTGTAGCCTAAATCTTTACCATATGAGTTAACGTTTTGACCTAAAAGGGTAATTTCTTTATACCCTTCTTTAATTAATTGCTTGCACTCAGCAATAATATTTTCGGGTTTTCTGCTCCTTTCTCTACCCCTAACGTAAGGAACTATACAATAGGTACAAAAATTATTGCAACCATACATAATATTAACCCAAGCATTAGGAAAACTAGTTCTATATTTTGGCGTACATTCTTTAATTTCTTGTTCTTTTTCTAAAATATTAATAACTTTTTTATTAGAAGTAATTCTTTGTTTTAATAAAACTCCAAAATCTTCTAAATTATGTGTACCAAAAATTATATCTATAAAAGGAAATTTTTTACGAAGTTCTTCAGCATAACCCTTTTGCTGAGTCATGCAACCACAAACTGCAATAATTAAATCTTGTTTTTGTTTTTTTAGTTTTTTAAGTGCACCAATATTCCCTTCGGCCCTATCTTCAGCATTTTCTCTTATGCAACAAGTGTTAAAAACAATAACGTTTGCTTCTTTTTCGTTATCGCAAGGTAAATACCCTTGCTCGGTTAAAATACCTGCAAGTTTTTCCGACTCGTGCACGTTCATTTGGCAACCATATGTAACTATATAAAAATACTTATTTAAATTTTCCATATTATATATAATATAATATTTTATTTAATAAGTCAATTATTTAATTTTATCTTATAACCAAAAAGAATAAAACGTGGTTGATTATTTATACTAAATCTATATGAAAAAAACGTTTAGAATTTCTTTATTTATACTACTAACTTTTTTAATAATTACACTTGGCTTTTTTGTGTATTATTTAAGCATAAGTTTTAACGTAAACTT
>JAZOOP010000108.1:0-2324 GCA_045655065.1 Christensenellaceae bacterium
GTTAAAACACAAAATAGTGCAATTAAATATAAAATTGTTCTAAATTTATTAAATGGTTTACAAATATAAAATAGGTTTATTAAACCTGCAAATGTAAATGCAAAAACTTTTATTGTTAAATATATTTGTTCGGTTAATATACTATCTACACCAAGTATTGCTTTTGCTAAATCTACCAACATAACTCCAATAAACATTAATATAGCACTTGGTAAAGATTTGCTTAATACGTGGGTAATAAATTTACCTTCTACCTTGTTGTCGTTTGCTTGTAGCGACAAAAAGAAGGAAGGGAAACCTATAATAAAAACTTCTAGCATTATCATTTGAGATAACACGAAAGGGTATGTATTTAAGTTTGGTATTGCTAAAATTAATATTGCTAAAAACATAGTGAATAAAGTTTTCATTAAATATAGCGACGCCGAACTTTGTATGTTGTTAATAACACGCCTTCCTTCAAAAACAACTTTTGGCAAAGAGTTAAAATTATTATCCATTAAAACTAAGTGAGATATATTTCTTGTTGCTTCGCTTCCAGATGCAACCGTAATAGCGCAATCGGCTTCTTTTAGGGCTAAAATATCGTTAACTCCGTCGCCCGTCATTGCGGTTACGTGCCCAAAGTCTTTAAGTGCTTTAACTAAAATTGCTTTTTGCTCTGGAGAAACTCTACCAAAAACCGTGTAGTTTTGTGCAGAATTATAAACTTCTTCATCTGTTAAGCCTTCTAGGCTTATGTATTTTTCGGCATTAGTTATTCCTACACGTTTAGAAACTTCAGAAACAGTTATAGGGTTATCGCCCGAAATAACTTTAACGGCTACACCATTTTCCTTAAACCAATTAATAGTTTTAATTGCATCTTCTCTAATATTGTCTGCAATAACTATTAGAGCAATAGGCGTGGTTTGTTTTGGTAGGTTATCTTCTATTAAGTTTTGTTCAAAATAGGCTAGTAATAAAACTCTCAACCCCTTAGAAGTGTATTCGTTAATTTTATTTTCTATTTTAGAATAAGTTTCTTTTTGAACTATAAATTCTGGCGCACCAAAAATAAAACTACCTATTTTAGAAAAACTTACTGCAGAAAATTTTCGTTTTGAACTAAATGGAATAACTTTTTCGGCTACGTAGTTTTGTTTTTCTCCAAAATAGTTTTTAAGTGCTTCTGCCGTTTGATTTTCATCTTTAAGTGCGTATAGCATTGAACCAATTACATCGTTAATAGGGTAGTTAAATTTTTCATCAAGTAAAACTAATTTTTGTACGTTCATCTTGCCATCTGTAATAGTACCTGTTTTATCAAAACAAATAGTATCTACTCTGGCAAGCATTTCAAGTGAATATAAATCTTGAACTAAGGTATTGTGCCTATAAAGTTTAATAACGCCAACGGCTAAAGCCATACTAGTTAGTAAAAACATTCCAGAAGGTATCATACCAATTACGAAAGTAGAAGTTTTAGAAATGGTGTTTTGCCAATTTGTTTCGCCAATAATAACTAAAGATTTTATTAAAAAAGCAACTGCAATTGGCACAATTATAAAACCAACAACTTTTATAATAAATTTTAAGGAACCCATTAGTTCAGATTGTGGTTTTTTATATTTTTTTGCTTTTTGAGAAAGTTTTTCTACGTAATTATCTTTTCCTACGTTTTCGGCCTTTACTTTGCAAGTGCCACTAATAATAAAACTGCCTGCAAGTAATTTATCGCCAACCTTTTTCTTTACGGGTACAGATTCGCCCGTTAATAGTGCTTCGTTAACCTCTATTTCGCCTTCTAAAATTATGCAATCGGTAGGTATTTGGCTACTTATTCCTAATAAAATAATATCATCTAAAACAATTTCGGTTGAAATAATTTCTTCAATCTTACCATTTCTTATAACTTTAGTAGTTTTTTTGCCCATTAACGAAAGTTTATCTATGCAAAGTTTAGCCCTTATTTCTTGTGTAATTCCAATTAGTATGTTTGCAAGGTAAATTATTACGAAGAAAAAATTTCCTATTGGAGATTCAATTATTATAAGCGCAATACAAACTAAAAAACCAAGTAGATTAAAAAACGTGAAAAGATTACTCGTAAATATACTTAGGTATGATTTAGAGTATTGCTTTTTAACGTTATTAACACAATTTGCGTTAATTCTTTCGTTTACTTGGTTAGAATTTAACCCCAAATTAATATCTGGGGTTATTCTTGTAATTTCATTTTTGCTTGTTTTATTCATATATTATAAAATAATGTTAACTAATCTATTTTTAACAATAATTATCTTTTTAATTTCTTTGCCTTCTATTTCTTTTGAAAGTTTTTC
>JAZOOP010000109.1:0-33464 GCA_045655065.1 Christensenellaceae bacterium
AGTAATCCGAAATATACCATTGCGGTGACGTTAGCGGTGAGGTCCCACCTGTTCTCATACCGAACACAGAAGTTAAGCTCACTTGCGCCGACAATACTTGACTGGAGACGGTCCGGGAAGATAGGTAGTTGCTGCATCCAAAAAAGAAAGCATTAACCAAAAGGTTAGTGCTTTTCTTTTTGCAGCAACTACCATACCCGTACCGACAATTGCTTTAGGCAATTGTGTCCGGGAAGAAGTCGCAGTTAGTTTCTGTTAAATAGTTGTTTTCCACTCTATAATTTCTTTGAATAAATATATATTATAGTTCAACGCGACGTATTGCTAACGCAATGAATGGTAGTACTGCATCCAAAACAAAAAAGAGAATCGTTCAAAAGAACGGTTCTTTTTTTGCGTTGTTACACAACGTAAATCTTTCCGCCAATCGCTAACGCTTTTGGACGGGAAGATGTCGCAGTTTTTTAATGCCAAGCAGTTATTTTTTTGCTCTATAATATCGTTGTATAAATATATCATTTACTTTAACGCGACGTATTGCTAACGCAATGAATGGTAGTTGCTTGTGAAAGGCACCATACCCGTACCGACAATTGCCCAAAGCAATTGTGTCCGTGAAAAAGGTCGCAGTTGCTTTTAGTTGTATAGTTTTTAACTACTATATAATATCTATGATTAAATATATAGTTTAGTTTAACGCGACGTATTGATAATGAAAAAAATTTAATAATCAAAAACCCTAATTTTAATTAACTACTATAAATTAAATTAGTTCAAAAATGCTAAAAATTTTTAACAAAAACATGTATTTTGAACAAAAAAACACCAACCAAAACGGTTGGTGTTTATTCTTCTATTCCTAAAATATAATCTGTTGTTTCATTAAAAAATTTTGCAAGGATAATTATAGCACTTGCAGATGGCTCGGTTTTGCCTAGTTCCCATTTCGCTATGGCAGATTGGCTTAACCCCGTTTTTATAGAAAGTTGCATTTGGCTTAAGTTGTTGGCAACTCTTAATTCTTTTAGCCTTTCTTTAAATTCCATATTATAATTATACACAAAAACAAGTCTTAAAATACTTGACAAGTCTAATAAGACTTGATATAATTAACATAACTATTGACATAAATAATATATTATGCAATAATTATATTAATAAAAGTACTAGGAGGGCTTATGCAAACAATAGTAAAACACGAAAAATATGGCGAAATTTTATACAAAGAAAGTGCTTGGACGGGCAAAAAAGAACTTTGGCTTAACGGCGCAAAAATTAACGAGACTAGCAAAAACGAATACGTTTATTTTGTAGATAGTAAGCCTGTATACGTAAAACTAAAGGGTAACGAAATGTTAGGGGTTACAGTTACTATTGGAAGCGAAACTATAAGGTTAGTTAACGCACCAAAATGGTATGAAATAGTGCTTCCGTTGTTTTTCTTTTCGCTTGTTATGGTGTGGGGAAGCGTGCCTACGTTATGTGCAATAATTCCTATAGTAGGCGGTGCAATAGGTGGCGCAATTAACGGCGTTTGCCTAATTTTAAGTATGTATTTAATGAAAAAGCAAGAAAAGGTTTGGGCAAAATTACTAATAGCATTTGGAATTTTTGTTATTAACGTAATAATATGTTTCGTTGTGGCGTTAATAGTTGTTTCTATGTTATATTATTAAAAAATTAAAATAAAACACCAACTAAGTAGTTGGTGCTTTATTGTATTAAAGTGCAGAATATGTTATAATTAAAAAAGGCTCTATTATGAAAAAAGATATATTTAATGGTAAAATAAAAAAAGAACACTTAGGTTATGCAAAGGCTCAGTTAATTGCTACGCCAATTATTACGGCTATTATAGGAATTGCTTTATCTATACTTACGTTTATTTTTCAAGACAAAATGGGCATAGATGCAGCAATTTTTCTTTACGTTATATGTGGAATTGCGTTAGTTTATGCCATAACATACCCTATTATTTTTTTGTTTATAATTAGAAACGCCCCAAAATACGACAAAATTGCAGATAAATTTATTGGCGGCTACGATGTTTTAATTAATAAAAACAACAACGAAGACAGCAACTAAAATTAAAAAGAAATAGATTAGTTAAAGAAAAAATATGAATTATTGTTATAAATGCCACACTCTTTGCAAAGGAAACGTGTGCCATAGGTGTGGAAACGAAAAATTAAGGCAACCAACTGAAGAAGATTTTTGCTATCTTGTTACCGTTAACGATACGTTTGGCAAGATGCTTATGCAAAGTTTGAAAAATGAGGGTATAGAATGTGCTTACATACCCGTAGGCGACGGCGTAAGAAGTCATATGGCGTTAACTTTAGGATGTTATGAAATTTACGTTCAATATAATAGATATAGCGATGCTGTAGAAATTTACGATTTTTATATGGAAAATTATTCGCCCGACAAACTGAAAGAAAAAATATTAAAAAACGTAAACAAATGGCATTTTGAAAACGAAAAAGCAGAAAGAAAAATAAGAAAAAAATTAAAACTAAAAAAAGAAGATGACATATTAGCCTTTATAAAGGAAAAAGTAGAAAATGCAGAAAGTGTATCCGACCAAGGACTAATGGTTAACAACGAACACGGTTTAATGGTAAAAAGTTCTAAATTATACATATGGTTTACTGCAGAAACCTTTCAAATTGACGTTTAAGTTAAATTAAAAAGGCATTAAACACCAACGAAAATGGTTGGTGTTTTTAATTTATTAAATATTTATAAAACATTATTTACGGAAAAAAGCCAAGCCTACTGCGTTAGGCCCTACGTGAGTACCTATGGTTGCACCTAAAGCCGTAATGCCAACGTTTTGTTTGTTATAAAAAGGCATATTTTCATCTTTAGCATATTTTTGCAAATATTCGTCGTTAAACCCAGACCAAAATAATTCGCAAGGTAGGTTATAATCTATTTTGAAATTGGTTTTTACTTGGTTATTCATAACGGAATTTGCTTTTTTTAGCCCAATGGCTTTGCTAAACATCTTTATTTCGCCATCTATAATTTGCAAAATGGGTTTTATAGATAAAAGCGTGCCTGCAATGGCTACGGTAGCAGAAATTCTACCACCTTTTTTTAAGTATTCTAAAGTATCTACAATACCCATTACCACTATATTCTTTTTAGCAAGTTCTAATTCATCGACAATTTCGTTGAGAGATTTCTTTTCTTCTATTAGGCGAAGGGCAAGTTTGCACAAAATTTTTTCGCCTATCGTAGCGTTAAGGCTATCTATAACCCTTACTTTGCCGTTAAATTTTTTAGAAGCCTGTAGTGCATTGTTGTAAGTTCCAGATAGTTTAGAAGAAATGGTTATAACTATAAGTTCGTCGTTTTCGCTAACGTATTTAGCCATTTCTTCTTCAAAGGTATATGTATTTATTTGGCTTGTTTTCGGCAAGGTTTTGCAATTCTTTTGTTTTTCATAAAACTCAAACGGGGTAATATCTACTCCGTCTGCATATTCTTTGTCTTCAATAGTTATAGTTATAGGAAGAACTATAACCCCCATTTCTTTTGCTTCTTCTGGTCTTATATCTGAGGCAGAGTCTACCATTACTTTAATGCTCATAAAAAACTATTCTCCATATTTCTTTACTATTTTATTTAAGTTTTTGTCAATTAAGTACAAACAATTATAAAGACTTTCTCTTTCTTCTTCGGTAAGCCCTTCGCTTGCTTCGTTTAAAACAGAATCAATTCTTTTGGTAATATGTTCGCCAACGACAACACCTTTTTCCGTTAAGTATAGGTATGCTTTATATCTTTTTTTTGCAGTTGATTCACACTTTACAAAGCCGTTTTCTTCTAAATATTCTATAGAACGTGAAACGGAAGCCTTATCTTCTTCGCAAATTTCACAAAGTTCTTTAGAAGTTAAAGATTGCGACTTATATAGGTAATACAAACAAGAAACGTGTGCGCTTTTTAAGTTAAAATTTAGCATTTCTTCTGTTTTTATTTTGTGTATACTTCTGTTAATTTTCATTATTAAAACTGTAAACGTGTGAAACCTTTCTTGCATTAAAATTGCTCCTAAAAAGATGATGTTATAATTATAAATTAAACTTGTTGAATTGTCAACAAGTTTTAGGTGTAATAAAAATTAAATAGATAAATTAATTTTTTTTGTTAGCATATTAGTTTTTACAAAAAGAAAACTAAACGACGGATTTTTTATTGAAAAAAATTTATTATTGTGTTACAATTAAAACACAGCCAATAAAAAAGGAACTTTTTATGAGGGAACATAACGGCAAAGTTTATATTGAAGAAAATAAGCACGACATAGAAGAATTAAAAGAAATAGTTAGCGTTTTAAGAAGCCCAGAAGGGTGCAGTTGGGATATGGCGCAAACGCACGAATCAATGAAAAAGTGCCTAGTAGATGAAACTAACGAAGTGCTAACTGCCATAGACAACGGCGATTTTGAAAATTTATGCGAAGAACTTGGCGACGTATTATTGCAAGTTTTACTTCACGCAGAAATAGCAAAAGAAAACGGAAAGTTTACTTTTGAAGACGTTGTTCAAAAATTAAGCGAAAAGTTAATACGCCGTCATCCACACGTTTTTGGCGACGTTAAGCGCCCCGAAACCCCAGAAGAAAGCCTTGCGTTATGGAAAAGCATTAAAAAATTAGAAAAAGAAAGAAAAGAAAACAAAAAATAATTTTTTTAAGGACTAAAAAAATGAAAATAGCAAAACTTTTTAATGAAAAACAAAACAATTTAAGTGGTGTAAAACCAATAACCATTGCATTTTTAGGCGACAGCGTTACACAAGGGTGTTTTGAGTGTTATACAACAAGCGAAACAACTTTTGATACCGTGTTTGATTATAAAAGTGCTTATTCAACACGCGTTCGTGAAATTCTAAACACCTTATACCCAACGGTACAAATAAATATTATAAACGCAGGAATAAGTGGAGATAGTGCGCCTGCAGGCTTAAAAAGGCTAGAAAGAGACGTGTTATCTTTTAACCCAGATTTAGTAGTTGTATCTTACGGGCTAAACGATAGCGTTTCTGGAATAGAAAATATAGACAATTATGCCAATGCTTTAACGGAAATTTTTAAGAAGTTAAAAGAAAATAATATTGAAACTATTTTCTTAACACAAAATTATATGAATACTACCATAAGCCCACATATAAAGGAAGAAGTGTTGCTAAATTTAGCAGTTAAACTTAAAGACAAGGTGCAAAACAACAACACCTTAAAAGAGTATTTTGTAAAAGCCAAAGAACTTGCTAAAAAATTTGACGTTACCGTTTGTGACCTATATAGCGTTTGGGAAAAAATGGATAAAGCCGGCGTACGAGTTACCGATTTATTAGCAAACAAATTAAACCATCCAATAAGGGAATACCACTATTATATAGCAATTAAATTAATAGAGTGCATGTTAGGGGCGTAAACTATGCTTTCTTTAGAAAAATACTTACAAATAAATAACGGCATATCAACTAAATGGCAAAAAGAACCTTTTTCTTTGCCATATAGTATGCAAAACATACAAGCAGGTTATTATAACGTGGGTAAAAACAACTGTGTTTTTGCTTTTATGGGCGTACCAAAAACACCAATGCCAAAAGGTGGCTACCCTGCAGTAGTTCTTGTGCACGGTGGCTTAGGCTATGCTTATTATGAATGGGTGAAAAAATGGACTGACAACGGCTACGTTGCTATTGCCCCAGACTTTGATAGCCAATATGCCGTTAGTACGGAATACGATAAAAGATATAGAGAGGATGAATTAGATAGAAGGCGTGTTGAAAACCCTGCTGGTGGCCCACGTGGGTACGGCTCTATTACGGAAACGAATAGTGATAATCCTTGGGTTTATTTTAGCGTGCTTAGCATTAAAAAAGCGTTAGACGTTTTACTACAAGAAAACACCATAAACCAAGAAAAAGTTGGTTTAGTTGGTATTTCTTGGGGTGGGGTTTTATCTTTAATAGCGTCTTCAGTTGAAAAGAGATTTAAAGCAGTAGAAATATTTTATTCCACGGGGTTTATTTCAAACTCTAAGTTTGGTTACACCCAGGGCTTAAAAGATTTAACCGAAGAACAACTAGAAATTTATAATAATTATTTAGACCCACAAACGTATTTAAGCAAAATAACGCAACCAATTGCTTTTTTTGCAGGCACAAACGATACTGCTTTCGTTATGAAAAACAGAAGAAGAAGTACGGATTTAATTAAAAGCGATAAAACTTTTTCTTATAGATTAAACTTTCCACACGGGCATTTTGAAGTTTGGGAATTTAATATGGAAGACCTTGCTTATTTAGATAGCATTTTTGAAAACAAGGTGTTACCATATGCAGAAATAATTGTTGAAAACGGGTTATGCAAGGTGGTAAAAAACAACGCTAAAAAAACTACTTTGGTATACACCACGCAAGAATTTCTTAATGAAGATACTTGCGAGTGGCAAGAAATTGCGCTTACAGACGGAACGCCTTTCCCAGAAAAAGTTACAGGGTATTTCGTAACTGCAACAGATGACGAAGGTACTCGCTTTAGTTCTAATATTGTAATTTGCAAATAGCAAAAAAAGAGCAAAGTAAAGGAAAGAAAAAATGATAAAGGTAATGTTTATATGCTACGGAAACATTTGCCGTAGCACTATGGCAGAGTTTTTATTTAAGGAATTAGTAAAAGAAAAAGGGCAAGAACAAAACTTTATAATACAATCTTCTGCAACCAGCCGTGAAGAAATTGGTAGCCCAGTTCATTACGGCACGAAAGCCATATTAAACGCAAGGGGTATTGATTGCAGTAAAAAACGTGCCGTTCAGTTAACCTATGCCGATTACGATAAATACGACTATTTTATTTATATGGACGAACTTAATAAAAGGGGCATATCTAAAATTTTTGGGCAAGACAAAATGGAAAAGTGCTACCGACTATTAGATTTTACTTCTTCTCCAAGAGACGTTGCAGACCCTTGGTGGACGGGCGATTTTAACGCAACGGAAGTAGACGTTGTTAACGGCTTAAACGGATTTTACAAATTTTTACAAAAACAAAAAATTATTTAAATGTTTAAAAGAGCAAGTAAAATGCTTGCTCTTTTTAGTTTAAGGGGGTATACTTAAAATTAATAAACAAAAAAATTTGTTTTTAAGGTAGAAAAAAATGGGCGCAACTAAAAGTTTAAAAAGAAACGAAGTTAACATGCTTTCTGGTTCAATCGTTAAAGGTTTGCTTGCAATAAGCCTACCTATAATGGTTATGAACGTGTGCCAAAACTTATTTAGCATAATAGACTTAAAGGTTTTAGGCGCTTTTGTTAACGATAATGCCGTTGGTGCAGTTGGTACTTGTGCCACCCTAATTTCGTTAATAACGGGGCTACTTATAGGTATTGCATCTGGCTCTAACGTAGTAATTGCAAGGCATATAGGTAGTGGAGATACTGAAGGCGTTGAAAAGGCCGTTGGTACTGCCGTTCTGTTTTCTGTTGTAGGTGGTGTTGCCTTTGCAATAATTGGCATAGCGCTTGCAGAAGTTTTTTTAATATACGTAATGAACTGCCCAGAAGAATTACTTTCACAAGCAGTAACGTATTTTAGACTATACTTTTTAGGCGTACCTATATTAATGTTATATAATTTTTGCGCAGCTATTCTTCGTTCTATGGGCGACTCTAAAAGGCCAATGATATTTATGCTTATTGGCGGTGCTGTAAAAGTTGGTAGTAACATTTTCTTTATAACCGTTTTAAATATGACGGTAGAAGGGGTTGCTTTGGCAACCATAATATCTTGGTCAATAGCAGGTGGCGCATGTCTTTACGTTTTATGCAAAAGCAAAGGAACGGTTAAGTTAAAGTTTAGTAGGCTTAGGTTTTATGGCGCAGAATTAAAAGAAATTTTGTTGGTTGGTATTCCCGCAGGGCTACAAACGGCGTTATATTCTGTTGCAAACGTTGTAATAACTTCTGCCGTAAACTTAGAAGGGCCTGCCGCAACAACAGGGCTTTCTATTGCCGGCCAATACGATAATATAATTTACAATATTACCTACGCGCCAAGCCTTGCAATTATGCCATACGTTAGCCAAAACATAGGTAATAAAAACTTAGAGCGTGCAAAACAAAGCATTTTAAAAGGGTGTTTAATATCAACCGTTTTAGGTGTTGTTTTTGGTGGGCTTTTTGCAATTTTTTCTGCCGAACTTGCAGGAATTATGACAAACGACCCTTTAATTATAGCGTATGCACAACAACGTACAACTTTAATTTCTGCTACTTATTTCTTAAACGGCATAAAATGCGTTTTAGACGCATCTTTAATAGGTATGAAAAGGTCTATTATTCCAACCATAAGCGCTCTAGTTTTCCAATGTTTAATAAGGTTCCCTTGGGTTTGGTTTATTTACCCACTAATGAAAGGTAATTTAACTTTCCTTTATTTAATTTGGCCTATTGGTTGGGTGTTGGGCATAGTAACGTTATTGTGTTTCCTTTTCCCAGTATTAAAAAAGGTAAAGAAAGAAATTCAAAACGAATTATCTATTACGGAAGAAACAGCCGAATAATTTATTAATAAAAAATTTTAACACAAAAGAAGCACGCTAATTAGCGTGCTTCTTTGTTTTTTAGAAACTAAACGACATAAAAGTTTAATATAAATACAGCAAATTAGAATATTTGACAAAAAATGACAAAAAAAGTAAAAATGTTTGAAATAAGGCGTCATAAGTCTATTGACAATGAACAGCCCATTATATAAATTAATAATGAAATAGTTTATTTTTACAAAATTAAATAATTAAATTTTTTAAAATAAAAGGAGACCAAAAATGACAAGAAAAGCAAAAAAATGGGTAAAGTATTCAACAACAATTTTGGTGTTAGTTGTTATGTTTATTTCTTCTATGCCTTTTTCAATTTTAAAGGCTTTTGCAGATGAACTAAAAAGTGTTGGAGATACAAATACAACTGCAAATACGTTTGTACAACCTGACAAATTAGAGTCTACTAATATAGACGATAAAACTTTGTTAGACAATTCGTATATTCTTGATGAAAACGTGGAGAACAGAACATTAAATTCAAAAGAATTTGCTATGAGCGACGGCTCTATAGTAGTTCAACGCTTTGCGCAAAATATTCATTATTTAGACGGCGACTCTTTTAAAGAAATAGATAACACCTTGGTGGAAACTAAAGATGAAAACGGTAGAAACGTATATGAAAACAAGGCTAACTCTTATAAAGTTAAAATTAGCAAAGATTTTAACCCTAACGATTCGCTTATTAAAATAGATAACGGAGAACACGGGTTAGATTTTACTTATATAGAAAGTTCGGCTAAAAACGCGGTGGCACAAAAGCAAAGCGGCAACACGGCAAAAAATTCAAACCAATATAAATGGAAAAAATTAAAAGCGCCAAAAGATTTTTCTACTGGCGAAGGGAAAATATCTTATAACAACATAAGTGAAGATATAGATTTAGAATACGAAGTTAAAGATAACGGCGTAAAAGAAAATATAGTAGTAAAAGACTATTTGGCCGATTACAATTTTGACTTTAAGGTTAAAACAACTAACTTATTCTTGCAAAAAATGGAAGATGGTAGTATAATAGCATTAGATAGTGTTGGTAAGGTTAAATACATAATACCTGCACCATTTATGTTTGATGCAAACGGAGAATATAACTACGAAGTAGAATATATTTTAAACAAAAAAGGGAACGACTACTTTTTAACAATTTCTGCCGATGAATATTGGATAGAAAAAGAAGCGAAATTACCTGTAACTATAGACCCTATTGTAGAAAATGTAAACAACGTTAGTTTTTCTTTCGTAAACGTTTATGAAAAAGGAACGGGAACGCAATCTTCTTCAGAAGTATACGTGGGCGAAAAAGAATCTGGTAACAAAAGTAACGCGTATTTTAGGTTTAATATAGCTTCTATGGGCGAAAGCTATACGTTGACCAACGCCGTTGTAAGCTTTCATATAAGAACGGAAGGAATGGGCATTTTTAGTTGGAAAAACATAAAATATTCTGCAAACATAGTCGATAACGATATTCCACTTAATAATATAACCTACACTAACAGACCGGAAAAATTACAATATTTAGGTCTGTTTGGTGCAGATACCAATTTAGCTCCTACCGAAGGAACGAACCACTTAAGTATAGATATAAACGCAATAAAAAACAATACTGTAACTTTAGGTTTAGAAAGAGAAGCTAACAATTCCGTTGGTGGTTACGTTAGAGTATTTGTTACGGGAACTAACGGCATTTATTTAACTTGCAGATATAAACAAATAACGGGTTTAGACGAAAGTTACAGTACGGAAAGCACGGAAATAAACGGCGCAACTGCATACGTAAACAAAGCCTCACACTCGTTAACCCTTAATTGCGACGTTGCATCTATAAATAACTCTAGTACGTTGCCTTTGCAAGCAAGTTTAGTGTATAACACCAATTATAACGACATATTTAATGAATTGGGAGTTGCCACAATGTTCGGCAACAACTTTAAATTAAACTTTCAACAATTTGTTCGCCAAGGTAGTGATTATATTGCTCTTTACGATTCAGATGGTTCTGTAACTATGTTTAATTATGATAAATTGAGCAACCTTTATAGAACCATAGACGGCAAGTTGATTGCAACGGTTGTAGGAACAAAAATAACAATACTTGACGCACAACAAAATAGAAGAATATTTAATAATGGCAGATTAACTGAATTATACAAGGGCGAAGAAACAACTTCTGGAAGCCTTTATATTGATAGGTTAAAAATAAAATATGTAGCAGATAGTGGTACAGATAAAGATAAAATTTCTGAAATACAGTTTTATTCTGGTGGGGCAAATATAGAATCAAGCAGTATAACGTTAACATATTCAGGAACAAGGGTTTCAACAATTACTACAAACTACTGTTTTGCGCCACTTGCATCTTATAATTTAACCTACGATAGCAATGGTAATTTAATTGGCATAACTAATGTATTAGAAAACGTAGAAATTTATAGTTTAGATTACGATACTACGAACGGCAATTTGACAGGCGTTTATAATAAAGATTACGAGGGGTTGTGCTTTACATATAATACGGGAACGGAAAAATATTCAGTAAGAAGAATAGACCAAGTTGCAGGAAAAAGCGCTAACGACTCTAAGGTCCTAGACTATATAGAATTTGATTATAGTAAACACTCTTCTTACGTTGAAACAAAATATTATCAAAATGGCAAAAACGTAGGTAGTTCTTACGTTTGCTTTGACGCTTTAAGAAACCCTATATCTGAATGGTCTAAAGATGAAGATGGAAAAATAAGGGGTTCTAATAGGGGAAACTATAATTTTAACTATTTTGAATCTTTTGAGTTTTACGACTACTTTAAAGAAGACGTTGGTTTTGAAGAAAAGCTAAATACGACGTTCACCGATGAAGTAAGTTTAATTTCGGGGCAAACGGCTTCTGGTAGCGTTAATGCTTCTTCTGGCATAACTAATAATACTTATTACAAATACGGCTTAACGTTTTTACTTGAAAGCGCTTATAAAATAGATTTAACGGTAACTTTTGGCACGTATAGTAAATGCATAAAATTAAAAAACGGCGGCAAATTATACGTAACCTTGCCTTGTGGTTACGTAGAAACGGGAACTTTCGTGTTTAAAAACTCTGGAGGGCTAACAAAAATATCTAACGTAACGTATAACGTAATAGACTACGTAAAAGAAACCATGTCTTACGGGCAAGGCGAAACTTATACCTATAGCGTTTATGCTACAGATGAAACAATTAGTTATAATAGAAAGGGTGAATACGAGCAAAAACTTTACGACGGATTAGGCCGTTTAGTTACCTTAAATAAAAGAAGTATTCAAGACGACGTTTTAGAAACAACAACCTACGTTTATAACACTACAGACGTAAGTAAAAACAACCAAATAGAAAGTATAACCACAAAACGCAACGGAACGACTACTTTAACCCAAAATTACACGTATTTTACAGATGAAGATACGGGGGAACGAGAAGATACTATAATAACTACTGCAGGTGGGCTAAAAAAGAAAAGTGTTGAAAAAACAGAAATTAGAGAGGGTGGTTTCGTTAGCATAAGTATAGATGAAAACAACGTTACTACAGAAAAAACGTACGCTATCTTAGGTGGCGACGTTAGGTTAGCAACGTTAAAGAGTGGTAACTATATTCAAGAATATGATTACGACGGGTTTGGCGAAGTAAATTTGCTAATTTTAACAGATTTGCAAAATAACGAAATTTTACGTAGTGAAAACTATTTTAATATTGCTAATGAAGACATGATAGAAGATGAAACGTCCACTTGTGAAAAACATACTTTGCATTGTTTAGGGGGCGACGTTTTTGCTAAGCATTACAATTCTTTAGGATTTATAACAAAAATAGAACATAACGAAGAAGAAATGCTTTCTTACGACTACGTAGATGCGCTAAACACTTATAATAACTATTTAGAAAAAGTAACTTATGCAAATGGTCATACGGAAAATTACACTTATAACGAAAATACTACCACGGTAAGTTACAAGAAAAATGAAGAAGATACTAATGCAGATAGTTACGTATATAATTACGACAGCGTTAATAGGCTAACTTCTAGTAGTTATACTAAAAGCGGAATAACCTTAAATTATAATTATGGTGATTTAAGTAGTACAACCAAAAGCGAAATGACTATTGGTGGTTTAACTTATGGGGCGAAATATACAACCAATTATAACGACGTGTTGGGTAGGGTAATTTCTAGTAACGATAAGTTTACCCTAGATAACGTAGATACAACTTTTAACTATACTTACGGGTATAACCATAGGGGGCAAGTAACTTCTAATAGTGTAGGAACGTATAACTCTAGTATCACGCACGATAGTTTAGAAAGGTTAAACGGCTACGTTGCAAAAAACGGCACAAGTACAGTTATAAACAACACCTACGTTTACGATAGTTACATTGGCTCAGACGGTGTTACCTACACAACAAATAGAATAAAACAAATAACAGATAACGTGTACGCTAAAACAACGTATAGTTCTTACGATGAAAACGGCTATATTACTTACGTAAATTATAACGGTATGGCATATAACTATACCTACGACGCAATGGGCCGTTTAGCAAGTGAAACAATAAACGGGCAAATAATATTTTATAACTACGACGTAGCGCCAAACGGAACTAATATGGGGAACAATGCCCTTACTTCAGTTACAGGCGATAACAAAAACGTAACTTATTTATACGACGCGTATGGTAAGGTTTTAAGAATTACAGATGACAACGTAAGTAGTTATTTTAGGTACGACGATATGGGTAACCCTGTATTGTATAAAGGAAGTTCTTCCACAGCAACAAATAATTTGGTATGGACGCAAGGAAGAAAGTTAGAAAGTGGTACTTTAAATGGTAACAACTTTGCCTACGCATACGATATGAACGGAATGCGTTACCAAAAAACTGTAAACGGCAACGTAACGGAATATTATTTAGACGGAACGAGTATTATAGCCGAAAACAGAAAAGTAGGCGAAACTAATAATTTAATTTACTATATTTATGATATGAATGGACTTTCTGGCATGGTATATAACGGAGAAAATTATTATTACGTAAAAAACACTTTAGGCGATATTATAGCAATAAGAAACAGCGCAGGCACAGAAGTAGCAAGCTATAACTACGATGCTTGGGGTAACGTTATTAATAAGTATGGAACTATGGCAGATATTAACCCATTTAGGTACCGTGGCTATTATTACGACGTGGAAACTGGTTTTTACTACCTACAAACCCGTTATTACGACCCAACTACAAGGCTATTTATTAATGCAGATAATTATGAACTAATTTCAACCTTAGCCGAAATACCAGGCCAACTAAACATGTATGCTTATTGCAACAATAACCCGATAATGTTTACGGACCCTACGGGCGAAAGTTTTTTAGGTAAAGTTTTATCTAATGCGTTAATAAGCTACTTGTGTTCTTATTTTGTTCCATCGGAATCATCTATTCCATTTGCAAATGTAGTTCTTATGAGTAATGCTTCAACTTCTGAATCAGACGATATTGCCCTAAAGGTGTTTGGAAACATAACCTACACAACAACAATTCAACATAATCGTTCGGGTTTAGTTTTTGCTTTTGTAAACGAAGGTAATTCAGTATCATCTGTTGGGGTTGGGTTTAACTTAGGGAACCAGTTTGGAGCGAGTTTATATGTTAGTTCTAACATTGGTCTTGGCTTAAATGTACAGATAACACCTTATCATACTTTTGGCATAGAAATAAGTGTTTTTGATGGTATTTCTTTTTCTTTTGGATTAATTACTGAAGGAGTTACAAACGAAGTAACAATTTCTATTGGTTGGGGAAGCATTGCGGCAGTAGCCTTAATCTCTTATGGCTTAACACCAGTTGTGTTGTTAGGAGCTTAGGAATTAGCGGAGGTGTTTAATGGACAATAATATTTTAATTAATGACAATTTGAAGAAAGAAAGCACTGTATTAAGAAATTTTTCAATATTATTTTTTGCGCTTTCAATACTTTTTCCTTTGGGGTTAATTTGGAACGATATAGAAACCATATATTTTATTTTAGAAGAAGCATTTTTTCTAGTAGTAACGATTGTGTTTTTTTGGAACTTTATGGTTTTATATAAATATAATCTTATAGTAACCAAAAATAGAATTATTTTAACAACGCTAATTAAAAAGAACTTAGAAATAGAACTAAAAGAAGTAAAATCTTACACTTGTAAAGCATTTTGGAAAAGAGGTTTTTATTTGTTCACTCTTTCCTTAAAAGATAAAAACACTTCCGTTGTTACAAGGTTTAAGAATGAACTTGAAGAAATTTTAAAATGGAACATATTAAATATAGAAAATTCAAAAACAGACACTTCAAACACAGACGTTTCAAGTATAGAACCTACTAAAATTGACGCTGAGAATAAGGCAAAGCAAGAACAAAACTGCGTTATACTTAAAGATAATATGGTTTTTGAAAGTAATTTTTGGATAGTGCCAATGTTATTGGGTTTTTTCGTAGCGTTTATGGGTGCTATTGCAATTTCCTTAATGGATGGGTGGGATGTTGAAACCATATTGACTGAAACATTTTTCTTATTGCTTGCCAGTTTCTTTTTGTACAAATTTTTAAGTTTTTGTAAATATAATTTTACTCTTACGAACGAAAAAATTATTTTAAATACCATAAGCAAAAAGAATATGGAAATAGAGTTAAAAAATATAGATGGTTATTCAATTTGCACAATAAAAAAACACAGCGGCATACCTTTTTGTTATTTTGTTGTTTTTTATAATGGAAAAGAAGAGATAATAAAAACAAGGTATAAAGATGTAGTAGAAGCAGTGCTTAAAGAAAAAAGAATACCTTATAGAACTTGGAACTAAAAAGGGCTTATAAAAACTTTGGGGCAAAAGTCTGGAAAATATATAGAAGAAGTTGTTAAATATAATTTTAATGGCGCATTAAAAGGTGAACGTGTTAGAACTATTATAAGTTTGGCATATGTTTTTTCAAAATAGGAGAGAAAAGTGGATAAAACCTATATTATGGCAATACCTAGTGTCACTCAAATAATAACATTGTTGGTGCTATCGTTAACTATTAAACTCCATAAAATTAGCGTTATTACTGATAAAATAAAAAGACGTTGTCATAACAAGAAATTAAAAGCAATACCTTATTTCAAGCAAAACTGGTTAAAAAGAAGATTTTTGGTTGGTGCAAGAAGAGTTATAGAACTTGAAGTAATTATTTTAAATGCAATTGAAATAATTTTATATTTTGTTGCGTTAGCAACTGGCATTATGTGTTTTTTTGTTAATAATAGTATTTTAGCTATCGTTTTTAAATCTTCACTTATATTGCAATGTCTATGCGCCTTAATTGCTTCTTTTATACTACACCCTTATTGGCACTATAAAGACCCAATGGAACGAGGAAATAAAAAAAGAAGTTAAAAACAAAAATTAAAAAGCACGCTGATTAGCGTGCTTTTATTATTTATTTAGTTTTAATTATTTTGCTAAAACTTCGTTTACGGCTTCTACAACTTTTTCTACAGTAAAGCCAAATTTCTTAAATAATTGACCTGCTGGGGCAGATGCACCAAAAGTATCTATACCAACTACTTTACCTTCAAAGCCTACGTATTTATACCAACACATCGTTGCGCCTGCTTCTATAGCAACTCTCTTGGTTACTTTAGATGGCAATATGCTTTCTTTATATTTAGCGCTTTGTTTTTCAAAGTCTTCTAAGCAAGGCATAGAAACTACTCTTGCATCAACACCTTGTGCTTTTAATTCTGCTTTTGCGTTAACGGCTAAAGATACTTCGCTACCGGTTGCCATTAAAATTACGTCTGGAACGTTCTTTTCGCTATCGTCTACTATGTAGCCACCCTTAAATGCTTCTTTAGAAGAACCTTTAAGCATTGGTAGGGTTTGACGAGATAAGAATAAGCAAGCAGGGGTTTTGCCTGTAATTGCGCTAATCCAAGCGGCAGTAGTTTCTCTGCCGTCTGCTGGGCGGTAAACCCTTAAGTTAGGCATAGCACGTAAGCCTGCTAAATGTTCAATAGGTTGGTGGGTAGGACCGTCTTCGCCAACGCCAATAGAATCGTGGGTTAGAATATAAGTTACAGGTAATTCCATAATAGCGCTCATACGCATTGCGTTCTTCATATAGTCAGAGAAAACTGCAAAAGTTGCGCAGTAAGGAATTAAACCACCGTGTAAGTACATACCGTTAACTATAGCCGCCATAGCGTGTTCTCTAATACCAAAGTGCATATTAGAACCACTAATAGCATCTGGTAAAAATTCACCACGAGCCTTAATGTTGCTCTTATTTGCAGGTGCTAAGTCTGCACTACCACCAATTAGGTTTGGTACGTATTTAGCAAGTTTGTTTAATACCGTGTTGCCGTAGCCACGAGAAGCATCGTCCTTTTCAAATTGCCATAATTCTTCTATGTTTGCTAAATCTGGTAATTCTTTGTTTTTCCAAGCAATATATTCTTTAGCAAGTTCTGGGTAAGCCTTTTCGTATTCGCTAAACAATTCGTTCCAAGCCTTTTGTGCACGTTTACCTTTATTAGCAAACTTTTTGCAGTGTTTAAATACTTCTTCTGGAACTTCAAAAGGTTCACATTGCCAATTCAAGTTTTCTTTTAATGCTTTTAAGTTTTCTTCGCCTAAAGGTGCGCCGTGGCAACTTGCTTTACCAACTAGTGGAGAGCCGTAGCCGATTTCACTTTTAACTATAATTAAAGAAGGTTTTTCCGTTTCTGCTTTAGCCTTCTTTATTGCACGGTTTAGTGCGTTAAGGTCGTTAGCGTCTTTAACCTTAATAACTTGCCAGCCCATTGCTTCGTGGCGTTTAGCAACGTCTTCGGTAAAAGTAATATCCGTTGAGCCTTCAATAGTAATATCGTTATCGTCGTAGAAAAGAATAAGTTTGCCTAATTTTAATGCGCCCGCCAAAGATGCGGCTTCGTTTTCAATACCTTCTTGCATACAACCATCGCCACAAAGAGCATACGTATAGTGGTCTACTACAGGGAAACCTTCTTTATTAAATTTTTCTGCTAAATATTTTTCTGCAATAGCAAAACCAACTGCGTTAGCAATACCTTGGCCAAGTGGGCCCGTGCTTGTTTCAACACCAGGGCATACCATATATTCTGGGTGACCTGCCGTTATTGCGCCTAATTGACGGAAGTTCATTAAATCTTCTTTCTTTAAGCCGTAGCCAAACAAGTAAAGAAGTGAATAATTTAACATAGATGCGTGGCCTGCAGATAATATAAACCTATCTCTATTATCAAAGTTAAGTGGTTTTTTAGGGTTAAAAACCATATTGGTAAATATAGAATAACCAATAGGTGCTGCGCCAAGTGGCATACCAGGGTGGCCAGAATTTGCTTTTTGAATTGCTTCGGCAGAAAGCACCCTAATAGCGTTTACTGTAAGTTGTTTAACGTCTGTCATAGTAATCCTCCTAAAAATGCGCAAGGTTATGCGCTTGTGTTTTATAAACATTTTAATTATATAACAAACCCCCGTTTTTTACAAGCCTTTTTAATAAATAGTATAAAAAAACTTGAATATTCAACCTTGTCGTGTTATAATTACTAAAGTAAATAAAATGGATAATTATGTTTAAGGAAGTAATATTATGGACAACAAACAATTTGTTAAAGAAATAGCAGATATTAACGAAGATTTCGCTCAATGGTACACAGACGTAGTTTTAAAAACAGAACTAGTAGACTACGGCCCAGTTAAAGGCACTATGGTTATTAGGCCTTACGGCTATGCCATTTGGGAAAATATTCAAAAAGATATGGATAGAAGGTTTAAGGAAACCGGCTCTAAAAACGCATATTTTCCACTTCTAATTCCTATGAGTTATTTTACAAAAGAAGCAGAACACGTTGAAGGGTTTGCGCCAGAAGTTGCAGTAGTTACCCACGCAGGTGGCGCTAAGTTAGAAGAACCTTTAGCAATTAGGCCTACAAGTGAAACCATAATTGGCACAATGTATTCTAAATGGATACAATCTTACAGAGATTTACCTGTTATAATGAACCAATGGTGTAACGTTATGCGTTGGGAAAAAACTACAAGACCTTTCTTAAGAACTAGCGAATTTTTGTGGCAAGAAGGTCATACCGTACACAGAACGGAAGAAGAAGCAATGGAAGAAACGATGAAAATGTTAGAAGTTTACCGTTCTTTTGCAGAAGAAACGCTTGCTATTCCAGTATTTACCGGTAGAAAAACGGAAAAAGAAAAGTTTGCAGGCGCAGTTGCAACCTTTGGTATGGAAGCAATGATGCTAGACGGCAAAAGTTTGCAAGCAGGAACATCTCACTACTTAGGTCAAAACTTCTCTAAGGCGTTTAACATTAAGTTTTTAGATAACGACGGCGCTCAAAAGTTTGGTTACACAACTTCTTGGGGAACTTCAACCCGTATGATAGGCGCAATTATAATGGCGCACGGCGACCAAAGGGGTTTAGTATTACCACCAAAAGTTGCTCCAATACAAGTTATTATAGTTCCTGTTGCCGCTCATAAAGGTGGAGTTATAGAAAAGGCTAAAGAACTAGAAGCACAATTATTAAAAGCAGGTGTTAGGGCTGAAACAGACACTAGAGATATGAGCCCAGGTTGGAAATTTAACGAGTGGGAAATGAAAGGTGTTCCTGTTCGTATTGAAATTGGACCAAGAGATATTGAAAACAACAAAGCCGTTATAGTTAGAAGAGATACTTTAGTTAAACAAGATATGTCTTTAGATAATTTAGCAGAAAACATTAACCAACTTTTAGCAACCGTTCAAAAAGAAATGTTAGATAAATCTAGAGAAAGAAGAGATTCAAGGGTAAAAGAAGCAACCACTTTAGAAGGCATTTTACAAGGGGTTGAAACGGGCAACTTCGTTAAAGCCGGCTGGTGCGGTTGCAGAGAGTGTGAAGATAAAATTAAAGAACAAACGGGCGCAACTGCAAGGGTTATGTGCGACGAAGAAGGCGTAGAAGGTGTTTGCCCTGTTTGTGGTAAACCTGCAAAACACAAAGTTATTTTTGCAAGGGCATATTAATAGGTTAAGTTGTCAACAATATTTAAGGGGAGTTTATGGTTAATTTAATTGTTCCAATAGAAGATGGAGGAAGTTTGCAACTTTTTGAAATGCCTGTTTCTACGGCATTAATTGTAATAATAGGTTTAATTTCGGTAGCAATACCAATAACGTTTTACCTATTGCGTTCTTTTGCGTTGTATAAAATGGCAAAAACTGAAAATATGGCTAAAGCGTATTTATGCTTTATTCCGTTTTTATGGACTTATATTGCAGGTAAAATTGCAGGTACTCCGGTATATTTTGGCAAGCCTATAAAGAAATTTGCACTACTTTTTTGTATATTCTTTACTATTAGCGAATTAACAACGCTTATATACGAACTTTTAATTTACCTTCCCGTATTTGGTTATATGTTACAGGGTGGCGAACTTCTATACGTTACCGAAGTTTCAAGTAGTGTGGCTAATGTATTAAGCGGTTCTTACCATTATTACTTATTAGCACCAAACTTTTTCGTTCCTAACGAAAACTTTATTAACGTTTCTTATGCTACTTACGCATTTCTTAACGTTATAGACGTAATTTCTTTAGCGTTAATTCCTGTAGATTTAATAGCAGTGGTGTTTTCAATAACAATGTATTCTGGCGTATTTAAGAAATATTGGCCACTACATTACTTCTCTGGCATAATATTCAGTATTTTTGGGTTGTTCCCAATATTTGCTTTCGTAGTAAGAAAGAATAAGCCGGTAGATTTTAATAGGTTTATGAGAGAACGTTTTGCAAGGTATAATGCTTATAACCCTTACCAAAATCCATATCAAAATCCATATAATAACCCTTACAACAACGTTAACCCAAATCAAGCGCCAAACAGCGAAAATCCGTTTAGCGAATTTAAGGAAAAGAAAGATACTACGGAAGACCCGTTTAACGAGTTTAATAACGACAAGGAAGAAAAATAATGAGTGATACGATAGTGGCAATATCAACTGCGCTTGGCGCAAGTGGTGTTGCCGTTACCCGTTTAAGTGGGAAAAATTCTATAAATATAGCAAAGCAAATGTTTAAGCCCTTAACTAACGTAGACGTTTTAAGTTTTGAACCTTATAAAATGTACGTTGGCGAAATTTTATGCGAAAATTTTAAAGATTTCGGTATGTGCGTTTACTTTAAAGCCCCAAAAAGTTTCACGGGGGAAGACATGGTTGAATTTCACTCTCACGGTGGAATTGCAATAACTAAAGGCATAATAGAAAAGGCTTTAAGTTTGGGTGCAAGAATGGCAACCAACGGCGAATTTACCAAAAGAGCGTTTATTAACGGCAAACTTTCTTTATCTTCTGCCGAAGGCTTAATAGATATGATTAATAGTGAAGCCGAAAGTGGCGTTAAAGCAGGCTATTATTTATACCGCGAAAAATTAACTAGCGAAGTAGAAGACTTACAAAACAAGGTTCTAGACGTTATTTCTGAAATAGATTGCAGTATGGACTTTCCGGAAGAAGATTTAGAATTTTCTTCAAGGGGCAAAATTAAACAAGTTTTAACCGAAGTAAACGAAAGAATAGAAAAGTTGCTTTCTACCTTTATGAAAGGTAGAATTGTTAAAAACGGGGTTAAGGTTGGCATTGTTGGTAAGCCTAATACGGGCAAAAGTTCTATTTTGAACGCACTACTTTCTTTTGATAAAGCCATAGTTTCTAACGTTGCAGGCACTACTAGAGATATAGTTGAAGGCGTGTTAGATATTAACGGCTTTAGGTTCTATTTTTCCGATACTGCTGGTATTAGAGAAAGCCAAGATAAAATAGAAGAAATTGGTGTTTCACTTTCTAAAAAAATAGTAAACGAAAGCGACTTAATTTTATTTGTTTTAGACGGCGACGACATAACAAAGGAAGACGACGAAATTTTTGAACTTATTAAAGACAAAAACTATATTTGCATATTAAACAAAATAGATAAAACTAACGTTAAAGATAAAAGGGCAAACCTATACGTTTCTGCCCTAAACAAAGAAAATATAGAAGAACTAAAAGAATTAATTTATAATAAAACGGTTGGTAGTGGAATAGACTTTAACGGAGATTTCTTGTGTGAAGAAAGGCACTACGAAGCGTTAAAAAGAGCAAAAGAAAGTTTTATAACTGCCATTTTAGGCACGGAAGACCAAGATTTAGACCTACTTTCTATAGACGTTAAAAACGGCTGGGACGCTTTGGGTGAAATTTCTGGTAAAACGGCTACAGAAGAAATTATTAACAACATTTTTTCTAAATTTTGCGTAGGTAAATAGCGCAAAAAAAGGGGGGCAATATGGAAATTTGGCAAGCAATAGTTTTAGGTGCTGTGCAAGGTTTTGCAGAATTTTTACCAATATCTTCTAGCGGGCATTTAATTTTATTACAAAATTGGTTTGGAATTACCGAAAACGTAGTTTTTTATAGCATAATGCTACATATAGGCACTTTAATTCCTGTAGTTATAGTGCTTTGGAAACAAATTTTAGAGTTATTTAAAAAGCCTTTTAATAAATTTGGGCTACTAGTTTTAGCAACTATTCCTGCAGGTATAGTTGGCGTAGCGCTAAAAGTTTTCGTTGACCTAGACGCAATTTTTACCGATTATTACTTTTTGTTAGCAATAACATTTATGCTAACGGCAGGGGAACTAATTTTTAGTGAATATTTTTCTAAGAAAAAGCAACTTGCTAACGGCATAAACTTAAAAAGTTCGCTTTATATGGGCGTTGGGCAAGCATTTGGCGTTCTTCCAGGTCTTTCAAGAAGTGGAACAACAATTTCTTTTGGTACGCTTGCCAAAGTAGAAAAAAGCGAAAATGCTAACTTTACTTTTTTAATGAGTATTCCAATAATACTTGCTGCAGCCCTAATGGAAGTTTTAGGTGTTATTGAGGCAGGAACTATTGGCACTATAGATATTGTTCCATTATTATTTGGTGTATTAACGGCAATTATAACGGGGTACGTATCAATAAGGTTTATGTTGGCAATAATTAAAAAAGCAAACTATAAATGGTTTTCGTTATATTTAGTGTTACTTTCCGTTGCAACGGTAATAACTTACTGCGTAGGGGTTTAAGCAAAGTTAAGGGGAATTAGTGGAAATAGAAAAATTACAAAAAAAGTTAGAACAAGCATCTCCCAGTGAGTGTGGAAAACTTGTTAAAAAACTTATAAAAAAAAGAATAAGGAAGGCAAAAACAAATGAAAAAAATAGTAGGCGAATTTAAGAAATTTATAACCCGTGGCAACATTGTAGATATGGCTGTCGGTGTTATTATAGGTAGTGCGTTTACTGCAATAGTAACGGCATTAACCAACAGCATATTAAAGCCACTTATTAACGGAGTTTTATACCTAATTATGGGTAGGGGCGATGCAACTAATATTTACACCTTTTTAGTTGTTGAAAAAGATGCAGTTTCCGGCGCAATAGACTTAACGAAATCTATTTACATAGATTGGGGCGCATTTATTAACGCATTTATTAACTTTTTACTAATTGCCATTGTACTATTTACAATAATTAAAATTATAAACGTAGTTAAAGAAAAGAATATGCTTATACAAGAAGAAATGGAAAACGCTTTTAAGAAACACGAAATAGTAAAAGAAATGAAAGAAAAGGGCATAGATTGCAAAAAGAAAGGCGCAGTTAAAAAATACTTAAAAGATAAAAAAGAACTTGCAAAGAAAACTGCAGAAGAAGACGCAAAGAAAAAAGCAGAAGAAGCAAAACTACACTCTACAGAAGGTTTGCTAGAACAAATTAAAAACCTTTTAGAAGAACAAAATAAAGCCCTAAAAGAAAAACAAGCAAAATAAGTAATAAAAAATAATAAAAGCAGGTCAAAGACCTGCTTTTTTCTTACGAAAATTTAGTTGTTGGTGTTAAATAAGTTGCACCCGCAATTCCCCGTAGTAAACAGCGCCAACAGTAAAAGTAGTTGGGTTAAATTAATCGTTCCGTTGTTAAGTAGTAAAAATAGCAAAGCAATTAAAACAATGTTCGTCGTGTTCATTTTTTTAACCTCCTTTTTACAAAAAAATGGTTTATTCGCCCATACTTTTTAATTTAATAGCCCCTATAACTATTATAATAAATGTACAATTATAAATATGTAAAAGGGGTTTTTATTATGAAAGAAATTTTGTTAGACAAGCGTTTGCAAGCAATGGTTACCGAATACGTGCCTAACCGTGATGTATTAGATTCTTTAGTATGTTTTTTTAGCATTTTTGCCGACCACACAAGGCTTAGAATAATTTCTGCTTTATCTATTAGCGAAATGTGTGTTAGCGATATTTCTTCGCTACTAAACATAAACCAAACCACTGTTTCGCACCAATTAAGAATGTTAAAAAACTTAAACGCAGTTAATTCAATACGTCAAGGCAAAGTAATATTTTATTCACTTAAAAACGATACGCTTGGCGATATACTGCTAAAAGGTGTAGAATTTTTAGGTTATTAATAGTTTATGCTTAAAAAATGGCTATTGTTAAAGGTTTATCGCCCTTGCAAAAGTATATTAAATATGTTAAAATAATTTAGATGAATATTATACAAGAAAAGTTAAAACTTTTACCAACCAACCCCGGTGTTTACGTAATGCTTAATAACGAGGGGCAGGTTATTTACGTTGGTAAGGCGAAGAACTTAAAAAACAGAGTAAGGCAATATTTTTTTAATGGTGTTAAAACTAATAAAGTTATGGCAATGGTTTCTAACGTTGCCGACTTTTACTATATAATCGCCCCTAGCGAAGTAGATGCTCTTTCATTAGAAAACAACCTTATTAAAAAACACAAACCTAGGTATAATATTTTACTTAAAGACGATAAAACCTACCCTTACCTAAAAATAGACTTAAAGCAAAATTACCCTACCTTTTCTATTACCAGAAAAATTAAAAAAGACGGGGCTAAATATTTTGGGCCGTATATGGCTGGCATTTCGGTAAAAGATGTTTTAGAAACGGTAAATTCAGTATTTTCTTTACGCCCTTGCGATAAGGTTTTAGGTGAAAAAGCAATTAAACCTTGCCTAAATTATCACATAAAAAAGTGTTTAGCGCCTTGCGCTAAACTAATTACAGAAGAAGAATATGCTTTAAGGGTGCAAAAAGCCATAGCCTTTTTGGGTGGCGAAACTGCTAGTATAGAAAAAGAATTTACCGAAAAAATGCTATTAGCAAGCCAAAAAGAAGAGTTTGAAATAGCCCTAAAATACAAGCAAAAACTAAACGGGCTAGAAAAAATTAAACTAAAACGAATTACTTCGCTAAATAAATTTTTAAATGCAGACGTTATTTCTACAATTTCTAACGGGTTATATACGGCAATTAGCGTGTTGTTTATAAGAAATGGAAGAATGCACGGCGCAAAGAATTTTTCTTTTAACGACGCATCTTTAGAAGACGGCGAAAGGTTAAGAGAATTTATTTTAAGGTATTATAAAAAAGATACCGATATTCCAGAAGAAATTATAACTTCCATAGAAGTTGTCGATAGCAAAATACTTGCACAACTTTTTAAAAAAGATTATAATAAAAATACTTCCTTTATATGCGCCAAACAAGGGGTAAGGAAACAACTTTTAGATATGGCAGAAATTAACGCCAAAGAACATTTAGAAGTTGCAGTAGATAAAATTAAGCACAAAGAAAACCTAACCATTTCGGCTTGCCAAAAACTAAAAGAAGTTTTAAACCTAAAAGCCTACCCAAAACGTATGGAGTGTTACGATATTTCTAACATTTCTGGTGTAGATAAGGTTGGCAGTATGGTAGTTTTTATAGACGGCGAAAAAGACCTTAATAGTTATAGAAGATTTAAAATTAACACGGTTGAAGGGATAGACGATTATAAAAGCCACAAAGAAGTTTTAACAAGAAGGTTAACTAAATTAGTTGAACAAGACCCTAGTTTTCCAAAGCCAAATTTAATTATTATAGACGGGGGCAAAGGTCAACTTTCAGTAGCGCAAGAAGTATTTAGGGAATTTAATATTACCGATATAGATTTAATTGCCCTAGCCGAAAGAGAAGAAGAAATTTTTGTTGTAAACAACCCTAACCCAATAGTGTTGAAAAAAAGCGATTATTGTTTAAGGCTACTTCAACGAATTAGAGATGAAGCCCACCGCTTTGCCATAACGTACCACAGAAGTTTAAGGAGCAAGCGTGCCTTAACATCTGTTTTAGATGGTATTAACGGCATAGGCAAGGCAAAAAAACAAGCGCTACTATTAAAATTTAAAGATTTAGACGGAATAATTTCTGCTAAAAAAGAAGACTTAATGCAAGTTAACGGCATTGGCGAAAGTTTGGCAGAAGAAATTATTGCGCATTTAACTAAAGAAGGACTAAAATAAATGAAATACAAATTATTTATAAGCGATTTTGATTGGACTTTAGGTCTAGCGCCAGATTTTGTAGAGGAAGAAACAATTTCTGCCATAAAAGAATTTCAAAAAAAGGGTGGAATATTCGTTATATGTACAGGTAGGTCTTACCTTTCTATAAAAAAAGTATGCGAAAAATACGGCATAAAGGGTGTTGTGGTAAGTTTTCAAGGCGCACTTTGTTGCGACCTTGCTACCGATAGTATTATTTTTGATGGAGGCTTAGAAAACGAACCTGCCAGCCAAATTATAAAAGATTTAATAAATTTAGGCTTTGAAACGGGGGTTTATTTAGATAACCACTTTCATTACGAAAACGCAGGTGCCGGCTTAAAAGAATATTTAAGGCTTGTTGGGGTAGACGGCGTTAAAGTAGAAAACGTTGTTGAATACACCAAAAATACAATTAAAAAAATTAGAAAGGTGCTTTCGGTGGCAGAACCCGAAAAGGTTAACCAAGCAATAGATGTTTTATCTAAAAAATATCAAGGCAAACTTATAGTGAACAAAAGTTCAAAATGTATTTTAGAAGTGGTTAGCCCAACGTGGTCTAAGGGCGAAGCCGTTAAAAGAATTGCAAACTATTACGGCGTTACGCTAGAAGAAGTTATTGCCGTTGGCGACTCTACTAACGATATTAGTTTAATAAACGGCAGTTGGCACGGCGTTTCGGTTGGTGATGGTATGGAAGAACTAAAAAAATACGCAAAGGAAATAACAGTTCCGTTTAAGGAACAACCTGTAAAACACTTATTAGAAAAATACTGCTTAAAAGATTAAAGGTGAAAAAATGAATACAGAAAATATAGAAATACAAAATAATACAATGATTTTGCCCGTTTTAGCATTAAGGGGCAAGGTTTTGTTTCCTAAAACCTATTTGAATTTTGACGTTGGCAGACCTTTTTCTGTTAACGCGCTAAACTATGCTGTGGAAAAAGAATCGTTAGTTCTAATTACTGCACAAAAGAATTCTTTTATAGATGCGCCAAAGGAAAAAGACCTTTGTAAAGTTGGTGTTGTTGCAAAAATTAAACAAATTATAAAAATGCCAAACGGCAATATGAAAGTTAACGTGCAAGCGTTATTCCGTGCAGAAATAGTAGAGTTTTTACAAGCAAAAAATTTCTTTATAGCAAAAGCGCAAGAAAAGTTTTATATTGATGGAGATGCTACCGAAACGGAAGCGCACTTTAGAGTTGCCAAAAAAACTTTTTATGAATTTACTTTGTTTGATAAAAAAATTACAAAAGAAATGCTTTTAACCGTTACCGAATTGCAAAATTCTAACGAATTTATAGATAACGCAATTTCGTTAACCAATTTCAAAGAAGAAGACCAACAAAAACTTTTAGAAATTGACGATAGTATTGAAAGACTAAAGTTCTTTGATGAACTTTTTAACAAGGAATTAGAAATTTCTAAAATAGAAAAGAAAATTAACGCTAAAGTTAGAACAAGTATAGATAAAAGCCAAAAAGAATTTTATTTAAGAGAACAATTAAAGGCTATTCACGACGAGTTGGGCGACGGCGTAGATGAAATTGAAGAACTAGAAAGCAAAATTAAGGCAAAGGGCTTACCTAAAGAAATAGAAGAAAAAGCACTAAAAGAAATTGCTAGGTTAGATAAAATTAACCCTTCTTCGCCAGACTATTCTATTATTCTAAACTACTTAGATTGGCTTTTGAACTTGCCTTTTAACGAATGCACGGAAGACACTAAAAATTTATTAGATGCTAAAGCCGTGTTAGATAAAGACCATTTCGGTTTAGAAAAAGTTAAACAAAGAATAGTAGAATATATTGCAGTATTGCAACTAACTAAAACTATAAAAGGGCCTATTTTATGTTTCGTAGGGCCTCCGGGTGTTGGTAAAACTTCGGTTGCATCTTCTATAGCAAGGGCGCTAAACAGAAAATTCGTTAGAATGAGTTTAGGTGGCGTTAAAGACGAAGCAGAAATTAGGGGGCACAGAAGAACTTACGTTGGTGCTATGCCAGGGCGCATAATTTACGGGCTAAAAACGGCAGGAGTAAATAACCCTGTTTTCTTGCTTGATGAAATAGATAAACTATCTTCTGATATTCACGGCGACCCTGCAAGTGCTTTATTAGAAGTTTTAGACCCAGAACAAAACACTACGTTTAGAGATAGGTATATGGAAATCCCATACGACCTAAGCAAAGTTATGTTTATAACTACGGCTAACAGTTTAGAAACTATTCCTTACCCATTATTAGACAGAATGGAAATTATAGAACTTAACGGGTATACGGACGTAGAAAAAGAAGAAATAGCAAAAAGATATTTAATACCAAAACAAATAAAACAAAACGGTTTAACCGAAAAGAAAATAGAAATAACCGACGAAGCCATTAAAGAAATTATAGAAAGTTATACTTTAGAAGCCGGCGTTAGAAACCTAGAAAGAGAAATAGGTAGCGTTGTTAGAAAGGTTGCTACCAAGTTTGCAGAGCGCCCAAGAACGAGAAAGCAAATCGTTAAAAAGGAAGACGTGTTTAACTATTTAGGCGTTAAAAAGCACGTTAGAGATATTGCTTTAGAAAAAGATGAAATAGGCGCTGCAACAGGCTTAGCATGGACAAGCGTTGGTGGAACAACCCTAACCATAGAAGTAACCCTAATGCACGGCAAGGGTGAAATTTTATTAACGGGTAAACTTGGCGACGTTATGAAAGAATCTGCCCGTGCTGCAATAAGTTATATTAGGGCAAACGCTAAAAAATATAATATAAACGACGAAGACTTTGAAAAAACAGATATTCACGTTCACGTTCCAGAAGGTGCAACCCCAAAAGACGGCCCAAGCGCAGGCATAACCATGGCTACTGCAATACTTTCTGCTTTCACTAAAAAGCCTGTTAAAAAAAGCGTTGCTATGACGGGTGAAATAACCTTGCGTGGCAAAGTTTTAGCAATAGGTGGCTTAAAAGAAAAGGCGCTTGCTGCTTATAGGCAAGGCATTACTAACGTTTTAATACCTAAAGATAACGAAAAAGATTTAATAGAAATTCCAGACGAAGTTAGAAAAAATATGAATTTTATAACCTGTGAAAACGTAGAAAAAGTTTTTGAAACGGCTATAAGTTTTTAAGGAAATTATGAAAATTACAGATGCAAAATTTATAACTAGCGTGGCAAGCGAAAAGAATTTTTTGGTTACAAATAAGCCTATAATTGCCGTTGCAGGCAAGTCTAACGTAGGCAAAAGTTCACTAATAAATATGTTAGCAAACCAAAAAAAATTGGCAAAAACTTCGGTAACGCCAGGTAGAACAAGGCTAATAAACTATTTTGATTTTGGCGAATTTATTTTGGCAGACCTACCAGGCTACGGCTTTGCCAAGGTTAGCAAAGAAGAAAAAGATAAGTGGGCAAAGTTATTAGATAGTTTTTTATCTACCCAAAAAATAGCCCTTTATCTTTCTTTAATAGATATTAGGCACAACCCCACGGCAGACGATATTACTATGGTAAACTATTTATACCATTACGCAATACCGTTTACTTTGGTTGCCACTAAGGCAGATAAGTTAGCAAAAACCAAAATAAAACCACAACTACAAAACCTTGCAACTTGTTTAAGGGTGGGCATAAAAGATATTATTGCAACTTCTAGCGAAACAAGGTTAGGCAAGCAAGAAGTTTTAGCCCAAATAGAAAAAGCAATAAGCCTAAAACCAGAAGAATTTATTGAAGAAGAATAAAAATCACAACAAAAAAGGGTTCTAAAAAGAACCCTTTTAATTTTTTATAAAACTTAATAATATATTTTGTTATTCTAATATTTTTTTCTTTTTTAACTCAAACTCTTCTTGGGTTAATATGCCAGAATCTAATAATTCTTTTAATTTTTTTAATTCATCTATATAATTTATGCTAGTTTTTTCTGTAGTTTTTTCTTTTTCAATGACTTTGGGGGTAGAAATATTTTCAGCCATTTTTTCAAAAGCCTGTGCTTTCTTTTCTTCAACCTTAATTTTTTCGGCTTGAATTCTTGCGGAAACGTCTTTATCGTTTTTTACGCTTTTTAGTATGGTGGCTAATTTAGCGTGAACGTAGTCTGGGTTTGCTATAAAACCAATTTCAAAATTTTTGCTATAACCACCATTACCTTGTGTAACCTCTAAAATAAGTTGTTTTACACCAAAGGCTGAGTCAATTCTAATGTTAGTTATTGCATCCAATTTGTAAGTAAACGAACTTTTTGCTAATATGCCACTTTTTTGCCCTCTAATTACCTTATTTGTTACCACGGCATAAGTGTTTTTTGTAATTATTAAAAAAGGAAGCCATAACACTAAAAACAATACGGCAAAAGTAAACACACCCACAATTAAAGCCATACCAAAATCAAAAGATATAAGTATAAAAAAAGTTATTAAGCTAAAAGCGATAACTAAAACTATAAAAATAATTGGAACTTTACAAGATATGTGCAATAAAGTTTTTTCGGGTTCGTTATTAGTTCTAAAATTTTCCATATTTTTTCTCCTTTTTGTACATTAATTAAATTATAATCGCACAATATACGATTGTCAAGCAAAATATCGCACAATGTACGATAATTGTTTTGAATAAAGAACAAGGTGATGTGATTATGGATTTAAATAAAATACAAAAACGATTAAGAGAATGCATTAACGAATCACCCTTAACGCAAAAAGAAATTGCTAAAGCAATAGGTGTTTCGGCTCAAACAGTTTCTAAATATATGAAAAAAGATATTTTTCCCGCATTAGACACTCTTGCAAAGTTATGTTCGTTATTAGACGTTAGTGCAGACTATATTTTGGGAATAAAAGAATATTAAAAAAGGGTTCTAAAAAGAACCCTTTATTTTTTTTATTGCCAAAATTATTCTAAATTAAATTTTGGTTCGTCCATATTAAAGTATGCAACGGTTGGAAGAGAAGTATCGTTACAAACGTTTTTAATATTAACGTTTTTAAGTTCAACCCTATTAAAACCAATAACGCCTTTTGCTTTTTTAGCGTTTGTATTATAGAAAATATTTTCAACGTAAATATTTTCCATTTCTGCTCTGTGACCAGTTGGTTCGCTTACTAAATTTTCCATATAGTACGCATTAGAAGAATGGTAAATTCTGCAAGGTGTTAATACTTCTTTCATATTTTTTTCGTAAGCAAATTTTTCGTATGCTTCTACTTGACCTAATACTACTGCATAACCACCGTTGTCGTAAACGTAAACGTTTCTGCAAGAGAAGTTTTTAACGTTACAAGCAAGCCCAACAGCCGTGCAAGAGTGAGAGAACAAGTTTTCTGCACATATATCTGCAAGGTCTCCCATTTGGCTTCTTTGAGCAGGGTCTTTATAATACCCGTCGTCGCCAATACGTAGTAAGTAAGATGCAGTTGCTTCTTTACCAACTCTGCTAATTTCGTAAATATTGTTAATAGAAATTCTTCTAACTTTGTAACCTTTTTGGCAAAGAAGTCTAACAATAGCACATTGGCTAGTAATACCTCTAACGTTGTTAATATAAATATCGTGAATAGTGGTATCTTCGCCGTCAACAGCCATGCCACCAAGTGGGCCTAAAGCGGTTAGGGCAACAACGTCGTCGCCAACTTCGCCAACAATGTTAGAAATTTCTATGTTAGAACAACCTACTCTAATATCTATACCGTCCATATTAGTCCAAGTTTCGTCGCATTGAACGGCGTGGCGTGTTAATTGGAAACGAATATCTCTTATAACCCCCGTTCTGCAGAAACAGAAACATAGCGCCCACCAGCGTTGGTCTGTAACGGCAATGTTTTTTACAGAAAAATTATCTACGTTAAATAGGTTAATCGTTAAATTTTTCCAAACAGGTGGTAAGCCGTTTTTATTTGCACTTCTTTCGTTTAAGCCGTTAGGTAAGCCACCGTCTAAAATAGCGTTACCTACGCCAACGATATGTATATTTTTTTGCCTGCCTTCTTGTGTAGTGCCAATTTCTGTACCAAAGTTTTCGTTAACGAACATATTACTAAATACGCCGTCTACCATTCTTAAGTGGCAATCGTCTAAAACAACGGTAATATCATTTGGCAATAAAATTGCAGAATCTATATTCCAAATAGGTGCGTTTGTTCTTGCGTTAATTCTAGGAATAACAATTTTGTTTAGGCCCTTTTCTTTTGCTAATTTAATAGCGCCTTGAATTGCTTGGCTGTCTGAATTAGCAACAATGGCTGGGTCGTTAGGGGTGATAAAACTTGTTAGGTTTTCCATTTCTTATCTCCTTAAAAACGTTGTTAAATTTATTATAGTATAGTAAAAATTAAAAGTCAACAGTAAACCCAATAAATCATTAATAATTTACGGAATAAAATGCTCAAAAATAATATTGTTTACAAAAGGCGAAACATTGTTAAAAATTTCTTTGCTGGTAACCGTCCAAGCAATTACTGGTAAACCTTTCCTTTTACATTTTTTAATAGGTAAACCTTGGTAACTGTGGGCTATAAAATGTGGCTTAATTAAAAAGTTTAACGGCATATATTTTACAATTACCCTTTTTATAAAAGAAAGAGTTTTTAAGTCCTCTTCAATTTTGCTTGCCAAAATGCCCCTAGTAAATTCGGGCGCAATTTTTTTAACTCGGTTAATATAAAGTGGGTTAAAACTTTGTATAGCAAACTCGCCGTTATAATTTTTTAGCCTTTGGCAAACGTAATCTACAACCTTTTTATTAGGTTGGTTTTTTATTTCTATTAAAAGCGGAACTTTGCCGTCTACAACCTTTAACACTTCTTCAAAGGTAGGAATTTTTTCTTTGCTTTTGCCAATATTTAGTGTGGTTAAAAAGTTATAATCTACTTGGTAAATTAGTTTGTTTACACCCGTCATACGTAAAAGGTTATCGTCGTGGAAACTTACCAAAACGTTATCGGTAGTTAAAAACAAATCTATTTCAATAGGGTAGCCGTATTTAACAGCGTTTTCGTAGGCGGAAATAGAGTTTTCCGTTACGCCGTTGCCCCAAAGCCCCCTATGAGCAATAGGTTTAGTTAATAGCCAAGAACTTTTAGTTAATTTCATTTTTATTTATTCCTTAAAAATTTTTTACTTGCCAAAAAGGTTATAATAGTATATACTATTTAAGCAATAAAAATTATAAACTAAAAGGTTTTTTATGTCAATTGATAAATCTAAAATAAGAAATTTTTGCATTGTAGCACACATAGACCACGGCAAAAGCACACTTGCAGATAGGCTAATGGAAAAAACGGGGCAAGTTAGCGAAAGAGATATGCAAGAGCAACTTTTAGACTCTATGGATTTAGAAAGAGAAAGGG
>JAZOOP010000110.1:0-1708 GCA_045655065.1 Christensenellaceae bacterium
GTTAAAATTTTCTAACGTAGAAATAGAAAAAATTGGTAGAGTTGGTAGTAAAACTTTTGAAGCATACCTTTTAATAGATAAAATTAAAATATATAATTTTGTTGGTTCTGGAAAAAATTATAACGATATTAACTACTATTATATTGTTTTTAACAACGCAGATGGCAAACACCTTATTAAATTAGATTGTTCTAATAATTTTATTAAAAGTGTTATTGCCGTTTCAAATAAACTTTTAGTTGAAAAGGATTTTTAATGATTTATTTAGATAATGCCGCAACAACTAAACCTAGCGAAAAAGCAATAGAAAAAGCTATGGTTTTTAATAAAGAATATTATTTTAATCCATCTGGTTTATACCAAGGTGGGCTTTTTTGTGCAAGCGAAATTAATAAGGCTAAACAAAGCGTTCTAAAAAACCTTGGAGCAGTTAATAATGAAGTAATTTTTACGTCTTGTGGTACGGAAAGCGACAATACTGCAATATTTTCAGTAGTAAAACGTGGTGTTTTTGTAACTTCACAAGGGGAACATTCTGCAGTATATAAAAGTTTTTTAGAACTAAAAAACAGAGGGTTTAAGGTTGAATTTATAGAACTTAATAAAGACGGCTCTGTTAACGAAGAAAAACTTATTAATTACGTGTTAAATAATGATGTAAACTTTGTTTCTATTATGCACGTTAATAACGAAACGGGCGCAATTAACGACGTAAATGGTATTGCAAAAAAAATTAAAAGCATAAATAATAAAATAATTTTTCATAGCGACGGCGTACAGGCCTACGGAAAAATTCCTTATAAACTTTCTAGCGATATAGACCTTTATTCTATTAGCGCGCATAAAATAAACGCTCTAAAAGGAGTTGGGGTGTTGGTTAAGAAAAAAGGCTTGCACGTTTTGCCACTAATTATAGGTGGTGGGCAAGAAAATGGGCTTAGAAGTGGAACTGAAAATATTTTTGGCATAAAGGTTTTTGAATATGCCGGCGAAGAACATTATAAAAATATTGTAAATAATTTTAATTATGTTAAAACTCTTAAAAACCAATTTATTTCTTTGTTGAATAAAGAAAATTTTGAAATTATTTCTTCCGAAAATTCTAGCCCTTACATTTTAACTATTTCGGCAGTCGGATTAAGGGGCGAAGTTGTTATGCACTCTCTTGAAGAAAAAGGAATTGTTGTTGGAAATGGCTCTGCTTGTTCATCTAAAAACAGGTTTAGCAGGGTTATAGAGGCGTGTGGCTACAAAGAAAAGGTTTTAGATGGCGTAATTAGAATAAGTTTTTCGGTTGAAAACACTATTGATGAAATTAAAACTGCCGTAATATCATTAAACGAAACGGTTAGTAACTTAAAAGGAATATTAAATAAATGAAACAAGCAATTATAATAAGATACTGTGAAATTCACCTTAAAGGTAAGAATAGGGGCTTTTTTGAAAAACTATTAAAAGATAACATTAAAAAATCGTTAAGGGGTATAGACTATAAATTTACCGTAATGCATAGTAGGTATTTAATAGAAGATTTTAGCGAGTTTGACCTAGAAATTGTTGAAAGCAAACTTAAAAAAATTGCTGGAATACATACTTATAGCATTGCAAGAGTTGTTGCTAGCGATTTAAATGAAATTATAGATGCATCAGTAGATTTATTTAAATATAAAAATGGTACGTTTAAGGTAGAAACTAACAGAGCAGATAA
>JAZOOP010000111.1:0-8190 GCA_045655065.1 Christensenellaceae bacterium
AAAAATAAAATCTATATTAAAAAAAATACAAACGTAAAGCCAAATACCAGAAAGCACAAAGAATAAAACCATAAGAAAATTAAACAACTTATAAAGTTTAGTTGAACTTTCTTCATTTTTTACTTTTGAAGTTTCTTCTAAATTAATTTCTTTCATATTTCACCTTAATTATATTATACATAAAAATTAAAATAAGACAATTATTTTAGTTTAACAATTGTAACACCATTTTCGCCTTCGCCATATTTACCACGCCTAAATTCTAAAACGTGTTTATTTTTTTGAAGGTATTCTCTAACACATTTTATTAATGCACCCGTACCAACACCATGAATAATTTTAACTTCTTCAAGGTTATTTAATATTGCTTGCGAAATAAATTGTTCTAATTCCATAACTGCTTCTAAAGTAGTTTTGCCTAATAAGTTAATTTCAGTTATTGGAGTATAATTTAACGTAGATTTATAAACCTTAACTTGCTCTTTTTCTTGTTTTTTATTAACCTTCTTTTCTACACTATCTTCTAATGAGCTATATATTTCGTTAAATTTAACTAAAATTTTAACGTTTCCAATAAAAATTTCCGCTTCTTCTTTTTCTTTTTTAATTTTACCTATAATGCCATAGGCATTAGCCTTTTTAACGTAAACTTTGTTGCCCGTTTTAATTTTATTTAAATCTATGTTTTTTAACTCTAAAGGCTCGTTAACGTCTATTTCTAAACTTTTACTGTTTTTTAGCCTATTTCTTAATTCCCCAGCCTTAAATAATTCTTTACTCTCTAGACCAACCTTATTTAAAATATCTTTAAGTTCTTCTATAATTTCTTCAGCCTCTTCAAGTTTGTCTTCTACAATTCTTTTTACCTCTTGTTTGGCTTTAAGGTTTATTTTTTCTCTTTCCTTTTCAATTTTTTCTCTTTCCAAGGAAATTTTATTTAATTCTTCTTGTTTTTTTTGGTTAATTTCCGTTTGTTGTTTAATCAACTCTTCATTTTCTCTAATGCTAAGTTCGGCTTTTTTTATAATATTAACAAATTCTATTTTATCTGTAGATAAATAAGATATTGCCTTGTTAACAATTTCTTTGTCAAAACCAAGCGATTTTGCAATTTCTATAGCATTAGAATTACCCGGAATACCAACGTTTAATTTATATAATGGCTTAAAGGTAACAGGGTCAAACTCCATAGAGCCATTTTCTATTCTAGCGTTATTAATAGCAAACTCTTTTAACCTTGTATAGTGCGTTGTAAAAATACCAAAACAATTTGTTTTTAAAAACTTTTCAATAGTAGCAAGGGCAATAGAACTACCTTCATCTGGGTCGGTTCCTGCACCAATTTCGTCTATTAAAACAAGTGAAAGTTCATCTATGCTTTCTAAGATGTTTTTTATATTTAATATGTGTGAAGAAAAAGTTGAAAGGTTTTGTTCTATACTTTGTTCGTCGCCAATATCACAAAATACTCCGTTAAAAACCGAAACCACACTTTCCTCTTCAGCAGGAATATATAAACCGCTCATAGCCATAACAGAAAGTAAACCAACTAACTTCATTGTAACTGTTTTACCACCGGTGTTTGGCCCAGAAAGTAGTAAAATATTATAATCTTTTCCTAAAGAAATATCTATAGGAACAACCTTTTCTTTATTAATTAGTGGGTGTTTACCCTTTTTAATGTTTATTACACCATTATCTACCAAAATAGGCTTAGTGCTTTTATTTTTAAATGAATAAAATGCTTTTGCAAATGCTTCGTCTATTTCAATAATATAATTAGAATTATTTCTAATAAATTGGCTAACTATGGCAACTTTTCTAGATAAATCGTATAAAATTTTATTAATTTCATTTGTTTCATCTAAAGTTGCTCTCTTTAATTCGTTATTCAATTCAATAATAACGTCTGGCTCTATAAAAACGGTTGCCCCTGAAGAAGATTGGTCGTGAATAAAGCCTTTAACTTGGCTTCTATATTCACTTTTTACAGGAATAACGTACCTATCGTGGCGCATAGTAACAACACTATCTTGCATATATTTTTCGGGGTTACCACGCATATAAGAATTAAGTTTTTCCCTTATTTTTGCATTTAACGAGCGAATACTTCTTCTAATAGAATAAAGTTTTGGCGTAGCGTTATCGCTTATTTCATCTTCTGAGATAATTATTTTAGAAATTTCATCTTCTAAGTCGTTACATAGCATTAAATTATTTGCTAAATCATTTATTATTTTAATAGATGCATCTGTAACAGCCATAATAGAATTTTTTAATAGTTTTGCACTTTTTAAATTAGATAAAACCCTTAAAAATTCAGCATTATTTAACGTTCCGCCTTTATCCACCCTAGAAAGTTCTTCTGTAACGTCATCAAAATAAAAAACTCCACCAACACTATAGGTAAATAAAAGTTTATAAGCCTCTTCTGTTTTATTTAGCAAAAAGTCTGCATCTACTAGTTTAGATGCAGGCATTGTGTTAAAAATAAGTTGCTTTGTTTTTTCTAAAACAGCATATTTACTTACTTCGGTTAGAATTTTATCGTATTCTAACACTTTTAACGTTTTTGCTAAAATCATAAAAAATTATCTTCTTTCCGCATTAAATTTATCTTGTAAAAGAATTCTAATTTCTTCCATAACGGAATCTACCTCTTCTACAGAAAGAGTTCTTTCGGCATTAACGAAAACAAAGTTAAACGCCATACTCTTCTTTCCTTCGCCAACCTGAGCTCCTTCGTAAATATCAAATAATTTTACATTTTCTAAGTTAGCAAAACTCTTTTCTGTTATTGCTGATATTATATCTCCACATAAAACGTTTTTATCTATTAAAATAGCAAGGTCTCTTTCAATTTGTGGGAACTTAGAAACGTTTTTAACAACTATTTTATCGTTAAAATATTTAGAAAGTTTATCATAGAAAATTTCACCGGCATAAATAGGCTTATCTGAATTAAGTTCTTCGCAAATAGCAGGTAAAATTTGACCAAAATAACCTATTTTTTCGCCGTTAATAAACAAGTCTGCACATCTTGTAGGGTGCATACATTTTGCGTTGCTTGGCTTATATTCTACCCTTACACCAAAGCAGAAGTTTTCTAAAATTCCTTCAACAACACCTTTAATCGTAAAGAAGCTTTCTTCTTCGCCGAATGTTGCTATAGAGAGCGAAAGTGTTTCTGTAGGAAGGTCGTTTTCAGTTTTTCTTGTATCTTTATATACTTTTGCAAGTTCAAAAATTCTACCATCGTAATTTTTTCTATTAACGTTAGAACAAGCAATTCTAACTGCTGATGGTAAAAGTGACGTACGCATAACAGATAAATCTTCACCAAGTGGGTTAATAATTTTAATAAATTTATGCTCTTCGGCAGTTTTATCTAACTTAAATAGGTCGTATTCTTTTTCAGAAACGAAAGAATAAGTAATAATTTCATTAAAACCATAACCAATTAGTAAATTTTTAATGTTTTCAATAGAATTTTGTTCGTCGTTTCTCCCGCCGTTAGTAATAGAACAAGTTTTTAACAAAGTAGATTGAATATGGTCGTAACCAAATTCCCTTATAATTTCTTCTGCTATATCTGGGTAGCCAACCATATCTTCTCTATATGGTGGAATTTTTACAGAAAGATTATTTCCATCTACGTTAACTTCAAAATTTAGCCTATGTAAATAATCTATAATATTATCAACAGGTACGTCTATGCCTAGTACTCCGTTAACTTTTTCTATCGTGGTATTAATATAGTTATCGTGAATACTATAAGAAAATAAATCGTATTTATCGCAAGCAATTTTACCACAATTTAAGTTGTGAATTAAATTAAGAGCCCTATGCATACCAAGTTCGGTAGTATAAGAATCTATCCCCTTTTCAAATCTTGCAGAAGAATCTGAACGTTGACCTAATGCTTTAGAAGTTTTTCTAATATTATCTCTTGCAAATACAGCAGATTCAAAAACTATGTCTTTAGTAGATTCTTTAATTCCACTATTTAAGCCACCCATAATACCTGCTAATGCAACAGGCTTAACACCATCGCAAATAACTAAATTTTCATTGTTTAGGGCAAATTCTTTTTCATCTAAGGTAACAATTTTTTCATTTTCATAAGCACGCCTAACTACAATTTTATTTTCTTGCAAATTACTTAAGTCAAAAGCATGCATTGGTTGACCAATTTCTAATAAAACGTAGTTAGTAATGTCAACTATATTGTTAATTGAACGAATACCCATTTTGAATAGCCTTCTTTTAAGCCATAATGGTGAACTTTCAATTTTAACGTCTTTAACAAGTTGAGAGATATACCTTGGGCACAAATCGTAAGCGTTATTTTTTACTTTAATTTTGCTTTGAGTTGAATATTCAAAGTCAATTGAATAAGATGTATCTGGCATTTTTAGTGGCGAATTTAATACAGCACTAACTTCTCTTGCAATACCTAAAATTGACTGACAATCAGGGCGGTTTGCCGTTACGTTTATGTCAAACATAACGTCTTCTAAATCTAATAATTTCTTAACTTCTTCACCTAAAGGATATTCTTCGTTTAATATTAAAATGCCGTCTACACTAGCACCATCGTACCAATCGTCGTTAATACCTAGTTCAGCACCAGAACAGAACATACCAAAAGATTCAACCCCTCTAATTGCACCATTAGAAATGGTTTCGTTATTAAATAATGTTGCGCCGTCTAAGGCAACGGGTACTAACGCACCTTCAAAAATATTTTTTGCATTGGTAACAATTTGTAATTTACCATACTTTCCTGCATCTATTTTACAAACTGAAAGTTTATCTGCATTAGGGTGTTTTTCTATTTTACTAATTCTACAAGTAACAATTTTATTAATATTACTTGCTACGTATTCCATGCCTTCTACTTCAAAACCACAAGAAAATAATTTATCTTTTAACTCTTCCGGTGTGCAAGTTATATCTACGTATTCTTTTAACCAAGATAAAGGTGCTTTCATACTTATTTCCTCCTGTTGAATTGACTTAAAAATTTAATATTATTTTCAAATAAAGTTCTAATATCGCTAATTCCGTATTTAATCATAGTAATTCTTTCAATGCCTAAACCAAACGCTAAACCTGAATATTCTTCACTATCTATACCACTCATTTCAAGCACTTTTTTATTAACTACACCAGCGCCAAGTATTTCTATCCAACCCGTTCCTTTACATAAACTACAGCCTTTTCCGTGGCATTTACAACAAGTTACGTCTACTTCTACACTTGGTTCAGTAAAAGGGAAATACGAAGGGCGGAACCTTGTTTTCGTTTCGCTATCAAATATAATTCTAACAAATTCATCTAAAAGCCCTTTTAAGTCGCATAAAGAAACGCCCTTATCTACAACCAAGCCTTCAATTTGGTGGAACATTGGAGAGTGAGATGCGTCGTCATCTGCCCTATAAACCCTACCTGGACTTAAAATTTTAATTGGAGGGGCTTTTTTCTCCATAGTTCTAACTTGCCCTGGAGAAGTATGTGGGCGAAGTAAAACGTTTTCGCTAAAATAAAAAGTATCTTGCATATCTCTTGCAGGGTGGTCTTTTGGAATATTTAAGGCTTGGAAACAATAGTAATCGCTATCTATTTCAGGGCCCTCAAATATTTCAAAACCCATACCACAAAATGCATCTAATATTTGGTTTTTAACTATATTAAGTGGGTGCAAACTACCCGATTTTTGTTTAACACCAGGCAAAGTTACGTCTACTCTTTCTTTTTCAAACTTCTCTAAGGTTTCTTTTTCTACTAAAACTTTTTCTTTTTCATCAAAATAAGTAGAAATTTCTTCTTTTAGTTGGTTAACTACTTTACCAAATTCTGCCCTATTTTCAGCAGGAATATCTTTCATCCCACGAAGCAAACCTGTAACAAGCCCATTTTTACCTACAAACTTTGTTTTAAGGTCAAATAATTCTTTACTAGAAACAACTTTTTCTAGTTCATTTTTTGCCATTTCCCTTAAATTATTAATTTCTTGCATAATGTCCTCCAAAAAAATAAAACGCCCTAAAAATAGGGCGTTAATAACGCGGTACCACCTAATTTATTTGCTTTAATGCAAACCTTATTTATTCTATAACGGGAATTAACCGTTGCGCATTACTTGGCAAAAAGCCTTTCCTCACAAAACTCCAAAGTGAATAATAATACCATCAATTTAAAAACCTTTCAGCCTACGGGTTTTATTCTCTGAAAATTAATCTTGTATTATCTATCTTTATCATCGTTAATTAAATTAAAAAAATTATAACTTATATATATAATTTTGTCAAGCAATTAACTAAAAAGATTTCCTTTTAAATACACGTCTGGAACTTTACCAACTAAAACTGCTTCGCTAATTAAAATTTGGCTTTCATAATTAATTTCTTCTCTAGAAAAAGGTATTTCCACAATAACTTTACAATTTATTTTAACTAAAATTTGGTGTAAAGTTTGGTTAATTCCTATTGAATTAAACGAAGAAGTAAACGAACATTTCACCGAAGAAATCGTTAATGAATTAAAATATACTTCTGTTCCGTACCCAGAAAAAATATTTAATCCAAAAAAAGAAAGAATAGGTATAGGTATTCCATTGTTTAGTTTTTTCTCTAAAAGTTTAGAAGTTTCGTTTTCTACGTTTCTACTTATTGAGTTAATTTTTAACGTATTAGCACTCATTAAAGAAATATCGCCAACCTCGTTTTTTTCTACAACAACTAAATCGGTATAATTTAAGGAATTATTTAAAGAAATTAAGGTTGCCTCATTAACAGATTGCGTTGCAAATTTATAACAAGTATCGTAACAAATAGTAAATATTTGCTTTGTAATTACAAACTTATAAAAAATAAAAAAAAGGGCTAAAATAAATATAATTATTGAAATAATTACAATTTTTTTATTGCCCTTAAATTTTCTTGTCTTTTTTAGTATTTTATGATTACAGCATTCTATCATAAAATAAATATATTAAATTTTAGTTCTTTTTAGACCTTGATTTAAATATTAATGCAAATATATAACCAAACACTATTGCAGATGAAATACCAATTCCAGCAGCCGTAATTCCGCCCGTTATAGCCTTAAAAAGCCCTTCTTTAGCCCCTTCTATAGCACCTTTAGCAAGAAGATATCCAAACCCAGAAATTGGCACCGTTGCCCCTGCACCGGCAAAATCTACTATATATTGGTAAAGCCCTACTGACTGCAATAAAACTCCCGAAAGTAAAAAATATACAAGTATTTTACCTGCAGTAATTTTAGTATAATTTATTAATAATTGTGCTATAGTACAAATTGCACCACCAACAACAAACACCTTAAATAAAGTAAACATTATTTCTAAAAAACTCATCTTAACACTCCAATTCAACTAAATGTGCAATTCCTGGTATGCTTTCATTTTGTTGGCTAGAAACCGAAGACAGCAATGCACCCGTAGATATTAGCAAAATTTTTTTTAACTCTTTTTTTATTAGTTTATCGTATATATAAGAACAAAAAACCAAAGAACTACACCCGGCACCACTACCACCTTGAAACTCATCTTCCCTTATATTATAAATAAGTTCGCCACAATCTATATGTTGTTTTTGTATGTCAAACCCTTTTTCCCAAAGTAAATCTTTTAGCAATCTAGAGCCAAAAGCCCCTAGGTCGCCTGTAATTATTAGGTCGTAATCGGTAGGTTTAGTATTTGTTTCTATAAAATGTGTTTTAATAACGTCCATTGCACAAGGAGCCATTGCCGCACACATATTGTTAGTATCTGAAACTCCATAATCTATTATTTTACCAACAGTAGCACCAACTACCTTTGGGCCTTTTCCTTTGTTAGATATAACGCAAGCCCCTGCCCCCGTTACAGTCCATTGAGAAAGTGGTGGCCTTGTACAACCAAGTTCTAACGGATATCTATATTGCCTTTCAGCCGTAGAAAAATGGCTACTAGTTGCGCAAATTACGTTATTAAAATAGCCGCCATCTACAAAAGTTGAGCCTAATATAACCGACTCTGCAAAACTAGCACAAGCATTATAAACACCTAAAAAGCCTATGTTGAAATTTCTTGCAGAAAAGGTAGATGCTATAATTTGGTTTAATAAATCGCCCGAAATTATTGCATTAAAATCTTCTTCCTTTATTTTAGAAAATTCTAACGCT
>JAZOOP010000112.1:0-5522 GCA_045655065.1 Christensenellaceae bacterium
CACTCATAGGGATTTAAATTGCATAATTTATAAAACTCGACTTATGGAAAGTCGAGTTTTCTTTTGCCACGCACAACAAGTTGCACAAAATATTAATTTGTGGTACAATAAACTCACCGATAAATAAGAATTTTATAGTAAGAAAAAAACAAATTGAAAAAATGGGTAAAAATATGAAAAAGGTAAAAGAATGGTTCGAAACTGCTTTTTATATATTATTAGGCATCATTTTAATCTTTCCTGCCGTAATAGTGTTGATTAAATGTATTGGTGATAGTTTATTTCTTTCCAAACAGCTTAAAAAGATAAAGGATGCAGGTTATAAAATATCAAAAGTCAAGGATAAAGGTAAAAAAGTATATCTGTTTTCTTTCAAATCATTAATAATTAGGTTTTTACCAAACGAAATAGAAGATATTAGTTTTGATGGTGGGAAAACATATGTGCCTATTCTTGAATCAAACATTGGTACAACACAAGAAATAGAAGATTTAAGAAATATGAAATATCAATATCAAACAAGTGATTATAGAGATAGGGATATGTATGATTCCACTTCTAAATTTATTGAATTTATTCTTAAAAATATTACTCTTGACTATTGATTAATTTATATAATAAAAAACTATAATTTCTAATTTATGAAAATGCTATATAAGCCGAGAAGGTAAATAAATATTTTTACAAAAGAGGTCAGAATCCAATAAAAGATATTTGACAAATTCCAATTTATCGAGTTGTTAATCTTTGCGGAAAGATTTTCAAAAGTGTAGCACACTATACTTAACCCTGTTAAGTCGTGTGTTTTGCAAAGCAAAAAGAAAAGGATAGCAAAATTTTTTGCTATCCTTTTATAGTTCCTAAAAAATCCCTAAGAGCGACGCCCTTAAGTCTGTTGGGTTTTGTTTTATGTTGTGGCAATGACAGGACTTAAACGTTGTCTTTTTCTAAGCAAAAAAACTTTTTTTGTATATATTTGACAGGTCTGTATAATAATGCTATAATATTATAAAAATAATATTATTACCTTGCTAAAATAAAACATTACGAGGCTTGTAATTTACAAAGGAGTGCAAATGGATAAAACGAATAAACTTTTAGAAATTAATGGTTTATATAAAAAATATGCATCTAAGGGTGGTTATGCTATAGAAGATATTTCTCTTTACGGCTGTGAAGGGGAAATTATAAGCATACTTGGGCACAATGGTGCAGGTAAATCTACCACTATTAAATGCATGACGGGTATTCACTTGTATGAAAAAGGCGATATTCAAATTTGTGGGTACGACATTTTGAAAGACGATATAATGGCTAAAAGAAACTTCGGTTACGTTACCGATGAATTTACTCTTTTTGAAAAAATGACGGGGTTTGAATACGTAAACTTTTTAGCAGATATCTATAAAGTAACCGAAAAAGATAGGGCTGAAAGAATAGAAGAATTCAACAACGTATTTGCTTTGGGCGATGCGTTGTATAACATGATAAGTTCATATTCACATGGTATGAAACAAAAAATTTCTATTATGGGTGCGTTAATACATCAACCAAAAGTATTTATATTAGATGAACCTATGGTTGGCTTAGACCCATATACTACAAACCAACTTAAACTTTTTATTAAAGACTATGCAAAGAAAGGAAACCTTGTATTGTTCTCTTCACATAACCTAGACGTTGTTAGAAAACTTTGCCAAAGGGTTTATATAATAGACCAAGGTCGCATATTAGAAACGTTAGATATGCACGAATTTAATAAATCTAAGAAAGATTTTGAAGAATACTTTCTTTCTATTACACAAAGGGAATCTAGAGCATGAGAGAATTTTTAACACTATTCAAGTATGAATTTAAAATGCAAACTCCTTTTTTTAGAAAGAAAGGTAAGTTAGATATTTTAGGTGCGTTATACGTACTACTTATAATGGCTGTGATAGTTGTTGCAGGTGTATTTTTTCTTTCAAAAGTTTTAAGTAACTATTTGCTAGTTGAAATAGACAAAGTGTACGAACCTATAGAAAGGGCAAAGGAAATTTTAACCTTGCTATATTTTGCAGTTGTTATATTTATAACTTTTTTAACACTAGAAAGAACTAGAAAGGTATTTGCAGACGACGTTAATAAACTTATATTCCTACGCCTACCATTAAAAAAGCGTAACGTATTTTTAAGTAAATTTGCAGTTATATCTTTGCACGCTTTTCTAGTTACTTCTGCATTTGTGTTAACAATTAATATCGTTTTAGCAACAATATTACCATTACCTATAGAGTTTTGGTTTGTAACTTTAGCCGTATGCATACTTATGCCAATTATTTCTTTGTTGTTAAACGTAATATTTATTGTTCCATACGTTAGAATTATAGAATTTCTATCAGATAAATACGTGGTATTAGTTATTCTATTTACTGCAATATTAGTTGGTGCATTTTTCTTCTATGCTCAATTTTTAAGCGTAGTTCAAACTTTATTAACAACAGGCTCTATTCGCTTTTTGTTTAATGAAGATTTAGTTGCAACTCTTCAAGGAATGTATATTTATTGTTACCCAACAAACTTATTTGTTAAAGTTTTATTAGATAATAACGTTCTAGTACCTTGGCTATTTTTAATTTTGGTTACAGCCGTTTCAGTTTCATTAGTTTACTTTATAAGTAAAAGCCTATACCAAATTACTTTGCATAGCCAACCAAGAAAAAATGCACCGCTTAGAATTCCTTCTAAAATAAAGCAAAAAAATACGGTATTTTCATTGGTTATTAAAGAATTTATATGCGTTTTAAGAGAACCAAAACACGTTTTTGCATATTTTTCTATATCTATGTCAATGCCAATTATGGTTTATTGTTGTTTTAGCCTATTTCAAACGTTAATTTTAAACACGTTAGGGTTTACTGCAAATTTTGCGTTGGCACTTTCAACCGTATTAATTTTTGCCGTATTAACTAATACTTTCTGTGCAACAAACGTTACTAGAGATGGTCTTGGAATATTAAAAATGAAAACGTTACCGATAAGCGTTTATAAAATTTTATTTTCAAAAGTATTGTTTTGCGCAATCGTAAGTTCTATAGCAGTAGTAATTTCTTGCGTATTTCTAACAATAGTTTCTTCATTACCTTTTATAGATTGTTTAATTTGCATAGTAATTGGTTTAACTTTTACTTTAGCGCAAATTTTTATAGCAACTAAACTAGATTTAACTCATGCAAAAATTTCTATGAGCGATTTAGAGGTTGAAGACCAAAGCAGTAAAACACTTGCTAAAGTTGTATTGTTGGGTGGTGTTTTAACGTTAGTAACAAGTGCAACCTGCGTTTTCTTTGCGTTGTTTGCAAGCGGAACTCAAATTGCTGGCAATGCAACTTTATTAAACGTTTTAACCTATTTAATACCTTCTTTAATTGGTATTATTTACCTAATATGTAGTGCGTTCTATTTCCGTACTAACATAGAAAAGTGTTTTAAGAAATTATCTAACAAATAGCCATTGCAAAAGGAAAAAATATGAATAAAAAATTAATTGCTTTAATGCTGGTTTTACCTTTAGTTTTAATGATAACTTTATTTACAGCCGTTAACACCGTTAGTTTAAGGGTTAAGGTTCCTGTTTCCAAAATAGAACTTTTTGGAGATAATTATATTTTACTTGATTTAGATAATAACGAAAGGTATTACGTAGATTATGCTGTGTATCCAACTACGGCAATGAATAAAAAAGTTGTTTTCACATACGAACCTGTAGGTAACCAACCTTTAGCACAATTAGAATATAAAGATGGCTTTATATACCCAAAAACAGCCGGTTATGCAAACGTATATTTAACCACGGTAGACGGCGGATATAGGGCAAAGTTCCAAGTTGTTGTTAAGGCAAAAGAATTAACCGAAATAGTTTGTTCTGTACCAAAAACCGATTTAAAAGTTGGCGAAACGGTTCAAATAACAACAGAATTTATTCCTTATTCTGCGTCAGATAAATCTTTAGAATATACGACATCAAACAACAACATAGCCTCTGTAGATGTTACCGGCAAAATTAGGGCAAATGGTAAGGGCACGGCAACTATAACTGTGAGTTCTGCATCAAAGCCAAGTGTAAACTACACGTTGCAAATATTTGTAAGTGCAGATGCAGTTTTAAGTTTAGGCCAAACAAACATAACAACCTCAAGCACAACAGGGTCTATTAATCTTACCGTAGATACAAATGAAGAATCTCAACTTTCCTACGAGGTTTTAAATAGTAACGGAGAAGAATTAACGGGTGTTTTAGAACCTATTAATAACCCACCTTTTACCGAACTAGGCGAAGGTAACTATACTTTTAACTATTCTTTTGTTGAACAAGATTTTTACGGCGAAGTATTCGTTAAATTTACTTTAACAACCCCAACCGATAGTGCAACTAAAACTTGCAAAATTGAAAGAATAGAAACTTTTTCAGCACAATTTAAGTCGTCTAACGATTTATATTTAGAAATTGGCACAAAAAACTTTGACTTTAGAAGTTTAATAGAAGTTAGTCCAGACGACGTGCACGTAGAATATTCTATTACTTATTCAAATAGTAATTTAACTAGGGGTAGCGTAGCATACCTTGTAAATGCAGTAAAAATGGGCAAAACAAAGGTTAGTGTTACAATTAAAAATTTAGATAATCCTACACAATTAGTAGAGTTAGAAAAATACGTTTACGTTTACCCTGAAGTTATAAGTATAGATGAATCTATTAACGATTATGGTATAGAAGACGTATACACTATTGGTAAATATAACGTTAGCGGCGAAGAAGTAAGCCATAAATTAAACCTTTCATTTGGTGGCGCTGTTAAAGGTGAAGAATTTAGCGAAATAGAAAATTTAATTAATTTTGTAACGAATAATTCTAGTGTTAACCTAAATTCTAACGGAAATATTAACATTTCAAATGGCTTTAACGATATTGTAAATATTAAGGCAATATTAAACGTACCAAAACTAGAACAACCAATAGAATCTGAATATATTAATATTAGGTGCTTAAGCGAAGGTGTTGAAGTAAATAATTTCTTAGAACTTTATAAAGCAACTAGTGAAGAAAAGGTTATAGTATTGCAAGCAGATATTATAGAAGATTTTGGTAAAGACGCAAATGGTAACGACTTTTACGTTGGAAACAACATACAACGCATTTATAGTACGTACGATACGTCTTTCTATAATGAAAAACCACAAGTTATAACCTTATTACAATTCAAAAATAACTTATATGGCAACAATCACGTTATTAATGCCGGTAACGTTACTATGAAATTAGATAGAACGGGGGCATTAAAAGACGACGCTTTATTCCGTGGTCCATTAAATTTTGTTGAAATGACTAATATGGCAAGTGTAAAAGCGCAAGATAATATTTGTTTTGCCGTTTTTGCAGACGTAACGCTAAATAACGTTCAATTAATTGGCTCTGTATTTAATTCAGATGCATACGACTTAACCGACTTTGATTATTCAGGTACGGTAGTAGAAGTTCTTGG
>JAZOOP010000113.1:0-17629 GCA_045655065.1 Christensenellaceae bacterium
ACCTGTATCTTTACCAAATGAATTAAAAGACTATAAATATAACCTAAACGGATATTCAATTGTTTATAATCTAGAAAATTTTTTGAGGGTCTTAATTATTATTGTTTTAAAAGGGCAATCGTCAAAAGAAATGATGGATGAAGACCTTTACAAATACTTAAAAGACCAAAAAACAAAAGAAGAATCCAATAAATGGTGTGATGAAAGATATGGCGGGGATTTATTTTATTTAAATTTTACAGATTTAATTAAAATTATAGAATATAAGAAATCTGACTTTGAAAAACAAGGAATTAGAATAGAGAAGATAAATAGCGAAATCGAAAAAGTTGGAACTATAAGAAATAAAATTGCTCATAACAATATTATCACAGAAGATGATTTAAAAATTTTGCAAACAAATAGCAATATGATTTATAAATTTTTTAAGAATTTTCAAGATGATGTAAAAAATTACAAATTTAATTTAAAAAGGAAAAAGTAAATAGGTAATAATTAAATAGGCTGATAAAAAGCAGTTCAAAATTTTGAACTGCTTTTTCTTTTTATAATAAATCTATTAATGCTTTTTGCTTTTTAGGGGGAAGTTTTCTAAAACTCTCTAAAAGGCTTTTTTCTTGTTCGCTTAAAACTTCTATTTTTTCATCTTCTAAAAAGAACTGTGCGAGCGTTATTCCAAATGCGTTGCAAATTGCTTGCAGCGTGTCTAACTTTGGTGGTGAATTTCTTGCTTTCATAGATGCGATTGTTGACTGTGTAACCATTGATTGTTGTGCAAGTTCATAATCAGTCCAACCACGTTCACCCTTTAATTTTTCGATTTTTGCGATAATATCCATAAAAGTTTTTCCTTTTATTTTATTATACTACGCAATTGCGATTAATATACTACGCAATCAAATTGACAAAATAACTCATTTGCGATATAATTAAAACGCATTTACGAAAGGAGAAAGCAAATGTCGAAAGAGAAATTATTAAATTCTTATAATAGAAAAAATGATGAGTTTTATACTTTATATGATGATATTGCTTCGGAATTACCTAATTATAGAGAGCAACTTAAGGGGAAACGTATAATTTGCCCTTGTGATTGGGATGAAAGTTTAATGGAAGAAATTGTATATAGCGACGGAGATTATGTTCCTGCATCAAATTTATTAGCAAAAGGCGACACAATAAAAAATGTTGATATTCCAGCCACGTTAAATAAAGTTGAAAAAAATATTGATTTAGTTAAATGCAACTTTGTAAAATTTCTTATTGCTCACGCAGAAGCGTATGGAATAAAGTCTATTAGTGTTAGTGGATACAATCCTGCAATAAGTGAAGGTGTAAGATTTCAAGATATAAATTATGAAAAGTATGACATTGTAATAACTAACCCACCTTTTAGTTTATTTAGAGAATTTATTGATACAATGTTTTCAAACAATATGAAATTTCTTGTAATTGGACCGCAAAATGCAATCACATATAAAGAAACTTTTGAGTATATAAAAGATAATAGATTATGGCTTGGTTATCATCATCATTTAACAGGATTTATTTTGCCTGATGGCACAATACTTAAAAAAAATGATGCCTTACCACGTTGTTGCTGTTGGTTTACAAATCTTGATGTTAAATATCGACACGATAAACTGATTTTAACTGAAAATTATACACCTGAACGTTTCCCTAATTATTACAATTATAATGGCATTGACGTAAATGAAACAAAATCAATTCCGTATGATTATAAAGGCTATATGGGAGTTCCGATTACTTTTTTGCAAAAATATAATCCTGAGCAATTTGAAATAATAGGTAAAGGCGTACAAGTTGAAAAAACAATAAGGTTTAAGGGCGATAAAGCAACGCTTTGGATAGAAAAAGACGGAAAACCATTTAAGGCTCCATTTGAAAGAATTATTATAAAAAATAAGGATGTTTACATAGATGAAAATTAAAGAATTATATGAAAAAATACGCGATGGAATAATAATTAGCGATATAGAATTGCAAAGAGAAATTATTTATAATACAGACAAACAAGTTTTGGTAATTGATAGTATATTAAATAATGTTCCGTTGCCTGCTTTTTATTTATGGCAAAATGAAAATGGGAAGTTGGAAGTTTTAGACGGCAAACAACGAATAGAAGCAATTAGAAAATTTGTTGAAAACGATTTAGAATACAATGGAAAAATTTGGAAACAAAGTTTGGAAATACACGATAAATTTAATATGACGGAATTATCCGTAATTATATGTACGGGTGATGAGCCGTTAAAAAGAAAAATTTTTAATCGAATAAATACGCTTGGAGTTCCGCTTTCCCCCTATGAAGTATTAAATGGTTTATATAATGGAGAATATCTTCGTGGACTTACAAGTTATGTGTCTGCCGATAAAGATGCTTTGAAAGTTTTTGGAGCGAATAGTCGTGGCAAAAATCAGATGAAAGTCTTAAAATTTTTATGTGTATTAAAAGACGTGAAAGACTTAAATGATTATGTTGAAGAAAATCAAGATATATCATTTGCAAACGACCAAAGACTTTTAATGAAATATATTAAATTTATTAGGGAGATTTTTGATGAATACGGACAAGTAGATATTTATTTTGCTTTGGCGTTAAAATATTTGAAAGATTATACTATTTGGAAAGAGCATAAACAAGAAATCAATGTTCGTATTAAACGTTATCTTAAAAGTGATGATTCTAAATTTACAGATAAGCGTAAAGAAATTGAAGATATAATTCAAGCCATTGTCAATGGAATTAGCGTTGACGAAAAAAGGTTATTTACAATTGATGATAAAAAAACTTATCTATTAAATAAAGATTGCTCAAATGGGAAATATCAATGCGAAAGTTGTAAAAAATGGTTTTATCCAGAAGAATTACAAATGGACCATATTGATGCTTGGTCAAAAGGTGGAAGAACTGTTTTGTCAAATGCTCAAGTTTTATGCGCACCTTGTAATAGAAAAAAGAGTAATAATTAAAACCCTAAAAGCGTTAGAAAATTTCTAACGCTTTTTGTTTTACGGCTCTGCTGGCTCACCAGCCGTGCAACCAAAAAGAAAACATCAACCAAAAGGTTGGTGCTTTCTATTGCTTTAAATATAAAAAAGTGATATAATTATATAAAATTTGCGAGTAAGAAGTTTTATACTAAAGAGCAAGTACAACAAATTTTAGTAGATTAATCAATAAGAAGGGGTAAGCGTAATGAAAATTACAAAAATAGAACCGATACTTTCTGGTAATAGGCATTTGTTTGTAAAAGTTCACACTGACGAAGGGATTGTTGGGCTTGGAGAATCTGGTTTATGGGCGATGAGAGAGGGCGTTATAGGTACTCTTAAATGCTTAGAACCTGTTATCGTTGGTGAAGACGTTAACAGAATAAACTTTATTAACGAAAGATTATACGAAGAACATCAATTTAAGGGTATGAATATACAAAGCGCAATTTCTGCAATAGACCTTGCACTTTGGGATATAAAGGGTAAGGCTTTAGGTGTGCCCGTATACGATTTGTTTGGTGGAAAATATAGAGATAAAATTCGTGTTTGGCGTCATATTACCCCTAATAACGATAAAGAGTTATTTAGGGCGTTATTGCAAGAGGCCAAAGCAGATGGATTTACTGCCGTAAGACTTAACCCTTGTAGAGATATGGAGGGTTGGGCATCTTCTAAACGTTTAACAACTATGTATAATAGAGTTAAATTTGCAAGGGAAGTTTTAGGTGATGAAATAGATATTGCAATAGAAATTCATAGAGAATTAAACGGCGACGAATCTTTAATGCTTTGTAAAATGTTAGAAGATTTAAACATTTTATTCTTTGAAGACCCAATACGTTCGGAAAACATAGAAACGTTAAAAGAATTTACGGCTAAAACGGTTGTTCCTATTGCCGCAGGCGAAAGATGTATTAGTATTCAAGAATTTGAAATGATGCTAAACGCTGGTATGAGAATTGCTAGGCCAGACGTTTGCACCCTTGGTGGCTTTACCGGTAGTATGAAAGTTTGCGCACTTGCCGAAGCACACCACGCATACGTAGTTCCACACGTTCCAGTGAGCGTAATAAATATTGCTGCAAGTTTACATATGGCGGCAGTTATTCCTAACTTCTTAATAATGGAAACTTTTCCACCGGCAACAATGAAACAAGCTAGCGACTGTATGGGCGAGTATAAGTTTAAAATTAAAGATGGCTATATGGAAATACCTAACGGCCCAGGTTGGGGTGTTGAACTTGTTGACGATATAGATAAAAAAGTGCCTTACACCGCAATCAATTGGAGATTAGACCAATACCATTGTTACGGTGGTGCAGATACAACTAATAAAGTAAACAAATAATTATGAGAGTAAGACTTGCAGAAGAAAAAGATATTGCAAAAATATGCGACCTACTTGCCCAAGTAGATTTAGTTCACCATAACGGTCGGCCAGATATTTTTAAGGTAGGCACAAAACATACTAACTTGCAAATTAAAGAAATGCTTAACGATAGTATTAAGCCAATTTTAGTTTGTGTAGATAATAAAGATTTTGTTTTAGGTTATTGCTTTGCAATATTTAAGGAAATTATTAACGATTCCGTTCTGCAAAACGTTAAAACGCTTTATATAGACGACTTGTGCGTAGATGAAAAAATTCGTAGGCAAGGCGTTGGCAAAACGTTGCTAGATTATGCCGTAGAGTTTGCAAAACTAAACGGTTGCCATAACGTAACCCTTAACGTTTGGAAATGCAACCCCCAAGCAATTAAGTTTTACCAAGCGTGTGGATTTTTACCACAAAAAATTGTTATGGAAAAAATATTATAAATTTAAACACCAGCAACCGCTGGTGTTTTATTTATTTTAAAAAATTTAAAAAATTTTTTTAATATGACAAGCGTATGGCAATATATAATGTTAAAATTTGGGTGTAAGTTGAAAAAAGGAGATTAAAGATGAAAACAAAAATAATTTGCAAAGAAACTAAAAGAGGAACATTATCTTTTTATGCAGTGATTAACAGTAGGGAATATTTTTTGTTTCAACAAGTGTTTAAGAAGACCGTTTACGATTATTTTATTAATGGTGTAAACGTTAACTCAACAACCAATTATTCTTCAGCGCATAGCCATACTGTTAGAAAAACTTTAGATAAGTTGCCTTCGTATCTTCGTTATATTGAAAAAGAATACGACGTTGAAATTTACGAAAAAACTAAAGATTATAAAAACGTTAAAAAAAGTAAGCCTTATAAAAGGCAAGCATTTAGATGGCAAGACTATGCTTGGGCTATGTAAATAAATTTAAAGGAGAAAAAATATGTTTAACAGAAATATTATAGAAGAAGTTTTAGAAAATTTTGAAAAGAAGGAAAACGAAAACCGTGTTCCAAAGAATTTAGTAGAAGTTAGGTTTGAAGGTGGATTAACCCTTTCTTATTTTAGCGATTTGCCAGAAATTAAGTTTGGCGACGTTGTTACCGTTGAAGGCAAAATGGAAAAAGAAATTGCCGTAGTAAAAAAGGTGTTAAAGTCTTTTAAAAAGCCAAAGTTTGAAATGAAATGGGTATCTTCAATAATAGATACTAACATAACTGGCACGTATTTTAAGATTGAAGATGACGTTGTATCTTTAGACCTTACTTTAACGGTAGACAAGTTTTTATCAATCTATGCAGGGGTTAAGTATAGCGAAAATGCTGGTATTGGCGAAGACGATATAGAAATTAACCTTGAAGATTTAGAAAATAGCGATTTATTTGACGACGAATTAGTTAAAATAAAAGGTCAAAAGTTATATAAAGATGGGTTCGTTCCGTTTATATACTTAAATAAAGGTGTCGGTAAGGCAGTTGTTCGTAGTGCAAATGGCGACGAATGGTATGAAATTGATTTTAGGTGTAAGCAAGGCAGAATAACTTATCTTGCGTGCGATTGCCCATATTTTGGCAACTGCAAACACTTATATGCTTTCTTGTTAAAGTTGAGAGATTTTACCAAAAAGTTCTTTAAGCAATATAATGAAGATAGTTTTGTAATGTGCAAGAAAGAATGCTTTAACTATATAATGTCTTATGGCAGGGGTAGAGTTACTATTGAACTTTAATAAAAACAAAGAAAGTGCATAAAAAGTTTAGGTTTTGTAGTAATTCATATAAAGGAGCATAATAAAAATGAAATGGTGGTATATACCTTTAACTATATTAATTATATTTTTTTGGATTGTTTTGCCACTAATACTAGAAGCAAAAGCACAAAATGAAAGACTTAATAATTTTAAGAACAAGAAAAAAGATAAAAAATAGAAAAAGCAAGGCAGTTTGCCTTGCTTTTTTGTTAAACAAATAAAAAAAGAGTTGCAACTCTGTCCTTTCGACTAATCCTTGTAAAACAAGGCCGGAGCAACTCTTTGATGCACGGTCGGAACGTTGCCGACAACTAATCTAAAGATTAGGTGTGCTACCTTGTTAATATTATAACACAAAGAATAAAAAAAGTAAATAAAATAAAAAAAGAACTCAACCCCCGCGCTGTGTTACCACAAGAAATTGCCTTTTGGGCTCGGTTGAATTCATATAATTATTATACCACATTTTTGAATAAAAGGCAACAAAAAATAGTAATTAAATATTACAATTATTGCTCAAAACGATAGGTCTTTTTTAATTGGGCACGATTTAATTTCTTCCGACCCAAGTGGTACGGTTGGGTCAGACCCACACATACCACAAATAGTTGTTGGCAGATGGAACTTGCAAGAAAAAAATAACGATATATTTACCGTTGGTGCAGGTTATGGTTACGATAAATACCAAGACGGCACGTATAAGTACCCAGAGTGGCAAAGAAGATTTAACCCTTTTAAAGTAAGCTCTTTTGGCGCTACGGTTAGGGGAGCGCTTACTATTGAGGGCGGGAACGAAGTTAAATCTGCAATAAGGTTAGTAAGAGGAACTAAAGGCAGAGATGAACAAGTTGAAACTATTAATATAGATGCAAATTCTGCTTCTATAAGTTTAACGGGTAATAGTGCAAAAATAAAAATAAACGAAAGCGAAGTTGCATTAAAACCAGAAATTGAACTATTAAAAGAAGAAATTTTAGCCTTAAAAAATAGAATATCAACGTTAGAAAAAAAATAAAAAAACAAGTGGCAGGCGTAAGTAAGCTTACAATGAACGCACACTTGTTTATAGCAATTAACTAATTGCAATATTAGTATACCATAGTTTTACACCTAAAACAATTAAATATAAAAAAAGAAAAAATCGGTTTAATGCCGATTTTTTTCTTTTTAAAAAATAAAAATTCAGTTCCGAGATGTGTTACCACAAGAAATTGCCTTTTGGGCTGAACTGAATTCCATAATTATAATACTTTGCTTTTATAAAAAAGTCAACTATTATTAGCAAAAAATAAAGAGTTGCAATCCCGCGCTTTCCGCTATAACTTGTGTAAGCACAAGTCCAATGCAACCCTTTGCGCGCGGTTGGTTTCACTAAATAAGTGCCAACAGAATAAACAACCTTAACGGTTGAGATTGCGCTACCTTACTTTTATTATAGCATATAAATAAAAAACTTGTCAAACTATTTTACCAAGCCAAAATAGTTTAATATTACTTCCTGTAATCTTTTGGAGACTTATTGCAAACTTTTTTAAACGTTTTTGTAAAATAACTACTTTCGTTATAGCCAACGAGTCTTGCAATTTCTTGAACTTGCAAGTTGGTGTTTTTAAGCAAAGTTATAGCTTGGTCTATTCTTTCTTTATTAATAAATTCTATAATTTTTAAGTTCATTTCCTTGTGAAAAAGGGTAGATAAATAGTTTGCGTTAACGTTTAATTCTTGGGCGATTTCTTTAACGGTTAGTTCTTCTATTAAATGCTCTTTTACGTATTGAATAACCATATTAACCAAAGGTTTTTTGTTCAAATATGAACTATTTAGCACCAAATCGCAGTATTTTTGAACAATACTAACTATAAGCGACTGCGACTCTTGCACCAGTTTAAGCCCTTCTATTTCTAGCCCTATTTCGTTAGAAACCTTATCTAGTAAATAACTATGAATTTGCCCCTGTAGTGCCTGCCTTAACTGGGTGTTCAAAACTATACAATAGTTTTGTGTATTACGTAGGGGAGATTGCGTTCTTGGGTTAAAGTTGCCAAGGGTAAAGTTAGAAAGTATGGTCATAGCCAACGAAAAATTACCTTGTTTTATGGCTTCGGTAAGGGTCGTGCTAACTTCGTACCTTTCTTCTACCTTTCTAATTTTTTCTACCGTGTTTTCTACTTCGCCTTTTTCTATTTTTAATGTTTTGTTTTTAAATAAATTTATGCTTTCGTTTTTAATTTCCGTTTTGCTTTTGCAAAGTTTTCCATATAAGTAATGAACTAGCCTAATACTTGCAGAGTATTCTACAAAAGGTAAAGAAGAGCCAAAAAACAACAGGTCTTTTGCGCTTTCTTTTTCTACTTTAAGTTCTTTTAGGTAGTAGTTTGCTTTAATTTCGTTAAAACGTTCTTTTAACGTTGGCCCTAGCACGTAAACTTTTTTGGTGTTTTTACTATAAAAAGCAAAAATTACGCTATCAAAAAGCCAATTAAATTGGTATATTACGTTTCCTTTAAAACTAAAAACCTTTTCTAATTCCGCTTTGTTGCCTTTATAAACGTTAAACAACAATTTGTTGCTTTTTTTGTTAAACAAGTTTAACAAGTTTTCAATATTATTTTCAACAACGTTAAACTCTACACCGCAAACGTTAAAAATTAATTCTTTTGCAAAAGTTAAATTCATAAAATGGAAAAATCCCCTTAAATACTGAGTTTTGTTATATAATATCAAAGTTTTGTATCTTTTGCAAGTTTTTTAACTATGTTAAAATTTAATTATAAAAAATTCATTTTGATTTTATTTTTTGTCAAAATGGATATAAACATTTAGGAGGAGTTTTTATGAAAAAAGAAGTACAGCTAGATGCTAACGGCAAACGCAAATTTGGTATGCGTGATAAGATAGCTTATGCTGCAGGCGACTTTGGTTGTAATATGAGTTTCTCTCTTAAGGGAACGGTACAAACATTTTGGCTTGCTTTTATGTTACTAGAAACGGGGCTCTTATCTATATTATTGCTAATTGTTCAAATTTGGGATGCTATTAACGACCCAATTATCGGCGCTATGATAGACGCAGATAGAAGAAAGTATAAAATGGGCAAATTTAAAACCTATATTTTTATAGGTGCGTGTGGTTTGCTTGTTGCAGGCGCTTTGGTGTTTATACCACTACCAAATGCAGATTTATGGCTTAAATGCGTTTTATTTATAGTAGGCTATATTATTTGGGATGCTTGCTATACCATTGCTAACGTTCCTTATGGTGCAATGTTATCTTTAGTAACCGAAGATTCTGGCGAAAGGTCTCAACTTTCAACCTGGCGTTCAATAGGTTCAATGTTTGGTAATCTTTTACCACAAATAATTTTACCAATTCTTATTTGGGAAAAGGCGTTTGACCAAAATGGTAAGCCTATATTAAACGAACTTGGCGAACAAGTAGAAGTTTTAATTGGTAACAGAGTTTTCTTTGCCGCACTTATTATGGGTGTTTTAGGTTTTATTGCCTTCTTGTTTATGATTAAATCTATAACAATACGTGTAGATGAAAACACAGTTAAAACCAACGAAAACGTAGAGAAATTTAATATTATAAAAGCCTTTGTAAACTTTATGAAAAACCGCCCTGCTGTAGGCGCAACTCTTGCTGCTATGGCAATGTTCTTAGGTATGAACTCTGCAACAACGGCAACTACAATTATGTTTGCAACTTATTTTAACAAGGCATCTCTTTCAGGGTTAGTAATGGCAATAGGCTTCGTGCCAATGTTGTTCTTTATGCCTTTTATAAAAAAGATAGTTGAAAAATATGGCAAAAAAGAATCTGCTGCAGTAGGTGCTTTCGTTTCAGTATTGGGTGGTGTATTAATGTTAATATTCCCACTTATTCCTAACAAAACTATTGCTCTTATTCTTTACGTAGTTTCTCTTTCTATATTTGGTATTGGTCTTGGTATTTATACTTGCGTTTCTTGGGCATTTATGGCAGACGCTATTGACTATAACGAATGGAAAACAGGTAAACGTGAAGAAGGTATGATATATTCATTACACTCTTTCTTTAGAAAACTTGCACAAGGCGTAGGTCCATCTATCGTACTTTTATTAATGGGTGTACTTGGTTACGTTTCAAGCTTAGGCACAGAAGGTCAATCTATAGCAACGGCATACAATATGTGTTGGTTAGTTTGTGCGTTATATCTATTTAGTGCATTACTAATGTTCGTTTCAATTGCTTTCATTTACAACCTAGACAAGAAAACCCTTGCAAAAATGAACGATGAATTAGCAACGAGAAAAGAAGAACAAAAAACCACTGAAGTTGTGGCTGAAAACTAATTTATAAAACTTAAAAAATTAACATACGCCAGACAAAAAAGTCTGGCGTATAATAAAAAAGGAATTATATATGAGAGAAATTATTAACTTAAACAAAGACTGGGGTTTTATTAAGAACTCACAATATCCTATAACAGATGCATCTGCGCAAGAAAAAATTAATCTACCACACACTTGGAACGCTGTTGACGGCTACGATGGTGGAAACGATTATTTCCGTGGTTCTTGCCTATATATTAAAACCTTAAAAAAGGCAGAGTTGCCAAAGGCAGATTTATATTATATTGAATTCCGTGGTGCAAACTCTTCTGCCGACGTATTCGTTAACGGCGAAAAACTTGCCCATCACGACGGCGGTTATTCTACTTGGAGAGTAGATATAACGGCTAACTTAAAAGAAGAAACGGAAGTTGCAGTAGTTGTTGATAACTCTGCAAACGAAACCGTTTATCCACAAATGGCAGACTTTACTTTCTACGGTGGGCTTTACCGTGACGTTAACCTAATTTGCGTAAATAATTCTCATTTTGATTTAGAATATTTTGGTGGCACGGGTTTAACTATTACTCCAACCATTGAAGACAAAAACGCTAAGGTTGAAGTTGAAGTTTTTGTTAAAAACCTTAAAGAAAACCAAAAATTAGTTTATACTATTTACGATAAAGAAGAAAACGAATTATTAAAACAAGAAAGCACTGAATCAAAGGCTAACTTCGTTATTGAAAACGTACACCTATGGCACGGAAGAATTGACCCTTATTTATATTGTTGTGAAGTAGAAATTGTAGAAGAAGGTGTTGTGTTAGATAACGTTTGTTCTCGTTTTGGTTGCCGTTCATTTAAAATAGACGCTAACAACGGCTTTATATTAAACGGCGAAGAATACCCACTACGTGGTGTATCTCGCCACCAAGATAGGTTTGGAGTAGGCAACGCGCTTTTACCAGAACATCACGAAGAAGATATTAATTTAATTATGGAAGTAGGCGCAACTACAATTAGACTTGCTCACTACCAACACGACCAATATTTTTACGATTTATGCGACGAAAAGGGTTTAGTTATTTGGGCAGAAATTCCATATATTTCTAGGCATATGCCAACGGGTAGAGAAAACACGATTTCTCAAATGAAAGAACTTATCGTTCAAAATTATAATCACCCAAGTATCGTAGTATGGGGGTTATCTAACGAAATTTCTATAGCAGGCTCTAGTGAAGATTTATTAGAAAATCACAAAATCTTAAACGACCTTTGTCATGAAATGGATAAAACTCGTTTAACCACTATTGCCGCAGTTTCTATGTGTAAAATGGACGACCCTTACCTTTTAATTCCAGACGTAGTTTCTTACAATCATTACTTCGGTTGGTATGGTGGAGATACTACTATGAACGGACCTTGGTTTGATAAATTCCATAAAACCCACCCAACTATTCCTATAGGGTGCAGTGAATATGGTTGCGAAGCGCTAAATTGGCACAGCAGTAAACCTTTCCAAGGCGATTATACCGAAGAATACCAAGCATACTACCACGAAGAATTAATTAAACAATTATTTACTCGTAAATATTTGTGGGCTACGCACGTTTGGAATATGTTTGACTTTGGTGCAGATGCTAGGGCAGAAGGTGGCGAAAACGGGCAAAACCATAAAGGGCTTGTTACTATGGATAGAAAGTATAAAAAAGATGCCTTCTATGCTTATAAGGCTTGGCTTTCTAAAGAACCTTTCGTTCACTTATGCGGTAAAAGATATATAGACCGTGTTGAAGACGTTACTAAAATTACGGTATATTCTAACCAACCTGAAGTAGAACTTTTTGTTAACGGCCAAAGCATTGGCAAGAAAACTGCCGAAGACCACTTCTTCTATTTTGAAGTTGAAAACAAAGGCGAAACAACTATCGTTGCAAAGGCAGGCGACTTAACCGACGAAAGTAAAATTATAAAAGTTGAAACCTTTAACGAAGATTATAGGTTAAAAGAACAAGGCGCTATATTAAATTGGTTTGATATTGACGCTCCAGAAGGCAGATTTTCACTTAACGATAAAATCTCTGACATAATGAGTTGTTTAAGGGGTAAGTTGTGGTTTATTGGACTAGGACTTAAACTTAAAAAGAAAATGAGCGCTGGCAAAAAAGGCAAAGGCAAGAATTCTGGTGGTTTTGACGTAGAATTAAAGGCAGACGGCGGTTTAATGCAAATGATGGGTGGCTTTACCGTTTTACGTTTAGCAAGCATGATAGGTATGGCTAACGTTAACTTTACTAAAGAAGAGTTGTTAAAAATGAACAAACAACTTAACCGTATTAGAAAGCCAAAAAAATTAAGATAAAAAGAGGTTAATCGTATGCAAATGACTTTTAGATGGTACGGCGAAGGTAACGACCGTATTAAACTTTCAGATATAAAGCAAATACCAGGGGTTAAGGGCATAGTTTGGGCTTTGCACGACAAAATGCCAGGCGAAATTTGGCAAGAAGAAGAAATTGCTAAAGTTAAGGCTCAATGCGAAAAGTATGGCTTTAATATAGACGTGGTTGAATCTGTAAACGTTCACGACGATATTAAAATAGGCTTACCAAGTAGAGATGCCTACATAGAAAATTATAAAACTACAATTCGTAACCTATCTAAGTTTGGTGTAAAAGTAATTTGTTATAACTTTATGCCTATTTTTGACTGGACAAGAAGTAACCTATTCCACGAAGTTGGCGACGGCTCTACTGCGTTATTCTACGAAAAGAATATGATTCAAGACGACTATAACGCAATGGCAAAATATATTTTAGACTTCACCGAAAAATATAATATGTCTTTCCCAGGTTGGGAACCAGAACGTATGGCTAAACTAGACCAACTTTTTAAGGCTTACGAAGGGGTAATCAAAGAAAAACTTTGGGAAAATTTAAAATACTTTTTAGAAGCAATTATGCCAACTTGTGAAGAGTGCGATATTAAAATGGCAATCCATATGGACGACCCACCTTGGGACATTTTTGGATTACCAAGACTTTTAGTTGATGAAGAAAGTATTAATAAGTTCTTAAAAATGGTAGATAATCCTTATAACTGCTTAACTTTATGTTCTGGTAGCCTAAACGCTAACCCTAAAAATAACGTTGCAGAAATTGTTAGAAAGCATTGTGATAGAATTGCGTTTGCTCACATTAGAAACGTTAAACATTTCCCTAATGGAGATTTTAGTGAAGCAAGTCATAGAGATTGCGACGGCGACACGGGTATTATAGAAATATTAAAAGCATACCACGATTGTGGCTTTAAGGGCTATATTCGCCCAGACCACGGCAGACATTTGTGGGATGAAAAACCAGGCACGGTACGCCCAGGCTACGGCTTATACGATAGGGCTTTAGGCATTATGTATATGTTAGGCGTTTGGGATTTATTAGAAAACTTAAAAAAGTAAGGAGCACATTATGATAAAACTTCCATTAAATATAGATTTTAACAACAAAGTAGTAGTTGTTACAGGCGCAGGTGGGCTAATTTGTGGTGCTATGGCACGTGCGTTTGCCCAAAGTGGGGCAAAAGTTGCTGCACTAGACCTTAACGAAGATGCTGTTAAAAAACTTGCTGAAGAATTAACTAGCGAAGGTTTTGTTTGTAAAGGTTATAAAGCAAACGTTTTAGATGCCGAAAATTTAGAAGCAGTTCACCAAGAAGTATTAAAAGACTTCGGTGCTTGCGATATTTTAGTTAACGGCGCAGGTGGTAATAACCCAAGGGCTACTACCGATAACGAATATCAACACGAAGCAAAAGAAGGTGGCAAATCTTTCTTTGATTTAGACTCTAGTGGTGTAGATTTTGTTTTCAAACTAAATTTCCAAGGCACGTTGTTGCCAACGCAAGCATTTGCTAAAGATATGGTTGCAAAAAAAGGTGGTTGTATTCTTAACGTTTCTTCAATGAACGCTTATACACCACTTACAAAAATTCCTGCATACTCTGCAGCAAAAGCAGGTATTTCTAACTTTACTAAATGGTTAGCAACTCACTTTGCAGGCACGGGTATTAGATGCAACGCAATTGCCCCAGGCTTTTTAGTTTCTGCACAAAACAGAGCACTATTATTTAATGCAGATGGAACTCCTACTGCAAGAAGCGAAAAAATATTAAAAGGCACTCCTATGAATAGGTTTGTAGATGCCGAAGAACTTTTAGGTGCTACTTTATTCTTATGTGATGAAAAGTCAGCATCGGCTATTACGGGTGTGGTATTGCCTATAGATTGTGGCTTTGCTTCTTATAGCGGGGTATAAAAGAAATAAAAAACATTAAAAAGCGTTAGAAATTTTCTAACGCTTTTATAATTTTTATTAAAAAATTACTAGTATACCTTTTGTTTTTAAGAGGTTAAATAATTACAAAAATTAAAAAATATTTTGTTCTAATTGCGCACGCAAGAAATAGCAAAAAAATAAAACATTGTAAAAAAAGTTGATGTTTTAATTATATTATGATATAATTACCCAATATAAAAAAGTATTTGAAATAAGAATATTTTTGCTTTTACATACAGAAAAAAAAGGAGAAAAGTTATGGTTAAACGTACTTTTTCTAAAATTATTTGCTCGCTATTGTTAACGTTATCGTTATTTTTAACGTTAACTGCTTGTAGTGCAGTAGAGTTTAAGGTTAATTTTATAGTTGACGGAAATATTTACTACTCTATAAATACTGGCGGTGCAGAAACCATTGAAATGCCAGAAGACCCAACGAAAGATGGCTATATTTTTGACGGCTGGTATTGGGATAAAGATTCTTGGAGAAAACCTTTTACTGCAAACTCTTTACTAGATGCTCCACTTTCACGCAATATGGCAGTTTATGCAAAATGGTCTACTGAAGATGCTTTGGCAGGAACTCAAGCAGAATTTAGTGCTTTTGAAAGAACGGGCACTTACGAATATTCGTTAACCGTAAACAATGCAACTACGGTTATTCATCTTGAACCTTTCGTTACTGTAAACTCTCGTAGTACGTGGGTTCTTACAACCGACGTGCATGGTAACCAAACTATTGCAAGCAAAACTACTAATTTATCTGTGGGAGATAATACTTTCTACGTTTTAGTAAGGTCTGAGGCAGGCTCTTCTCAATTGTATACCTTAAAAATTAGAAGAAGACCAATGTACACCATTGTTTTTGAAACTTTAGGTGGAACTAGCGTTGCTAACCAACTAGTAGAAGAAGGCGAATTAGCAACTCTACCATATACTACGAAAGATGGTTACGAACTTTCTGGTTGGGATTACGATTTTACTTATCCTATAACCGAAAATAAAACAATTACTGCAGTTTGGTCTGCAAAAGAATATTTAATTACTTATGATGCAAACGGTGGTATTATTTCAAATAGAACAACTGAAGTAAGTTATGGAAACGAGTACGTTTTAGAAGAACCTACTCGTACGGGTTATAATTTTTTAGGCTGGTATAATAATTCAGAAAAAATAGAAAACGGTGTATGGCTAAACAATTCTAATATAACGTTAGTTGCTGAATGGCAAGCAAAAACAACAAACGTAACGTTGGCAGACTTTTTTACTGATAATGCTTCTTACACGGTAACGTTTGACCTTAACGGAGCAAGTGGCACAGCGCCTACTGCACAAGTAGTAACCGAAACGGCAGGTTTAACTTACCCTACAGTTCCTACTTGTAGTGGATACGTTTTTGCAGGTTGGTATGCAAACTCTTCTTGCACGGGTAGTCCTTACGACTTTACTGCAGGCGTAACTGAAAACATTACTCTTTACGCTAAGTGGGTTTCTATGACTTCTACTTATTATTCAAGAGAGTATATAGATATAGCGAATCATAACAGCAATTCAAGTGCGAAAACGTTTAGTTCTATAACTTCGTATTCAAGTTCAAGTGCTCATTATTATTACTTTACTTGTTATAATGCAGGAACTTATACTTTCTATGGCACTCGTACGACTGGCGACTTTTATATTAACGTATATAACTTAACGAAGGCAAGTTCTATTATGAGTTACAACCTATATGGTTCTCACCCTTCTTACTCATCTACTTTTACTGCTAATGCTGGCGACGTTATTTACGTAAGCCTTTATAAATACAGTAGCAGTTCATCAACGGGAAGTGGTACGTTCTATGTTTTAGGAGCAAACCATCCTACAGCAGGTGGCGTAGCAAACGTAAACGCATTAGCAACGGCACAACTTACATACGGCGAAACCTTTACTCTTGGTGTACCTACTATGGAAGGATTTAACTTTGTAGGTTGGTACGACGGAGAAGGTGGTACGGGCACACAATACACAGACGAAACGGGCGCAAGCGTAATAACTTGGGATAAAGAAGAAACAACTATTAACCTTTATGCTAAGTGGCAGGCAATAGAAAGCACCATAACTTTTGATATGCAAGGTAGCACGGGCGGTACGGAAAGTGTAATGGCTACGTTTGGTTCAAGTATGCCTGTAGCAACGGCGCCAAACGCTATTGAAGGCTTTACTTTTGATGGTTATTTTGATGAGTTTGGTGTACAATATTACGACGGCGATATGGCTAGCGTTAAACTATGGGATAAAATAACCGATACTACTTTATATGCTCGTTGGTCAGTAACTACTTATACAATTACTTTTGAACAATGTGGTGGCATTGGCACAAACGAGGTTGAAGTAGAATTTGGTGGAACTTTACCTACTATATCTAAACCTACTAAAACAGGGTATACTTTCTTAGGCTATTACGACGCAGAAGAAGATGGAACTCAATATTACAACGAAAATATGGTTGCTACTATAGATGATTGGGCGTCAACCGAAGATTTAACCCTTTACGCACGTTGGCAAGCAAATACTTATACAGTAACGTTTAATACAAATAATGGTAGTGGTGCACAAAGTGCAGTAACTGCAATTTTCGGCGAAGAAATGCCTGAAATTACCGTAGCACCTACTCGTTTAGGATATATATTCTTAGGATATTACGATGCAACTACAGATGGAACTAAATATTACAATGCAGACCTAAGCAGTGCAAATGCTTGGGCAAACGCTTCAGATAAAACGTTATATGCACATTGGCAAGGTATTGCATATTACGTAAACTTTAATTCAAACGAAGGCACGGGCGATATGCTAGACCAAGAG
>JAZOOP010000114.1:0-1959 GCA_045655065.1 Christensenellaceae bacterium
TATCGTTATCTATATATTTAGCCTTGTTAGAGGCACCCCTTTTACTAAATCTAAAGGTAACGTCTTCCCTCATACCCAAACATTCTAAGAAATAATAACTTAAATCTAAACAACGTTTAAATTCTTCTTCAATTTGTTCAGGAGTACAAACAATATGCCCATCGCTTAAAGTAAATTGCCTTACCCTAATTAAGCCGTGCATTTCGCCACTTGCTTCGTTTCTAAATAAAGTAGCAGTTTCGCTATATCTACAAGGTAAATCTCTATAACTCTTTAAGCCGTTTTTATAAATTTGGTATTGGAAAGGGCAAGTCATTGGGCGGAGAGCCATTGCTTCTGGAGAATTTTCGTCGCCAATAATAAACATTTTATCTCTATAATGGTCCCAATGCCCTGAAATTCTATAAAGGTCGTTTTTAGCCATTTCAGGTGTTCTAGTAATCATAAAGCCACGCTTTTCTTCTTCATCTTCAACAAACCTTGTTAAAATTTGCATAATTTTTGCACCTTTAGGCATTAAAAGTGGCAAACCTTGGCCTACAACTTCTTCCGTCATAAAAATGCCTAGTTCTCTGCCTAGTTTATTATGGTCTCTCTTCTTGGCTTCTTCTAGTTGATTAATATATTCTTCAAGTTCGCTTTTCTTTTCAAACGCAGTTCCGTAAATTCTAGTTAACATTTTATTCTTTTCGTCGCCACGCCAGTAAGCGCCCGTAACAGAAGTTAATTTAAACGCTTTAATTTTACCCGTTGATGGTAGGTGTGGGCCACGACATAAATCCATAAAATCGCCTTGTTTATAGAATGAAATTACGCTACCTGCAGGTAAATCGTGAATAAGTTCAACTTTATAAGGTTCACTAAACCCTTTCATAACCTTTAGGGCTTCTGTTTTTTTGTAAACAATTCTTTCTATAGGAAAATCGCTTTTAATTATTTCTTGCATTTCCTTTTCTATCATAACTAAATCTTGCTGAGATATAGGTGTTTTAAATTCTATATCGTAATAAAAGCCATTTTCAATTGTTGGGCCTATAGCCAATTTGCAGGTAGGAAAAATTTTCTTAACTGCTTGTGCTAAAACGTGCGAACAAGTATGCCTTAAAACTTGTAAGCCATCTTTATCTCTTAGGGTTACAATTTGTAAATCGCAATCTTTTTCTACTACAAAAGATAAATCTACTAGTTCGCCATCTATTTTACCGCAAACAGCATTTCTAAATAGACCTTCTGAAATAGTTTTTGCAACTTCACCAACAGTAATAGGTGCATCAAACTCTAAAAAAGAGCCATCTTTTAACGTAATTTTCATTTTAATTCTCCTTATACAAAAAAATCCTTATGCATATGCATAAGGACGAATATATCCGTGGTTCCACCTTATTTGCCGAAAACGGCCACTCTTTATAGGTAAAAGTACCCTACTTTGCAAAAGTTTGGTGGTTTCGTATTCTTGCTTTTTGTAAGATTTCCACCAACACCTACTCTCTATAAAATATTACAAGACACTACTTGTCCGAACTTAAATTGCTTTTTAGTTACCTTTATTTTAATATGTTTACACCTTTTTGTCAATCGTTTTTTATATATTTTGTTAGAAGAAAATTTTATCTTTATAAAACTCTTTTAAATACTTTTCGTCATCTTTTGGAATTTCGCCGTTTATTTCCACTTCACCACAATTACTTAAAAGAACTTCTTTTACAACTTCTAAATTATTATTTTCCATTAAATTTGCACGAAGCAACCTTTTATAATGGCTATCATATACTTTTCCACCTTCTATATAAACTCTTTTTTTCTTGTTCTCAAGTAGAAAGGTAATAAAATCTTTTAATTGTGAATTTACAAAACAACTTGGCATATAAGATACAACTTCATCCCACTTTCCCCTAAGGGGTTGTAACCTAAAATTGTATATTGCATCTATAGCAATTTCTTTTTGCCCTTTAAACCTTT
>JAZOOP010000115.1:0-2431 GCA_045655065.1 Christensenellaceae bacterium
ATTTTTTAAGCCTAATATATATAAATGTAAAAGCAATTATAAGAACGAAGTTATATTAAAAAAATTTGTAAAAATTGGAAAAAAATATAAAAAATATCATTTAAACGCAAAAAAAATGTAAAATTTTATAAAAACAATTGACATAATTTATATTTTTGGTACAATATATAGTGTGTAAGAAAAATCAATTAACAAATTGTTGCACGAAAAAATTTTTAGGTAGGTTTATTTTATGAGTCAATCAAGTTATCAAGAGTATTTGAATTACCGCAATGGTGCTAACGGTTATCCAAAGAACGAAGCAAAAGCACAAAAGTTCTTAAAGAAAGCAGCAGATGCTGGCCACCCACAAGCTTGTGCAGATATGGCTGCAACCCTTGTAGATAAAAAGCCACAAAAAGCTTTAGAATATTTTGAAAAGGGTAACGCAAGAGATTATGGTGTAGAAAATTACTTAAAAGCATTATATCTTTTAGCAAAAAAATGCAAAAAGAACGCTGCTAAAGCAAGTGTTTATTACGACAAAGCAAAAGATATGAAACTTTCTGGTAACGCTCAATGGTATTTTGCAAAATTAACGTTATTTGCAGGTAAAGGCGATTCGGAATACAGACTAGCATTAATGCCAGCAATTATGCAAGAAGCTCCAATTATTCCAGATGAAGATTTTCTTTCTGTTGGCAGAGAACGTGGTGTTGTGTTTGGCGCAACTGAATTTGCTGAATGGAAAAAGAGCCCAGACGCTAAATATTTTGAAGGTTTCTACAGCGCTATGGATAACATGGCTGCAGTACGTGCCGCTCTTGCTAACCTAGATGAAAAGGCTGCTAAAAACGCTTTAGGTGGTGCAGGCGTTAAAGCATTAAAAAAATGGTTAAACGAAGCAGAATCTAAAGGCTATTGCGACGAAGCAGTTTTAGAATATCAACCATTATTAAGAATTACCTTAGAATTAAATTCTATTGAATGCAGATTTAAATATGATAACCCTGCATATTCTTCAATTCAACAAGGTAGTGGCACAAAAACTTACCCAGAAGCAAAAGCATGGCACGGTTACTATGCTACATACGTAACAGACCACGAACCAAATGGCAACATTGAAAAATATAAAGGCAAAACATTAAACCAAACTTCATTAATAACTAAAGAACCAAATAAAGTTCGTTTTAGATGGAACCCTAAGAGATATACAGATGTTGTTAGCAAAGCATATTCTGCTATTGAAAACGGCGTTAAAAACGATGCAGTTTGGGAATACAAACAAGACTTACAAAGAAAACACAACTGGAATACTAGCCACATTTCTTGTACTATAAACAGCGCAAGTATTAGCAACAAACGTGCTCATATTATGTACGTACCATTCTGGTTCTTCACAAAACAAGTTGGTAAACGTACGTTTACCCTAAGAGTAAACGCAACTACTGGCGACGTTAACTACTTTGTAGATAACCCATTTGCACAATTCTCTTATAGCGACGTAGTATCTAGCGCTCAAGCATTTAAATATACTTTATCAGCAGTTAAGGCTTCTGAAAAGAGTGCTAAGGCTTACAAAAAAGCAAACAGTATTCCAGCTAAAATATTTGGCACTATTAAAGATATTATTGGTGGTATTTTTGATTGGATTAAAGGTTTTTTTGACTAATATAAAATAATGGCATAAATAAAAGTTAAAGAATGAAGCACCTTAACGGGTGCTTCTTCTAAAAAATACGAAAAACTTATTAATTTAAGGAGAAAATTATGTTTTGGAATAAAAGTGGTAAAGATGAACCTGTAGGTTTATACGTACCTGAAGATGACGAAGAAGAAATTGAAGAAGAAGTTGAAGAAGTAGTTGAAGAAGTAGAAGAAGACGAAGATGAAGATTTAAACGTTCGCATGAGTTGGGATGATGAAGACGAAGAAGTTGAAGAAGAAACTGATGACGAAGATTTAGACGACTTTGATGATGAAGACTTCTACGTTGACCCAGCTGAAGAAGACGAAGACGACTATTTAGATGATGAAGATAACGACGACATTATTACCTTAATTAACGCAGACGGCGAAGAAGTAGATTTTGTTGAAATTGCAGGTATTGCTTATAAAGGTAATTTCTATGCTATTTTACAACCTGTTGAACTTTTAGAAGGTATGGATGATGACGAAGCGTTAGTATTCAAGGTTTCTAAGAACAAAGATGGTAGCGACAAGTTTGATATTGAATTAGACGACGAAATTATTGCTGCTGTATTTGAAGAATACGACAGGCTTTTAGAAGAAGCAAATAACTAATTATTTCGCCGTTATTGTGTTCTCAATAACGGCATTTTTTATGGATTATGAAAATTAAAATTTTAGGAAGTGCGGCATACGAAAGAATACCTTCTATGTTTTGTAATTGAAGTCGGAGGCCAAGCGGTCTTAGGAAGACAATACACCA